>CAIVVZ010000124.1 GCA_903909505.1 uncultured Desulfobacteraceae bacterium
ATAACGGACACCTAAATGCTTGGCAAACAATTGCATCAGCTCCACATCCAGGCCAACCATCCCGGATTCCGGTTCCATAACAAAATTGGCGTAGGTGACACCCAGGTGCCGCATTACGCCCCGCTGGCGGATATCTGCCAGATCATCGGCCAGAACCGAAGTTGTCAGCATACAGCCCACCACGACAACCCCGATGGTTCGAAGTATTTTGGGAAAAATCATCTTGAATCGTTTCACGTTTTTATCCTTTCCTGTTAAACCCTGTATTGATACTGGATCCGGACTTTGCTGCCTTTAGAAATCCTTAAAATCACTCTCATCCATGGGAATGATGTCATCGGGATTGACCTCTCTGGATCGGTTGAGTGACAGGGCTTTTCCCTTTGTTGGTCTTTTAGTGACGGCAAGCGCTTTTTGGGGTGCTTGCCTGGCATATCCAGCAGCTCCCGGGTGTCTGACGCTACGGATACTGCCGGTTGACACGGCGACATTTCCGCTCACCATGGCTGCCAACTCTCCCACAAATGCTTTCATCTCTTCTGCCTGGGCGTTTAATTCTTCGGATGCTGAGGCCGATTCCTCGGCGGTTGCGGCATTTTGCTGGGTGACCTTATCCATTTCCGTGATCGCGATGTTCACCTGCGCGATGCCCTGGGCCTGCTCACTGGAGGCGGCAGCGATCTCGCCGACCAACTCGCCCACTTTTACGGTAGTGACGGCCACTTCCTTGAAGGCGTCGTTGGTGGTCTTTACCAGCGCGGTTCCCTCCGTGACTTTTTTCACAGTGCCTTCAATCAATGCAGCGATACTCTTGGCGGCATCCGCGGCGCGCATGGCCAGATTCCGAACCTCGTCGGCTACAACGGCAAACCCGGCGCCGGCTTCCCCGGCTCTTGCGGCTTCCACGGCAGCGTTTAAAGCCAGAAGATTGGTCTGAAACGCGATTTCATCAATGGTCTTGATGATTTTGGAGGTTTCCTCGCTGGCTTTAGAGATTTCCTGCATGGAGGTGGTGAGCTGGCTCATGGATGTATTGGCTTTATTGACCACCTGGTTGGCCTGTTTCATGAGGGAGTCCGCATGTCCGGAGTTGCTGGCGTTCTGCTTAGTCATGGAGGACATTTCCTCCAGGGACGATGAGGTCTCTTCAACGGATGCCGCCTGCTGGGAAGAGCCTTCGGCCAGGGACTGGGAAGCAGAGGAAACTTCTCCGGCCGCGGACGCTACCTGGTCCGATGCTTCGGTCAGTCCGGTGATGACCCGGTTCAGCGCCCGGGTAATCGACAGCGACAGGTAGATTCCCAGAAAGAGCGAAACCGCGATGCCAAGGATAATCAGGAGCCCGAAACCCAGTTTGATGGTATTGGATGTTTTGTCAAAAGCCGTGTCTGTCTCTTTGGCGGCGGTTATTTCAGTGGTGATGAGTTCATCCAGCAGTCTGGAGTTTTTCTGAAAAAGATCACGGGTTTTTCCGAAACTTGAGGCGCGTGCGGCATCCAGGTCCCCATATTTGGCAAGCGAAATGACATCCTGGTGGGATTTCTTCCACCCGTCCCATTCCTGGACCAGTTTTTTCCACAAAACAACTCCTTCCGGTGTCTTATGAATCGGTTCAAAAATCTTCCAACCTTCATCAATGCGTTTCCATGCGTCGTCCAGAATGACATATTGATGCTTGATGATTTCAGCGTCTTTTTCATAGCAGAGGGTTCTTTCCGCTTGCGATATGTCAGGCATGGCTGCATCCATGATTCCTAGGCCGTGGATAGCATGAAGGTCTTCCCCTGTTTTATCCTGGGCAGTTTTAGCCACATTCAGGGACCAGAATCCTATACCGCCGATGAGTGCCGCGATAACTGCCACAATCACAAACCCGCCAATCAATTTGGTGCTTAATTTCACATTTTTCATTGCAAAGCTCTCCTTAATGAATCGAAATTAATTTTATTTAAGGGGTAGTCGGTTAGCTCCACCTAAGATGCGCCAATAGATTGCAATCAAAGGGTTTTTGTGGCTGCTGGCCGGTAATGCAGTCAATGTTTAGTATTTCGTGTAATTCCGGCATATTCCCAAGAATCAGTTGGAGCAAACCGACTACCCTTTTTTTATTTTTTGATGTCCCTCTGTGATACTTTCTTTTACTTATCCCTAACCGTTGATCCATAGCCTATAGTCCATAACCCTTTCTCACGCCGCCTTCTCCAGCATCCCGATTTCGTTTTCAGTCAGCACCTTATCAATATCCAGAAGGATCTTGACGCCGCCTTCGATTTTGGCCATGCCCAGGATATAACTGGTATTTAGTTGGGTTCCGAACGTTGGGGCGTTTTCGATATCGCCACCGCTGATGTTGAGCACTTCGGATACGGAATCCACCACGATGCCGATGTTGAGAGGGGTATCCTGCAGATTGATCTGAACCACGATGATGCAGGTGCGCTCTGTATAATCCATGGAAGGCATGCCGAACCGCAGCCTTAAATCAATGACCGGAATGACCTTGCCGCGGAGATTGATGACGCCTTTCACGAAATCCGGGGCCTGAGGCACCGAGGTAATGGGCATCATGCCGATGATTTCCCGGATTTTCAGGATGCCGATGCCGTACTCTTCCCCGGCCAGGGTAAATGTCAGGTATTTGCCTTCTCTGCCGCCGGTGGTTTGAACCGCCTGGTTTACTTTGCCTATTCTGTCTTGCATATCGATTATTTCTCCATCACGATTTAATAATTTGCCGCGTAACGGCATCTAAATATCAATTATGGCCTGGAAATAAAGCACCTGAAGTTTTTCCCTGGGCCATTCGATTTGGTTAAGCGAAATCATCAGGTGCTGCGAAGCGAATGCCGATGATGTTCATCAATGTTTCATTGATTCAGTTCCTATTAATTACACAAATGCAAGAAAAGTGCCAACTTGGATCAGCATTTCAATAAATGATTAAAACACAATCAAATATGATAGTTAAAAATCAATTGAGAAATGACAAGATTGCCGACAACTATGGATGTCCAATATAATTGGATTTTAAAGGTCGTTGCGACATTGACGATTCCAATTTTATTGGACGTTATGCTTATATGTCTGTCGACAAGGTCAGGGCATGGATTTCAGCAGGGTAAGGGGGCGTCTTTTACCTTGCTTTTTAGAACGGAAGGATTTTGGCTGCATGATGCGATGCCATCATATTCAGATTCCGGACTCCGTCTGCAACTACGTCAAATCCGGAGCCGGAATCTGACGATTATTTCACTGTCTACTATTCCTGTTGCATAATATCATCGGTACCCAGCACCCGATCGACATCGAGGAGAATCTTGACATATTATCTCGATCTTGGCTATTCCTGATCAGCATTGCTTTAGAAATCCTTAAAATCACTCTCATCCATGGGAATGATGTCATCCGGGTCACTCTCTTTATAAGTTTATCATAATTCCTTTGTGTCTAAATAATCCGAATCGTCCAGAGGAATCACTTCATTCGGGCTTACTTCACGTCCTCTGGAAAGAAGGAGCTCGTTTTTTTTGGGTTTCGTTGTAATTGCGTGATTATTGTGATGGGAAACGGCTTGAACCGGACGTTCAAGCGAATTCTCCGAGCTTGTGATTTTTGCGGAACTTCCTTCCACAAGTGCCAGTAGTTCACTTACCATGCCCTTCATCTCTTCGGCCTGAGCGCTCATTTCTTCGGCGGCGGAGGAAGACTCTTCGGCGCTGGCCGCATTCTGCTGTACCACTTTATCCATTGCTGCAACCGCCCTGTTGATCTGATCAATCCCCTGGGCCTGCTCCGATGAGGCTGCGGCAATCTCCGCCACCAGCTCTCCAACCTTGGCGCTGCTTCTGGCAACCTCTGAAAAGGCTTCATCGGTTCTGGCCACAATTTGAGAGCCATCCTTTACCTTCTTGCCCGTTTCGGCAATCAGAACGGAGGTGTTCCTGGCGGCCTCGGAGGCCCGCATGGCCAGATTCCGGACTTCATCCGCCACAACCGCGAATCCGGCCCCGGCTTCTCCGGCCCGGGCCGCTTCAACCGCGGCATTCAAGGCCAGAAGATTCGTCTGAAACGCGATTTCATCGATGGTCTTGATGATCTTGGAGGTTTCTTCGCTTGCCCTGGAGATTTCTTTCATGGATGCGGTCAGTTCCGTCATGGAAGCGTTGGCCGTGACGACCACATTATTGGTGTTCTTCATCAGACTGTTCGCCTGACCGGCATTGTCCGCATTTTGTTTGGTCATGGAGGACATCTCTTCCAGGGATGAGGACGTCTCCTCAATGGAGGCGGCCTGGTCCGATGCGCCCTGAGCCAGGGACTGGCTGGCGGAAGAAACCTCGCCGGATGCCGATGCCACCTGATCCGCGCCCTCATTGAGGCCTTCGATGATCCGTCCGATCGGCCGGGTAATGCCTCGGGTGATGATAATAATCAGCACGATACTGACAACTATCCCGATAATTCCGGCAATAACCAGAATTTTACTGGAGCGGATCAGAATGTTTCCCACACTGCCGGCGCTCTTTATGGTTTCATCGATTCCTGAAACCGCGGTGACTTCGGCCGAAGTGGTCACCGCGCTTGCGGTAGCGATGCGCTTCTTGCCCAGGTCGATCATGCTGCTATAGTTTGCCACGAGCTTCTTCATGTTCGTTTTATAACTGGAGCCGGCCATTCTGATGTCTTCCAGTTGCGAAATGGCGGTGTCGCTGGTGGTCTTTTTCTGAATCGCATTTAAGGTGTTTTCCATTTCCGTAAATTTATTCGCCGACTCTTCGATAATCCGGGGATCCCTGACCAGTTGCCCCTTTACGGTATCCAGTTGAATGACATAACCGAGCTGTATCACATCATTCATTCCGTTGATCTTTTCAAATTGGTCATTCAAGGATGCCGGGTTAGCATTAGTTTGTTGAATTCCGGCGGTCAACTCTTCGGATTGGTTATCCACGAACTCCAGGCAGGCTTTCATGAATTCCTGAGCTGCGGCATCAAGTTTTTTCCGGACAACCTGAATTTCCTTTCCCGTATTTTCCGTATCGTTTACTTGCGTTTCGTATTCCGAAAGACGCGCCGCAGCATTGGTGGTATTTTCTTTCAGAATTTTCAGTTCCGGGTATTTGGCGGTCAACTGCTCCGCATCCAGAAGATTTTGTTTGACATTTTTCAAGTGTTCGCGTGAAGCGGACAGATATGTTTCATCGTAAGCGGTGTCATATGCGTTCATGGCGGAAACGGCTCTGGATGCGGCGCGCTCAATACTGCTGGCGATGCGTGTTTCCGGCATGTACTGACTCGACAAAACCTGGGCTTGTCCGGCCACGCCCTTCATAATGTAGAGGGAAGTTCCCGTCAGTATTACGGCAATGAACAAAACAATTCCGAATCCGGCAAATATTTTTGAACTTAGTTTCATAAAAATGACCCTTTCCGCAATGATTGAAAATTCAGGTTGTCGTGGTTCAGGAAGGCCTCTATCCGATTGACCGACGGATAAATGGCGGACTGCTTGCCGGAGCAAGGACTTGGCCATGGTAGAAGGCCTTCCTCAATGATGGACTATTTCTTGTAAATTCCGCAGCCGACGATCAGATCGCCGGACTTTTCCAGGTACATGGACTTGGGTTCGATCTGTTTGGACACGGGATTCATGAATTTGTAATCCTGCCAGGCGCTCGGCTGCTTTTTCATCAGCTCTATGCGCTCTTTCATGTATTCCTTTCCGTCCGTGTCTTTAAAATCGATCAAATCTTTGCCGACCATGTTTTTCTTCTGGCCGTGTGCCAGGCATTTTGCGGTCATGTCATAGACCACCACATACAGATCCCGGTCGATGAATTTGCCCTTGGGATTGCTGATCTCTTCAAAAGCCTTTTCATTACCGTTGGCTTTGATGTATTCGATGGCTTTTTTCACCATTGCCACGGCTTCGTCCTTGGTGCCTTCATCGCCCGCACCGGCAAAACCCGTCAAACACCCCATTGACAAAAATGCTGCAACGCCCGCGATAATTAACATTCTTTTCATGTCATACCCCTTTCCTTTTAATTGATTCATGGTTTCTACCGGCAAAAGCGCCGGCTTCTGATGAACATCACGCTGTTGTTTTTCTTGCTGTCGGTCGGCAACTATGTACCAGTCGTCGATATTATCGGACGCCTTTTGCGTTTAAAAAAGGACCATATAATTGATCCGTGCCCATGATGTGCTTACCGAGCCAGTCTTTTAAAAAATTGGTGATCTGGATCGGATTGGATATTTGCCCGGAATCAAATTTCTGTTTCAGATCCAGAACATGCACGGCCAATTTATCATGCTTTTGTTTGTGCGCTTCATAATCGGGATACTTGTACAGTTTCATGAGACTTTCTTCGGTTGCAAAATGGGTTTTGGTATATTCCACCAGATTTTTCAGGACAGCGTCCAGCGTATCCTTGCCCTTGCCTGCCTTCATCGAATCATATAATTCGTTTAGAAAACCCACCAATGCCTTATGCTGTTCATCAATTTTGGCAATGCCCACGCTGTAATCATTTTTCCATTCAAAAAACGCCATAATTCCTCCTTCAGTAACACGTTAACTCCATGGATATTGAGTGAATCATTCACTATGTTCTATTTTTGGCCGCCGCTGTCGCTGCCGATGATTCTGGCTGCGACTTCGGCAACCATGGACATGTCGTCCGATAATAAGGCTTGAAATCTCGGGAGCATCGAACATCCGATCGAGTGGGAATATTCGGAATCGTCGGGCAGAATCGTGATGATCTTGCGATCCTGGATCTGAGGCCGCATCTCATTGAGAATTTCGATGTCCTTGACTTCCGTTAATAGAAAAACGAATAAAGCCTCATCGGTGCGTATTTTGCGCATCACTTCCTGCAATACTTGATGGACAGTGATGATTTGAAAAGTCACGGTCATCCGGTTCAGTGCGCTCATCAGTTGTCGGCATGCGGGATGCGCGGCGTTCCTGGTAAATAGAATTAGTTTCAATGATTCAATTCCTTTGTTTTTCATCAAGCAAGAAAAGTGCCAAATATAATCAAAATATTTATATCGTTTTAAAGACAATAAAATCAGATAGCTGACGATATATTGAAAAATTGGTGGAACTGGCGAAAGGTATGATGTCCAATAAAAATGGATTCCAAACGGCATTACATACGGTTGATTCCAATTAAATTGGAATTGAGGCGGATGGGTTTGATGCAGGGTATTTAAATATAATAGGGAACAATTCGCCTTAATTTTTCAGAGTGCGTGGTACGCCGGGGCAGTTGAAACAAGGCTCTGGAAGCCGGGTACGACTCCACGAGCAGCATTTATTCTATTTGATATCAACGATTAATAGTGGTAAAAAATACTTAAGAAAAGGATTGATTCGAACTCCGGTTTCCGATGACTCGACTTTTTAAGGATTATGCGCCATCTCCATGACACTTCAACCGATTATAGCCAGCATGCGTTCCTCCAGACGGTGGCCGCTTTATCTCACCGGCATCATTGCCTTGCTTTCAGAATGTTTTACAACCATCTTGAACATCATCAACAGCTTGATCTGGTGGGGGCATATTGACCGCGATCTACTTGTGATCGGCAGCATCGATGCGCTTGCCGTTCCTATTTTTGTATCGCCCGTCGCCATTTATTTTATCCGACACGTGTTTAATCTTGAAGATATGAACCGGCTCCTTCAGGATGAGATCGACGAGCGGAAACGTGCCGAGAGTGCACTGAGGGACAGCGAGAACAGGCTGAGGGTTATTACTGAAAACATGATGGATGCGATCAGTCAGGTGGATGCCGAAGGTCGTATCCTCTATGCAAGCCCGTCCACCGAGCGTGTATTCGGTCATCCTTGCGCGGATCTGCTGTCTCAGCCATGGTTGGAACAAGTTCATGAGGAGGATTCAGGTCGCATACGGGAAGAAATTAGCAAGGCGGAGGCGGACAATGCCCCCTCTCTTCGCATGGAATATCAATACCGGCATGCGGCTGGACATTATTTATGGGTGGAATCCGTGATCCGTCTTCTCTATGATCAGAAACTTCACCTTTTCAGCGCCATCCTGTCATCTCGAGACATCACTGAGCGCAAGCACGCTGAAGCCGAGCAGAAACGGCTTGAAGAACTGCTGCAACAGTCCAAAAAAATGGAGGCATTGGGCCTAATGGCCGGCGGCGTTGCGCATGACTTGAACAACATCCTGGGTGGTGTCGTCGGATATCCGGATTTACTTTTGATGCAACTTCCCGCGGAAAGCCCTTTCAGGAGCGCCCTCCAAACCATCAAAAGCTCCGGAGAGAGAGCGGCTGCGGTGGTGCAGGATCTTTTGACACTGGCCAGAAGAAACGTCGTGGTCGATAAAGTGTTCAGTATCAATCAGATTGTCAAGGATTATCTTCTCACGCTGGAGTTTGAAAAGCTTAAAACGCTTCATCCAAACATTCATTTTCAGATTTCGCTTGCCCCGGATCTGCTCAATATCAAAGGTTCACCTGCCCATTTCAGTAAGGTCGTGATGAATCTGATTTCCAATGCGTGCGAGGCGGTCCGTGGTTCCGGTCAGGTTGCGGTGGTCACGCAAAACGTTCATCTGGACAGCCCCTTGATTGGCTTCGAAGAAATAGCGGCCGGCCATTATGCGTGCCTGAGCGTTTCGGACAACGGTTCCGGAATTCATGCACGGGATATCAAGAGAATATTTGAACCGTTTTATACGAAAAAAAAGATGGGAGTCAGCGGCACGGGACTGGGATTGGCCGTGGTCTGGGGAGTGGTCAAGGATCATCGGGGTTTGATCGACGTGCACAGCCGCGCGGGAAAGGAAAGCACTTTTTTACTTTATTTCCCCGCTGTTTCGCAGGAGGTTCATCAAAGGAACCTTGCAGTGGCCATTGAAGCCTGCAGGGGCAGGGGAGAATCCGTTCTGGTGGTGGATGATGAGGAGATGCAGCGAGAGCTGGCTTCAAAAATCCTGACGGCACTGGGTTACCAGGTACATGCGGTGTCCAGTGGCGAGGAAGCTCTGAAATATTTATCAATCACGCAAGCGGATTTGGTCATCTTGGACATGATCATGGATCCGGGGATGGACGGCCTCGAAACATACCGGCAAATTTTAAAGCATCACCCCGATCAGAAAGCCATTATTGTCAGCGGGTTTTCTGGAGAGGGTCGGGTGGAAGAGGCAAGAACGCTCGGTGCGGGGGCCTATGTGAGCAAGCCCTATCTCATGGAACGGCTCGGTTCCGCCGTTCGACAGGAACTGGACAGAGGCATGGAAATCTGAAACGACGGTAATCCGCGAGTCGTCAACAAGATTTGTTGCGAACCGGGGAATCCGCGATTTTGTTCGCCGGCAGGGTTAGAGCATGGCGTTTCAGCAGGCCGTATAGGCGCGAACGTCCGAGGCCGGATAGCTTGCAGGCTTTTTCAATATCCTCGGATGTCTCCGTCATAAGGCGTAAAAGGTATTGCTTCTCAATCTGATCAAAGGCGCCCCGCCTGAAGTTCTTGAGGGTGGGCAGCCCATCGGGCAGGAGAAAAGGGGTTACGGAAGTCTGGCAAAACTCCGGGTCCGGAAATTCAGATCGATGCGAATCGGATCTTTCAGTTGCTGCCTGGATGGATTTTAAACGGATCGCACTGTCCAGATGTTGGGGAAAAAGAGTTGGATTGGCAGGATCCGCCAGTACCGCTTTTTCGATGGTATTCACCAGCTCGCGAACGTTTCCGGGCCAGTCGTGGCAGGAAAGCATTCCCAGGAATTCCGGCAGCATCCCTTTAATCGGAATGCGGTGACGATTGCAAAGCGTAAACACGAAATGCATGGCCATCGCCTCGATATCCCTTTTCCGTACCCGCAGTGGCGGAATGTGAATGGCAAATGTTCGCAGCCGGTAGAGCAGGTCGCTTCGAAATTGACCTTCGGTAACCATCAGATCCAGATCGCGATGGGTGGCTGCAACCAGTCTGAAGTTGCTTTCCCGCTCCCGGTCGCCACCCACCGGTCGAAAGCATCGTTCCTGCAACACACGCAGGAATGATTTCTGGGCCGCTGGGGGCAGTTCGCCCACTTCATCCAGAAAAAGCGTGCCCTCGTCGGCTTGCGCGATCAGCCCCTTCCTTTCCTGGTCGGCTCCGGTGAAAGCCCCCTTGACATGACCCAACAGAATGCTCTCGATCAGATGTTCCGGCAAGGCCGCGCAATCCACGATGATAAAATTTTTATCCGCGCGAGGGCTGTTGCGGTGAATCACCTGGGCGAACAGTTCCTTGCCGGTGCCGGTTTCCCCGGTGATCAGAACGTTGGCATCCGTTCCGGCGCATTGGGCCACTTGATCGAGGCAGTGGTTGAGTTCGGTGCTCTGACCGATGATCCGGCCGCGATCCAGATTCTTGTGAGAGGATGCGCCGGTCTTTTTCTCGTGATAATCCAGGGCCCGTTTAATCTGCAGCAGGATATCGGTCGCTGTGAAAGGTTTTCGGATATAGTTCCAGGCGCCGCTCCGGATGGCCAGTTCTGCCCCGTTTGAATCCGTGGCCCCGGTAACGATGAGTACCTCGGGCTGGGAGGGTGAGGATCGGAATCCGGGCAGGGCGTCCAGCCCGTTTCCGTCGGGCAGCCCGACGTCGAGAAAGACGAGATCAAACGGATGCTGCTGGGCCAGTTGCAGGCCCTCGAAGAGGGTTGCGGCAGAAACAGCCTGATGCCCCGCCTTCTCAACCAGGGCTGTTAGCAGACTCCGAAACAGTTCCTCGTCATCAACGAGCAAGATACGACCCATTCAGCACCTCCCGAATCGTTTCGATATATGGCATTATTTCAATCTAATAATATAGATATTGCGAAAGTGCAAGAATGCCTTCGAATGGGTTCACACCATCCGGTCGAATTCTTCAAATGCTTTTTCGATGCGTTTTCGGGAAATCGGAAACGCCGTTTTCAGTTCTTGGGCATATAATGAGACCTTGTATTCCTCGATCATCCAGAACAGATTTTCGGCCGCCTGCTTTTTTTTATCCGTTGCATGCGGAGAAAGCCGGTCCTGAAGGGCTGCGCGTCTGTCTATCAGGATCTGGATTTCCCGGCTTTTTCCCTGATCCTTGTCAAAATCCAGCCCGGCTCTCTGCGCCCGGATCGCAATGGCCCGAATGTACCGGATCAGATGGGGCAAGCGCCCGGGTTCATACCGGATCATGAAGTCTTCGGGTACAAGGATGTGAAGCTGTTCTTTCAGATAGTTCCAGAGCTGCCTGACCACGGCATTGGCGGGGTTGTTTCGGATCAGGCCTTCGATGCTGCCGCCGGCTTCGCTAAGTGCTTCAAGAACTTCCATACTGGCATCCAACATCTGTTTGGCAAGGGACGGCATGTCTGGAAACATCTTTTCCGTATGGGCAACAAATTCGTTTTCAGATCGAATGTTTCTTGAAAACAGCCGGATTAAAAGCGCTTGATATAGCCTTTTCTGAATCTTTTTTGCCCCGCCCCACTGTTCGGCCAGAAGCGTTCGATGCCGGGGAATCGTCAGATATTTATGTATGAATTTCATTTCTTTGGCGTAAACGACCTCAACCAGTCCGGCAACGCCCTGGCAGTGGGCCAAAAGCGCCTCGCCGGGTTCGTCAAAGAGCCGAAGACTGACGCTGCCGTTGTCCGGATTTTTGACCAGGGCGGGGAAAAGCGTCCAGTTGATCCCGGCTTCTCCCTGGATATCGATGGCATTCGGAAGTTCCGCCAGGTCCCATTCCGTGATGAACGGACGTTCCCAGTTTTTTCTGGCAAGGTCAAGTGCAGCGGGGCTGATGCGCTCCGGCACCAGATTTTCCAGAACAGATAGGTCTCTGCCGCTGCAGATCACCTTGCCTTCGGGACTGGTAATGGCAATACGCATTTTGAGATAATCCGGAAGGGTTTCTTCGGACCAGGCCGATGCCGGAATATCGATTTCAAAACGCTGGTAGATGAACCGGCTGAGGGCGTTTCCCAGAATATCGGTTTCGCGCGGCATTTCCGTGACGAGAATATCCACGGTTCGGGAGATGGGAACCAGTTTTTTTCGGTAGATCTTGGGAAGCGCCTTGATCATGGCACCGACTTTTTCCTTCAGGAGCCCGGGCACCATCCAGTCGAGTGACTCCCTGGGGATGGCCTGCGCCGCGGCCGAAGGAATCTGGACGGTGAGTCCGTCTTCCTGGCTGCCGGGTTCAAAACTGTACAGACACGAAAAATGGTTGCCGCCCAGAGCCACCCTGTCCGGATACAGTGCCAGTTCCTCGGAATCCGGAGCATACCGAAGCAAGTCTTGCCGGTTCATGAGCAGAAAACCGTCTTCCCCCTTATCCTTCAGGAATTTCTGAAATGTCCGGATATCACTGATCGTTTCGGGAATTTGACGGCGGTAAAAATCATACAGGTCGGCTTCGCCGACGAGCAAGTCTTTTCGCCGGAACCGGTTCTCCATATCCTGAATTTCTTCAATCAGATTCTGATTGCGGATCATGAAAGCAAACGGTTTTTTGACGTCGCCTTCCACCAGCGCGCTTCGCACAAAGATGTTTGAGGCTTCCATCGGATCGATGCGGCCATAGCATACCGGACGCTGGCTGACGATGATGAGCCCGAAGAGGGTGACCTGCTCAAGCGCCACAACTTCACCGCGGCTTCGTTCCCAGTGGGCCTGGCTCCACGTGTAACGGCAAAGGGACTTTCCCAGCTCTTCCAACCACTTGGAATCAATGCCGGCTACGATCCGGGCAAACAGGCGCGAGGTTTCCACCATTTCGGCTGCCACGATCCAGCTTCCGGCCTTGTTGAACAGGCTGGATCCCGGAAAAACCATGACTTCCCGATCCCGTGCCGCCCTGAAGATATTTTTTTCCTTTTTCATGGCGATGTTGGAAAGAAACCCACTAAGGATCGAGCGGTGAATGGCGCTGTAGCGGTCCGGGAAATCCGTCTCGGTTTTTTGTTTTGGCTTCGGCGAAAGGGGAAGTAGGGGGGAGATAGCCTTTTCAGAGGTAATGATTTTGGATTCATTTACGATTTCAGAAAGCTGGGAATGAATATCCCGCCATTCCCGCATCCGTTTAAACGACAGAAAATGCTGGCTGCAGAACCGTCTCAATTTACTTGAGGACTTATCCGTTTCCTGAATTTGGTGGTAATGGTTCCAGATATTCAAGAGACCGATAAAATCCGATGACGGGTCGCTGAAAATCCGATGCATGGCATCTGCCTGTTGAGCCTTTTCCACGGGTCTTTCCCTGGGATCCTGAATGCAGAGCGCCGCGGTGATGATGGCGATCTCCGGAACACACCCCTCGGTTCGGGACTGAAGCAGAATCCGGGACAGCCGGGGATCCACCGGTATTCCGGACATGAGCCGGCCCTGTTCGGTCAGCGTAAAACAGAGGGCGGATGACGCAGGACAGACGACAGATGACCGCTTCTTCCTGTTATCTGTTATCTGTTCTCTGCTCTCTGTTTTACGAATGGCGCCAAGCTCTGTCAGCAGGTCAAAGCCATCCGTGATGCTGCGGGAATCGGGCTGGTCGATAAACGGAAAATCCGCGATGGATCCCAACTTCAAGGCCATCATTCTCAGGATGACTTCGGCCAGGTTGGACCTGAGGATTTCCGGGCGCGTAAACTGGGGACGGGACAAATAATCTTCTTCGGAATAGAGCCGGATGCAGATGCCGTTTTCCAGTCGGCCGCAGCGCCCTTTTCGCTGATCCGCGCTGCTTCTGCTGATGGGCCGCACCTGAAGGGACGTGGTTCGGGACCGGGGGGTGTACTGAGAAATCCGGGCAAGGCCCGTGTCAATCACATATTTGACTCCGGGAATGGTCAAGGATGTTTCGGCGATATTGGTGGCGACGATGACTTTCCGGCCTATGGCAGGGGAAAAAACCCGGGCCTGATCTTTTGCGGAAAGCCGGGCAAACAGGGGAAGAACGGTGACGTGTTGAAGTCTTCTGCCCGCGATCAGCTCGCAGGTTTCCCGGATATCCTGTTCGGTGGGCATGAAAATAAGCACATCGCCAGGCGGTTCCTGCCGGCACAGCCGGTCCACGGCCTTTACCGCCAGTTCGACAGGGGGCGGCTCATCGTCTGTATCGGATGACACATTCGGTGGCAGGTAGCGGACTTCCACCGGATACATGCGGCCGGACACCTCGATAACCGGCGCCTGATCAAAGGCCTTGGAGAATTTATCCGTGTCGATGGTAGCGGAGGTGATGATCAGTTTCAGGTTGCTTCGTTTCCGGAGCAGGGTTTTGACAATTCCGAGGATAAAATCAATGTTCAGGCTTCGCTCGTGGGCTTCATCCACAATCAGGGTGTCGTAGCGATTCAGAAAGGGATCGTGCAGGGTTTCAGCCAGCAGGATACCATCGGTCATGACCTTGATAAGCGAATAGCGGCTGGTCCGATCGGTAAAACGGATTTTGTATCCGACGGACTGGCCGACAGTCTCGCCGAGCTCTTCCGCAATGCGGTTAGCCACGGTCATGGCGGCGATTCTTCGCGGCTGAGTGCAGCCGATGATGCCGCTAAGCCCGCGGCCGGCATCCAGACAGAATTTTGGAAGTTGGGTGGTTTTGCCGGAGCCGGTTTCTCCGGATACGATCACGACCGAATGTTCTGAAATAGCCTGGATGATTTCGTCTTTTTTGTCAATAATCGGAAGAGCTGGATCGTAGATGCGTTCGGGAAGACCGGCTCCTATGGGTCGCAACGGCCACGGACCAGGCTTTGGACCGGCGGGTGCCTGTTGATGAGGCTTTTTAAAACGTGGATTCATTGTTTGGAATGGTGATCATCATGATGCGTACAATGGAGCCAAAAGCATGGCCGTGTTCTCATTTCCCCCTTTGGAAAAAAGGGGGAAGAAGGATCTCAGAGGAACGGATCATTTTCGATCCGTCAATTAGGCGGATTCTGAATGGTTCGCGGAATCCGAAGAAACGGAGGTATCTGATGAAGTGGCCGGACTCTTTTTCTTGTTATATCGGCGACGTCTGCGTTTCTTTTTTACGGGTGCGGGCGCGGAGGGTTCCACCACGGGCAACTCTTCCGGCAATTTCACGGCATCACCGGATCCGTTCTCTTCCATGGGCGCCGGCAGGCTTTCTGAGACCTCAGGAGGGGAGGTTTCCTCAAAATCCATGATGTCGTCGTTTTCAATCGGCTCGGCGGATGATGCGGAAAAATCAAACCCTTCAGGTGGCTGCGGGGCAAAACCAAAAAAAGTTCCCGGAAAATAATTTTCTCCCCGCGGAACGGTGAATTTAAAGGCAGGCATCTCTTTTCTGCGATCGGGGCGTTCGGTGCGATCGGTGCGTTCACCACGTTTGGGCGCGGCAGCGCGCGGCTTTCGTTCGGGTTTGCGGTCTCTATCCAGGGAATAGCGACTTCGGGGAACAGGCCCGGCCTTGTCTTCCTTGAACCAGTCGTCTTCTGGCCATACCACGGGAATCTTGGCATTTAAGAGGGCTTCCAACGGTTCTAGATGAAAGACGTAGGCTTCACAGGCAAAGGCAATGGACTTGCCGGTTTTTCCGGCTCTTGCCGTGCGGCCGATGCGGTGGACATAATTTTCAGGATCCTGGGGAAGATCGAAATTGATGACATGGCTGATATCCTCCACATGGATACCCCGGGATGCCACATCGGTGGCAATCAGCATCTTGATCTTTCCTTCCTTGAACCGTTCCATCAGCTTGAAGCGCTTTTCCTGCGGCAGATCGCCGGTAATTCCCTCGGCCGGCCATCCGTTGCCCTTGAGTTTGGCGGCTAGCCATTCGACCCCGGACTTGGTGTTCACAAAAATGAGAATGCGTTCCCAAGTCTCCCTTTCCAGAAGCCCCAGAAGCAGGGACAGTTTCTGGTCGGAGCCCACGTGAATCAGGGACTGCTCGATGCCTTCAACCGCGACATCCTCGGGGGTAACGGAAATAAATTCCGGAAGATTCATGTACTCGTATGTCAGTTCCATCACCCGGAAGGACAGGGTCGCGGAAAAGAGCAGGGACTGGCGCTTGTCGTAGCGGGGCAGTTTTTGAAGAATAAACCGCATGTCTTTGGAAAAGCCAAGATCCAGGAGCCGGTCCGCCTCATCGATCACGATGATTTTGACGCTGCTGGTTTTAAAGATGCCTTGTTTGAAATAATCGATGATTCTTCCGGGCGTACAGATGACGATATCGACGCCGCTTCTCAGTATATCCGCCTGTTTTTGATAATCCACGCCGCCGACAACCTGGGCGATCGAAAGGCCCGTATATTTGCCGATGAGGCAGGCTTCCTCATAAATCTGAAGCGCCAGTTCGCGGGTGGGGGAAACAATCAGGGCGGCCGGCTCGCCGGGGATCCTTGTTTCTTCGGTAAGCAAACGGGTGAAAACGGTTACCAGAAATGCAGCGGTTTTTCCGGTTCCGGTCTGGGCCTGTCCCGCCACATCCTTTCCGGAAAGGGAAAGGGGCAGGGTCTGGGCCTGAATCGGGGTGCACTGGGTAAATCCCGCCTCGGTCAAACCCTTCAGGACGGGTTCGGGCAGATTCAGTTCGTCAAAATAGGTCTGGGTAAGAAATTTCGGCTTGTCTGCCCGGGGTTCGGAGATGGGCTCATCAAATATTTCTGTCATTCATTATCCTTATTGAAGATCTTCCTTAAGATGGCTTTCAGGGATACGGTCCCTGTTTCCTTCTCGATATGAGGCGTTCCAACACCATATTCATGCATTTTATGGAACAGCCCATTTTTTTCTTGATTTCTCATAGCATACTCTTTTTTGAGGAATTTTCAAGCATGATGCTGGATAACTGCAAACGGGAATCACTTCGATTTTGCTAAATCGAGTGCTTGCTGAAGTTTATCCCCAAGGGTTCCGACAGACTGGTCGGATTTCTGAGCTGAATACTGCTGCCAGTTATCGTCCTCCGGGGCATCCAGTCTCAGGGTGATTTTTCTTTCATCCGTCTTGATCTCGTCGATCACGACGGTCATGGCACGACCCGGCTTAAGGGATTCAATGGCGGAAGACTGTCCGGAGGATCGAATTCTGGCAAGTGGTAGAATCCCGACAACGCCGGGCTCCAGGGTGACGATATATCCCCATTTTTCCCGTTTTTGAATCATGCCCTCCAGGGTCTGTCCGGTCTTGTACTTTTCCGGAACATCCATCCACGGGTCGCCTTCCGCGTCCTTGATGCTGAGAGAAACGCGCTTTTTCAACAGGTCGATTTCCTTGATCAGGACAAAAACCTGATCTCCCGACTGAAGAAAATCTTCCGGCCGGTTGACCCGATGAGTATAGCTGATTTCGGAAAGATGAACCAGTCCATCAATACCGGGCGCCAGTTCCACAAAGGCCCCAAAAGGCGCCAGCCGGGTAATTTTTCCTTTTACCCGATCGCCGGCATGAAATTGATCGCTGATATGGCTCCATGGATTATCCAGAACCTGTTTGATGGACAGGGCAATCTTCGGATCATCTTCCGGCCTTGGCTGAATCGCGATGACAACCACCTGAACCGGATCATCGGCCTGGAGGACGTCTTCGGGTTTTTCAATGTGCGACCAACTGATTTCGGATATCGGCACCAGGCCCGTCAGTCCGGGTATCAATTCGACGAATGCGCCATAGGGCATGATCCGGGCAACCCTGCCGGTACAGACGCTGCCCACGGAGAGCGTTTTCAGAAACAACTCTTTCTTACTCTCCATATCCTGTTTTAACAACTCGCGCCTGGAAACAACGATATTTTTGCCCCTTTCTTCAAACTGAAGGATCAAAAAATCAAAGGACTGCCCGATAAAAGATTCGGGATTTTCAATATAGGACAGGTCCATCTGGCTGACAGGGCAAAAGGCACGAGTATGCTGAATGTCCACATGGAATCCGCCCTTGCATTGTTCGATGACTTTTCCGTTTACCGGAATTGCGTTATGAAAGGCTTCATTGAGCAGGGTGTTGTCCCCGGATCCGGAAATGGCTTTTGAAAGCAGGATTTCATCCCCTTTAGCGGAAACCACATAAAGCTCAACAATATCTCCAATGGCGTATGGAAATTCACCCTTGGAATTCAACAGATCCGCTCTGTTGGCCACTCCGTCTATCTGGGTTCCGGTATCCAGAAAGACGAAATCTTTTCCAATTGAAATAATGCGGCCGGAGATTTTATTGCCGACCTCAATATTCCGTGTGATTTTGGAGCTGTAGGATTCCAGCAGATCTGCAAAACTGGGTTCAGCGTCTTCCGCGGGGAATTCTTCTTCAGAAAAGGATGACATCTGTCGTTTTCCTCTTATTTATTTTAACTGAATGATTGAATGATGGCGGGCATCTTTTGCTATGTCACCTGGCCATATCCAATCGCATTGTTGCGATTGCCGGTTGCAGAAGATCACACCCGATAAGTTGAAATTCCTGAAACTATCAGACAAAACAGACGTGTTGTCAATCTTTTACAATGTTCCCTTTAAATTTTCCAAACACCACTCAGCATGAACCAGATCAACCCGTCCGTTGTCGGCACATAGGTCATGTCAATCCGGTATGAGATGCCATCAAAGATTACCTCCGGGATATGCAGAATATAGTTGCTGTCCACCAAGGTCAGGGTTGATGACTGGGAAATTTCACATCCATCAGGGTTTGTGGTTTCACCGAAATTCGTCAGCCTGACCTGTGTCGTCGATACAGCCGGGTCATACAGGAAATCGCCCCATAAATTGGGATTCGTGTTTATGAT
Organism: uncultured Desulfobacteraceae bacterium; assembly: GCA_903909505.1. Classification (GTDB taxonomy): domain Bacteria; phylum Desulfobacterota; class Desulfobacteria; order Desulfobacterales; family Desulfatirhabdiaceae; genus RAAP-1. Next base: position 18,773 of record CAIVVZ010000124.1, read on the forward strand.
TGGGACAAAGAGATGATATGTCGAACCCGTCAGAGACAGGGATGCTGCGCAGGGATTCGCGCCCGGATAAATATAACGCATTCCCATGCTGTCATAAATGGTCAGGTTTCTTTTCTGTTTGCCGGTACTTCCATAACCATACATGACTTTGTCAATATCGGTCGGATAGCCGGAAACATTTCCATATAAATCCCGCAGATTCAGCCAGTGACCCATTTCGTGCAGGGCTACAGTATGTACATCCATGGATTTACCAGGGGTGGAGGCATCCGTGCTCCATGGAAATTTTGTGTTGAATGTGATGTCACATTCACTGATAACGCCGTTAGAGCTTCGAATTGATGTTTGTCCGATAATTGAACCATCATGAAGATCCGCCCAGATAATTTCGTTGGTTTGATTCGTGGCGGAATTTACAGCAGTGGTTGTGCCGGCAAACTTGAAGGAAAAATTTTTGTTGGGAACCGCATTCCAGGTATCGGCCGCATCCTGGACCGCCCTTAAAAAGGCGGTATTGCCATTCGGGTTGACATTGAACTCCACAATCGGACTGGCGCCGGTCCATTTGCTGCCGCCATAGGAAAAGGTTACTGAAAAGGGAAAGGAGTTGGATTTATCGCCGGCAGGAGTCGTCAGATAAACCGGACCACTGCCGGCCGAGGCTGAATAGCCGTCGCTGGCCTTAAAAACAGGTACATTCACCACGACATCGGAATCCGACCATGAAGACACACAGGATGGGCATCCGTAATACACATTGCTTTTATAGTAGAAATACGGGGTTCCTGGCGATGCGCCCAGATTGCTGCCGCTGATGGTGATCAAGGTGTTGGTTCCGGCCGATGCCGAAGAAGGGAAGATGCCGGAAATCGTTTGGACCGAAGATATGGATTCTGAATTCAGCAAGTTCTGACTTTCAGGATTTCCCGGAATCTCGCCTGTCAGCGCTTTGGAAATGCGCTCCTTGAATTTCATCAATGGCACTTTGCCGACTTTATCATCATGGACAGAGAATTTACCCTGAAACCCGCCGTGGATGCGAAACCATGGGGTATTATCCCCGGTATTTACAAGGCCATCTTCTGCAACCTGTTGATCCGTAAGAGGTCGGACAAAGATCACCACTTTTTCACCGACAGAAAAATCCGGGACATCCGTTACTTCCACGGTGGTGTCTCCAATCTGTCCACCCGGTATGACAATGGCGATGTTGCCGGAATGGGCACTTCCCTTTAAACGCTCTTCCGTGGAAATGACAACCCTCGTATAAATTTCGGTTTTGTCCCGGTTCCAATGACTTTTTCGATGCAAAACCCGGCCCACGATAATGGAATCGGCGCCGGACGACAGTTCTTCCACGCTCATTTCCAGCATCAGGGCCGCGGCATTCTCTGCGACTCCCATGATTGTAATGAATAATACGAGAACAATTGCGATCATATTATTGTGGGTTTTAGGTGAGCTCATTCTGGTTATCCTTTCCAAATAAATGGTCATGAATCAGCGTACGATTCCCCCCTCACGAATAAAAATTTCTGGGAGCGAGGGCTTCCAGCCCTCAATTGGCAGGCAGGATGCCTGCGCACCCAAAGGTATTTTTATGGTTTAATATGCCATTTTATTCTGGAATAATAACCATCACTTTATAAAAAAGCAAATACAGTACCAGGTGAATGCAGATGTGTGAAATTAATTTTCGGGCAACGGAAGCCGAAAAAAAGCTTGGTGGGGTTTCTCAGGAAACTGGCAAGTCAGGCAGAAATGATGGCAATAGCGGCTGGGACTGGCCCCGCATCGACCGACGCGTCGTTACGCCGGCATCGCTTTGCAGGTAACCCATTGTGAGCGAACGGCCCGTGGGGCGATCGCATCTGCTTGGGTATCTGACAGGGAAAGCGCGGCAGCATTCTTTTCGTAAAAAGTATTCGGCTCATATGTCCAGCCGGCTGCCAGACGTTTTTCCTCTTTTTCTATGTTTGAGCTGAGATATCGGCCCAACAGGGGAGCGGCGATACGGGACTTCCATCCAAACGCGGCATAAAGATCGGTTAAAAGTGAATCCATCCGACTGGCCATCTCATGGTTTTGTCCATACCATTTTCTCATTGCCCATACGGCACCGGCCGAGGAGGTGGCCAGGGATTGGTTTTCCCATAAAAAACGATTCCGAACACGCGGGTTTGAATGGTTTTTATGTCGCTGCCAGCCGGTCAATTGGGTTCGAATCAGACGGGCCAGGCTTGGCCCGTTGACTTTGAAATCCCGGATAAAGGCTTTGTGGAGAAAAGACTCTTCCTCTCCGCCTTGAATATGCGGATGCCGGAAATTGAACCGATACTGCCCGTGGGCATCGGCATGTGAAAATTCAGAGGGATCGATGAGCGTTTTATCCGCTTTATGCTTTTCATACAGCGGCGTGCCTGAATTGGGGGTATAAAGCATGAACTGGTGAAAATCGGTCCCATGACTGACTGCATGGTCAATAATCTGAATCATGTCTTGCGGCCGATGGTGCTCCATGCCGATGATGGAAGAGCCGAGCACGCGAATGCCGTGAGACTGTAAAGTCCGGACCAGGGACCTTGTATCAATGTTTTTAAGTTTCTGATACTGGCTTTGCTCGCCTTCCAGTCCCATCCATACCCACGATACGCCTAGCCCGATGAGTTGCTCCGTGGTGTACGACTGTAAAACGCGGGCGGAGCTGAAGACGTATAGGGCCCAGCTCTTGTTGTGCGTTTCCATTAATTCGAGCAGCCGCAGTGCCCGGCGACGATGCAGTAGAAAATTCTCATCCATGACAAAGAACGACTTAATTCTGAGACTTTTTTCCAGTTCACACATGACGTTGTACAGTTCGTCTCCGGTTTCGTAAAAATTGACAAATTTTCCCTTGCCGCCAAAAAGCGCAGAGGTCGAACAGAAATTACAGCCGACCGGACATCCCGCTGATGGCAGCAGCATGGCTGCGGTGCTACCGGGCTTCTCCTTGAGCGTCATTCCCATGATACGGGTTCCATATCCCGAATACGAAAGCGGATGCCGGACCGGGGCGTGTACATCCTGACCGAGAAAGGCCTTGAACCACGCGACCCCATCTCCCTTGACGATATGATCCGCATCAACGATATCGTGAATATTCTCCAGGTTTGCGATATGGCCGCCAAGCACTAAGGTCGCTCGGGGTTGATGTCGGCGCACCAGTTCACACATCCGGACGACTTTGGCGACATTCGGAATAATTGCGCTGATTCCGATAATGTCGTAGGTATTGTGCGTGATTTCCTCGATAAAGCGGTCCTGGGTCGGAAAATCGAGCAGGGTGCACGGCGAATCGATATTGTTCTGAATGAGCATCAATCCGAAGCTGCGATGAAACATGCGAAGGGAAAATGCACCCTGAAAGCGGGTTACCTGGTTCTGATAAAGCTCCATCGGGTTGATTTTTCGGCTGCCGAATGCATCATCTTGTGCATAGGGGCCGAAAACGCTGGATAAAAGAATCCTGGCCTTGGTTTCCAGTGGATGTGTCGTCGGCATGATGGGTCTCCTTGTTTACATTTAATTCTCGGTGGAGACACCATATTATCTCAGAATGCCCGCGATGGATAGCCGGTCACGGGCTTATTACAATGTTATTACAAAAAGCCGTCATTATTCACCTATGGTGTGTATTGCGGCGAACCGGGGCTCATGAAGCGGGATGAGAATATCGGCCAGGGCTTTGACCTTCATCATCAAGTTATACGATTCGACGACGTTGACATGGGTTCCCGGTGGAATGACCTCCATTTCCATGGCTTTGACAGCGGCAGGCGGGTCAAAATTCTCCATGATGACGCAAAAACCCGTTATGGCCGCTTTGCCTGATAAAGTTTGAACCAGTACCGTCAGCCCGCCCGGGGTATGCGCCGGCGTGTGAAGGACCGAAATGCCGGGCACGATCTCCATGTCTTCTTGAACGATCTGGATCTGACCGTTTTCCTCGATCTCGCAAATATAATCCTCCAAATAGCGATAATCCAGCGGATGGGGATTGTGAATGGTTTCCAGCTCTTTTTCATGTACATAAAACCGGGCACGGGTGCATTTGTAATCATTTTCGCAATGGTCGTTGTGAAGGTGGGTATGAATGACCACATTAATGTCTTCCGGGGTCAGGTTCCAGCGTGCCAGGCCTTCTTCAAACCGGTAGATTCTGCCGCCGATGGCCTTTTCCCGTTCCGGGGATTGAATAGGATTCATTTCACCCGTGTCCACCAAAATTTTCAGTCCGTTTCCCTCAAGGTACCAGCAATAAATTGGAATGGTATAGGACTGCCCCTGACCGTACTGGTAGGTCCTCATGCTCTTGTCAAAAACTTTGGTTCCCACAACAATGGGATGAATACGATATGTTTCCATAATCACCTATCCAAAAGGAGTAAATTTGACTAGTTATAAGCTCATCGAAATTATTTCGTTTGACCAGATTACTGCGTCAAACGAAATTCTGTCAAGAAGTGATTCATTCGTCTTTATCATTCTTAAATTCTTTCAGTGATAATTATAATATTGAAATATGGTTAAATATTCTGATATGAAACAAAATAGCAATTTTTCCCTCAAGGGACTGACGGTTCTTTCAAGGATTTTGTTCCGCATATACACAAATTTATTGTTTGTCAGGTGATGATCATGGCTCCAAAACCCACTTATGAGGAACTGGAACAAAGGGTTAACGCACTGGAATCCACCGATATCTTCGAGCTCAAGCAGTCGAGGGAAACGCTGCAAAAGCGCGCCGAAGAACTGACCGCCCTGAACGCATTGGGAAGGGAACTTGTCCTCACGCTTTCTCTGGAGCAGACCTGCGTGGACGGGTTAAGGGGCATGGTTAGCGCCGTTCGTCCAGACCTGGCCTTTCTATTCCTGCGAAAGGGGGAAAGGCTGATCCTGCAGGACGTTTTGCCTCCCCTGTCCAGGCGGCGACTGAGTGAGGTTCCCGAACACCGGGTCGGCGAGTGTCTGTGCGGATTGGTCGTGAAGGATAACAAGCCGATTTTTTCCATGAATATTTTTGATGATTCACGCTGCACCTGGGAAGAATGCAAGAAAGCCGGCTTCAAGTCGTTTGCTGCGCTGCCGTTGCAAAGTGCTGATGAAACCATCGGAGTTATCGGCCTGGCTTCGGAAAACGTACGGGATTTTGAACAGCAGGCCGGGTTTCTTGAAACCCTGGCAAGCCAGATTGCCGTTTCCCTGGTGAACGCCCGGCTGTTTGATGCCGTGCAGAAGGAACTGGCGGAGCGCAAGCGGGCCGAAGCATCGGCGCATTACGAAAGAGAAAGATTTAAGACTCTCTTGCAGCATGCGCCTGTTGGCATATTATCGATTGATAAAGCCGGGATATTCACTTATGCCAATCCCAAGTTCACGGAGATCTTTGGCTATGACCTTACGGATGTTCCCGACGGAAGAACATGGTTCCGGCTGGCCTATCCGGATCCGCAGTACAGAAAAAAGGTCATTGCTGACTGGATTCATGATCTGAAGACTCATCAACCGGGAGAACAGCGTCCCAGGGTTTTAGATGTCATTTGCAAAAACGGTGGAAAAAAAGTTATCAATTTCATACCGGTAAGTCTGGAAACCGGTGAAGAACTGGTCGTATGCGAGGACATCACCGAGCGAGTGACCCTGGAAGACCAGCTTCAGCATGCCCAGAAAATGGAGGCGATCGGCATTCTGGCAGGCGGGGTGGCCCACGATTTTAACAACCTGCTCCAGGGCATCAGCGGCTATGCCCAGCTTCTGATGATGGATAAAAACGCCGGTGATCCGGACGTGCCCAGACTGAAAGCGATCGAAAAATCGGTTGCACGGGCGGCCCAGCTTGTCCGTCAACTCCTTTTGTTTAGCCGAAAGGAAGTGGTTGAGCGCCGTAACGTCAATCTCAGTCAGGAAATGGGGCAGGTCGTCCGAATTCTGGAACGCACCATTCCCAGAATGATTGACATCGAATTTCAACCGGGCAGCCGACTGTGGACGGTGAAAGCCGATCCGGCTCAAATCGAGCAGGCGTTGCTAAACCTTGGGATCAATGCTTCAGACGCCATGCCGGAGGGGGGAAAGCTCATCATTCAAACCCAGAACGTGGTGATAGACGGAAACCATGCGCGGCCGCATATTGGCGCTCCCCCGGGAAACTATGTGCTGTTGACCGTCTCCGACACTGGCTGCGGCATGGACAAAGAAACCCTCGATCACATCTTCGAACCGTTTTTTACAACCAAGGGAGTCGGCAAGGGCACGGGACTGGGGCTGGCATCGGTTTATGGAATTATCAAGGGTCACGGCGGGTATATTTATTGTGAGAGCAGTTTCGAGCATGGAACGACGTTTAAGATTTTTTTGCCGGCCATCGGTCATGAGGGCGCCGAAGCCGACTCTCATCCTTCAGAAACGCCTCCTGAAGGCGGGACGGAAACCATACTTGTCGTGGACGACATGCCGGACATCAGGCAACTGGCCTCACAAATGCTTCAGCGATTCGGCTATACGGTCATGACCGCTGCCAGTGGTGAAGAAGCACTTCAGCTTCATGTCGTCCGAAAAGAACCGATTGATCTGACCATACTGGATCTTGGCATGCCGGGCATTGGTGGAAACCGGTGTCTTAAGGAACTGCTGGTGTTCAACCCCTTTGCCAAGATCCTGATCGCCAGCGGGTATTGTGGCGACGACATGGTAAATAACGCGTTGGAATCCGGAGCCGCCGGTTTCATCGGCAAACCGTATCAGCTCACGGAGTTATTGAGCCGGGTGCGAAGCATTCTGGGCGAGCCGGATCATCCGCCTGAAGACACCGGTCGAGCCTGAATGAAATTCCCTCTCTGGTAATCATTTCTGCCGGTATTTGACCGTTATGCGCCGGGACGGCTTCGCGTCAGCGCGCTGTAAATCCGAAGCAGCTTGGCCGGAAGCTCCCGGACATCCGATATCACGTTGTGATGGACACTTCCATACAGAGCATCGAGCCTGGCATCGCTTTGCATGTTCACGGTGATGGCATGGGTATGAATGCGGTGGGAAATGGCTTCGCCAATGGCTTTTCGGGTATCGGAAATGGCATATCCCTGCTTGTAGTCCACATCATTGGGAAACCCGTCTCCCAGAACAACCATTAGTTTTACATTGGCCGGAATTATATCAAACTGGGCGGTCGCATGACGAATGGCGGCGCCCATTCGCGTGCCGCGCTGGGGCGAAAGAGCGCTGATTCTCCCGCGGACGGTATCGTTCAGGGGCTCCTCGAATCCCTTGATATGCGTATAATCCACGGAAAGGCGCCCGTTTCCGGAAAAACCGGCAATAGCAAAGGTATCTCCCACAATGCCGAGGGCTTCGCAGAACAGCACCATGGCCTCTTTTTCAACATCCAGTACCGTGGTGCCGGCATTGGAAGAACTATTGGCGAGGGCGTTGCCCGTTGACCGGGAAAGATCGACCAGCAACAAGACCGCCACATTCCGCTCCTGCTTGATCCGTTTGATGTAAAGCCTGTCTGACGGAATCAGGCCTGCCTTTTTATCCAGAACAAAATCCAGAATGGCCCGGTAATCCAGCTCATCGCCTTCGGTCCAGTTTCGCAGCAGCTTTAGTCCCTGAGGCTTCATCAGCTCGAAGGCATAGCGGATCTGGCTGACAAGTTCCCGGTATCGCGCCAGCGTCTGGTCATAAAAACCGGTGCTTGCGCCTTCCACAATTCGATCCACCACGCGAACGTGATTGTGCAGATAGTCGCTGTGATGACTGTCCCACTCCCGGTACCAGGTTGCAGGGAGTGTATCGTGAATGGTGGTTGTATCCGGCAAACCGGGAATATCAGACAGATCCAGAAGATCCGACAGATCCATGGAAACAGCGGCAGCGTGAACGGCGGTTTTGGATGGATCCGTGCCTTGAGATGCCCGAACCAGATTGAGAATATCGTCCTTGACGATTTTTCCCCCATGATGCGTCAGAAGCTTTTTGATTCTGGATTTATAAACCTTGATCCCTTTTTCAGCCAGTTTGCGCTTCAGAAGAGCTGCTTTTGTCTCAGTGGGCCGATCCATCGCTAAATTCGGTCGCAGGCCTCTGCCAAAAGGAATTTTCAACCGGGAATCGTTTTTATGCCAAGCATCCTTCAGGCAGGATTCAATTCGGGGATATGATTTCCATACCAGGGCGGCGCAGTCCTCAACCCTCGAGGTTTTTTCAATGATTCGGCAAAAATCCAGGGCAACGGCATCGATGACGGGGACAATTTTTAATTCTATCCCCGGTGAGGGTAGCCGCCATATTTCAGGATCACGAATGCCAAGAGCAATTCTCATATAGAGGGCTTCGAGGGGAAGTTCATGAAGGCTGTCCGGATAAATGCGCTTTGCCTCCCTGATCAAAACAGGCAGCGACTGCCGGATAATTCCCGGATAACGCTGTTCGAGGATGATCCGTATCCTGCCATGCTCAAAGACAGTCATTAAATCAGCAGCCAGAGCGGGATTTGAAAAGATCCGGCAAAACAGACTCATGTCTGAAGCTGTCAGGGCATCCCTGCCATTTTCTTGCTCCGGCTCACCGCCGTCATCAATCCTGAGTTGCCGTATCCGACCTTTGGCCTCTGATCGCTGATCCCCGATATCTTCTGAATCGTTGCAGGCTTCAAGCGCCATTTCCAGGTCAAATTCGTAGGTCCCGAATTCATGATAACAGGCTTCAAGCCGTGCCAGGCATTTATACAGGAAGAGGTTTTCCGACTTACTGTTAAAACGGCTGATTTCATCCGGCAAGACAATGCGGTTTCCGAGGGAACACACCAGCGGCTTCTCGAGAGTGAACAAGTCGGTTTCTGACAGCTCGGAAAGCGGGCAGACAGAAAGGGTTTCGCCGGTTCTGGCCTGAAGGTAACGGTTTAATCCATGCTGAATCTGAGAAAAAGATACGGCAACCTGAAGCTCATCCACCAGATCCCGTGCCTGTTGGGATTCAAGGGACAAGAACCGGATACCTGCCGCCTTGCCCTGATTGAATCGGGTCAGACCCGCGGATACAAACCGGGGCAGGGCCTGACCGTCTAAAAAAGATGCCCCCCGCTGCATGCCATCCAGAAACCCATCCACGAGGCCCGGGTCTGCCCGGGCGATCCGCATCAGTTGCTCGATCTGAAAAAGCCGGCGGAAAGGAGAAAAAGATTGAACCGCCATGGGAATGACGTGGCAGAGATGTTTGCACTGGTTATAGGAAAGGTCCGGGGAAAGGGCGCTGCCGAAAAGTTCCAGAAAGGCAAAGCCCGATTCGATATCTTGGGATTCAAGGAGATAAGACAGGGTTTCAAACGGGCTTCCCAGCGTGTAGGTCCCGATTTTCAGCAGGGTATGGGTCGTATCGTTAAATCGTTCGATTAATTTTTTATCCCCTGTCATGAGAACCGGAACCATGTGGATGGCCATAATCCTGCCGATTGCAGCGCTTTTTGCTCCGGCTTCCCTGATCTTGAAACGGAACATCTCTATATGATCCGGGGCCGTCCTTCCGGCAAGTTCGATAAGCCCTGTTGCAACCGCATGAGCAAAGGCGGTTTCCCGGGACAGTCCCCAGATCGTCTCCTCAACGATCATCCCAAGCTCTTTTTCAGTTACCTGGGGAAGGCGACCCGACAATTTTTCCTTTACCATGAATGCGGTTTCCGGGTCTGCCAGAAACAGCATGGACATCAGTTCATCATGCACTGACATGGCTTTCCATGAATTTGTCATTAAACTTCATACCCGTGCCTTCATCAAATGTGTAAAGCCACCGACCTTGAGATCATCCACCCGATGATTGAAAAATCGCATATTCAGTTCGTCGGGTCCGATGTCTTCAGTACATGAGAATCCCATTGTCCGGAGTTCAGTGACGAAAGTATGCGGGTCGAAATAAGTTTGCCACGGTTCTCCGACATCCGCCACCCGCTGGGCCAGCGCCTGGAAAACCGATTGGCGGGCAGGACTCGGTGATGATGGCGATATAGCGTAATCGAGCACGATCTCGCTGCCATCGGGTGTTGCCGTTGCGACATGTTTTAAAGTCGCTATTACCGCATCCCTGGTCAGATACATTGTTACACCAAGCCAGGAAAAGAATGAGCGCTCTTCTATCCTGAATCCGGTTTTCCGTAACTGCCCGGCCAATGTTTGCCTCTCAAAATCGATCGGTACAAATGTCAGTGATTTCGGTATCGGTATGCCGGCCTCACCCAGTTTTTTACGCTTCCAATTTTGCGTGGCGGGATGGTCCACCTCGAATATTCGCAGCATAGAAAGCGGATACGGATTTCTATAGGCAAAAGTATCCAGCCCGGCGCCAAGAATAATATACTGGCCGACACCGCGTTTGATCTCTTCGGACAGTTCATCCTCGGCATAACGGCTGCGTGCTGCCAGAAATGCCCGCAGATAACGTGATACTGCTGTCTGAAATTTTACGGGTGTCGCACGAATTTTGGATGCAGTCTGGCTACCGATTATTTTTAAAGCAATGGGATCGTCAAGTACCTTTGGATCATCAAGAAGCTGATGTGCCGCCCGCGACATGGCGACGCGAATTGCTGTCAAGCTGGGGCCCTCGTTTTCCAAATTATCCTCCAAATGACTGACAGGCCTAACAAGTTTGGATTGATCCGCATAAGACGCGGTATTTCAGATTGTTATTTACTGTTCCGTCGTCGCAAGCCTGAGCGCAAGGCACACAAAAACAATACCGGCCACCCGGTTCATGATATTTTGAACTCGGGGGGATCGATTCAGCCACCGGCCAAGTGTTCCGGCAAGGAGAGCAATACTTCCGAAAACCAATATTGTTGCAATGATGAACACGCCGCCAAGAAGCAGGAGCTGCATGGATATGGGATCCCGCGACGGGTCGGCGAATTGTGGTAGAAATGCCAGAAAGAAGATGGAAACCTTGGGATTGGTGATGTTCATGATGATACCGCGACGATACAGTTTCCAGAGATTGGCTTCCGGGCTTCGCTCAGCCTGAAATGTTGCCGCGGAGGCGCGAAACGCCTGCCAGGCCAGATACAACAGATAACCCGCGCCAATGAATTTGAGGGCGGAGAATGCAAGTGCCGAGGTTTGAAAAATGACGGCCACACCCAAAGCCACGGCAGTGCTGTGAACGATCAGTCCCGTACACAACCCGAGCATGACAGCCAATCCGGCGCTCTTTCCCCGTAACGCGGATTGTGTCAGCACGAATATGTTGTCTGGACCCGGCGCAATGGCAAGTAATACAGATGCGGCGAAGAATGGCAGCAGGGTTTCAATGGGGATCATATCGCGTCTCTTTCCATAATGGTATAAAGTGATGGCGGCAATAGGGATCGCTCCTGATCTGGGAGCCATGCGCCTTTCCGATGGTCATAACAGTTAGCGGAGTTGCGGACAGTGGAAACCGTGGATATCCGTTCATCAAGGGCCGTCATCTCTTTCCCCGAACATATCGTTCATCAAATCCATCAGGGTTTCCTGCAGCCGCTGGTCATCGGACAAGGGAAGGCAGATGGCGGCGCGACAGGACTCGATGATGGATATTCCCCGTTGAATGAGACACGCCGCGTAAATCAGGAGTCGGGTACTGGCGCCCTCGGTCAGCCCGTGCTCGCGGATGTTTCGAATTTTACCGGCCAGCAGCACCAGTTTCAGGGCGGTGTCCGAATCCAAACCGCTCTCCCGGGATACGATGGCCGCTTCGTTATCGGGATTCGGATAATGGAATTCCAGGGCGACAAAACGCTGCCGGGTGCTTTGCTTCAGATCTTTCAGCACGGACTGGTATCCTGGATTGTAAGAGACCACCATCAGAAAATCGGAATGGGCCTGAATGCTTTCCCCTTTTTTATCGATATGAAGGGTTCTGCGGCTGTCGGTCAAGGGGTGAATCACCACGGTGGTGTCTTTTCTGGCCTCGACGATTTCATCCAGATAGCAGATGGCGCCCGTGCGGACGGCGCGGGTGAGGGGGCCATCCATCCAGACGGTTGCATCGTTTAATAGCAGATACCGGCCGATCAGATCCGACGCAAAAAGATCTTCGTGGCAGGCTACGGTAATCAAGGGTCTGCCCAGCCGGTGTGCCATGTATTCCACGAAACGGGTTTTACCGCATCCGGTCGGCCCTTTTAGAATGACCGGAAGCCTGGCGTAATATGCGGCTTCAAATAAGGGAATTTCATTTTCTGACGGCAGATAGTAAGGTGCTTTGGTATCTTTTTCCCCTTTTTGGGGGGCATCCTCACCAGGACAGTTGTCGGCCGGTAACTGAAATGTCATAAAGGGAAATGCTCCGGAAAATAGTTTTCGTCTTGCATGAAAGAATAAAATATTATATTATTTCAAAAATTTATATTGATAACAGGAAACAAATGAGGTGTCACGGATTTTGCTCTAAGTTAAGGACACTGTCACATAACCCATAAGGATTATATACGGAATGTCTGAATCGAACAATCATAATATGGTTCACCGGCTTTGCCTGGATGACAAGGAAATTGTGCTGATCGGTACGGCCCATGTATCACAGGAAAGCTCGGATCTGGTTGCTGCGGTGATTGAAGCGGAAAGGCCGGATACGGTCTGTGTCGAATTGTGTGCTTCCCGCTACCAGTCCATTCGCTTGAAAGACCAGTGGCAGAACATGGATATCGTGAAGGTCATCAAAGAAAAGAAAACATTTCTGTTGCTGTCGAATCTGATTCTGGCGGCGTTCCAAAAGCGGATTGCGGCAAAGCTCGATATCGTTCCGGGCGCGGAAATGATTCGCGCCATTGAAGCCGCGGATGCATCGGGTGCAGCCATTCACCTTGCCGACCGGGAAATTCGCGTGACCCTGTCACGGGCCTGGAAGGCCATGACGTTCTGGGAAAAAAACAAGTTGTTGTATCATTTGCTGCTGTCTTTTACCGAAGCAGAGGAAATCAGTCAGGAAGATATCGAAAAAATGAAAGAGCAGGATGTTCTAGAAGCTCTGATGGCGGATGTGGGAAAAACCCTTCCCATGTTAAAACGCATTCTGATCGAAGAACGAGACCAGTATCTGGCGGAAAAAATCCGCACGGCGCCGGGGACAAAAATCGTGGCAGTGGTGGGGGCAGGGCATGTTCCCGGAATCAAAGCCAACTGGAATAAACTCATTGATATTTCCGCTCTGGAGACGCTTCCGCCGGATGGCAGGCTGGCAGCGGTCCTGGGATGGGGAATTCCGCTGGCGATTGTCCTGATGATGGCCAGCGGGTTTTTCATCGGCGGCGCGCATGTGGGAACCAACATGATCACCGGATGGATACTGACAACCGGCATTCTGGCAGGCATTGGTGCTGCCGCTGCCCTGGCTCATCCCCTGACGATTCTCTCCTCAATGCTTGCAGCTCCCATAACCACGCTTCATCCGCTGATTGCCGCGGGCTGGGTTTCGGGTCTGGTTGAGGCGTTTTCGCGAAAGCCCAAAGTACGGGACATCGAAGCCCTGCCGCAGGATATCCTGTCTGTAAAAGGGTTCTGGCGGAACAAGGTGACACGGATCCTTCTGGTGGTGGTGTTTACCAACATCGGTGCCTCAATCGGAACATTTGTGGCTGTTCCGCTAATGCTGCGAATGATTCACTGACCGATAATGGGTATATGATGAATGTAATTTAAGTTCTGTTGTTGGAATCATTTGCTTGGTAAAATCAGAAAAAAATGTTTGAATTCAAACCTGAAATATGATCAAATCGGCCATGATAGGTGTATCTTGTAAAACGTTGTCATTCTTGTCAGACGGTTTTCGGGTATCGGGGACCCTTCATTTACCTGGAATTCATCAACCACCGGTTGTTGTCGGTTCGCACGGCCTGTTAAGCAGTGGCAGTTCACCCAAACAAATTGAAATGGCCAGGCAATGCAGTGCAAACGGCATGGCTTTTTTTCGGTTCGATCATCGCGGATGCGGTCAAAGTGAGGGCAGCATGGCTGATGCCGCTGATTTTAATGGCCGCTGTCGGGATTTGCAGTGTGCGATTGATTTTTTGCGAAACAATTATGATGAATTCGTAAAAAGTCAAAATCAGAAATGAACCTTATTTAGTAGTCACGGATAGTTCATAACGAAAATTTGGCTCAAAGTAGCAAAATAGTTCTTTCACAATTTTAGAGATACGGTTTGGAGAGAAATAAGTATGCCATTTGCCTCTATCTGCCCTACTTTGGGCAGCTCTTGCCGCTGCTGCCCGAAATATATTCACGGCTGTGGCCTTCATGGTCGCACAGTACCGCACAGCCTTTAAACCTCTTACCCTCAGTCGTTTAACCCCTGTGCGCCTGTCGTATTGTGACATGGTGGCTTCAACCCCGGAGCGGTACCGATATTTGTCCTTAAACTCCGGGGTTTGCTCATATGCCCTTCGTTTTGAAATACGAAGGTCTTTATCGGTGTAGTGGATGTAATGAAACTTTTTCCCCTGCTTGGCAGGACAGTTGTCTTTCATCGGGCAATGCTGACAGTTCAGGCTGTTGAACGCAGCGCCATAGCGATTCTTCCGTTTTTTGGTGTTCTCAGGGATATGTCCTTGGGGGCAAGATGCAATGTGGCCATTTTTTGCCAGATTGAAAGCCTGAAGGGCACCATCCTTGGTGCCGCCCATCACGGGAGATATAATTTCAACCGCCAAGGCTTCGGCTTTTTCGGTGTTGTCATCACTGCCGTAGAGGCTGTCAGCCAGCACCACTTTCGGCATCATGTCTTGCTCTTTTACAGACTCAATGGCTGGTATTAAGGCGTGAGCATCACTGTTGTGGGAAGGCTCCACCTCAACATGGGTGATCAGATTTAAAACGGGTTTTTCTCTATCTTCCGAATACGTCTCCATGATCTGGGCCTGAAACCCCTGACCCTTGTGGCCGCTGTAAGTTGCATCCGGATCAGATGGGTTTTGTAGGGAGTCAGAGGAAATGTCTTTAGAGGCCTTTGGAGAAGCCGTGTTTTCCGTCACATTGCACTGCTCTTTCAAAACTCTGGCAAGCAGTTTATAGGAGTTCATTTTGCAGACTTCGGTGGTGTCTTCAAATTGAACCACCAGCCGGTAAAGATCATTGCTGAGCGTATCAAGCGTCTTTTGGGACTCCGAGGGTTTAACCCTTGAGAAACATCCAATGGCTTTTTCCAAAAGGAATCGATTTAGAATCTCTTCATCCACTGATGCGAATTTTTGCGGATTATTTCTTTTCAGATTTAACAATAACCGGTGTATGGTCTCAGAGAAAATGCGGATACGCCCCAGTTTCTGCATATTGGATTTAATGTGGACAGAATCCAGGCGCTGTTTTG
>CAIVVZ010000125.1 GCA_903909505.1 uncultured Desulfobacteraceae bacterium
ACCTGCCACAAACAGTGTAGGCGAATCGTTTAGTTTTAGCCCAAAAACAGATCGTTTTGCCATGAGCTGTTGATGCTTTTGACAGTGATAGGGGTAGTATTTTCTAAACAGGTAGCATTTTCACGGTAAAGGAGACAATTATGAAAAACCTTAAAGAATACTTTGAGAACACCAAAGGATCCGGCGTCCTGGCTACCGCCGACAGCAGCGGCAAAGTGGATGCCGCCATCTATTCCCGCCCGCACTTTCTGGAGGAAGGAACCCTGGTATTTATCATGCGCGACCGCTTGACCCATCACAATCTTCAGTCCAATCCCTATGCCACGTTCCTATTCATGGAAGACGGTCCGGGTTACAACGGCAAACGGCTGTTTTTGAAAAAGGTTCGCGAAGAAAGCAATCCGGAACTGATCCGGAAGATCAAACGCCGCAAATACACCGATGAGAATGAAGAACCCAAATTTCTGGTGTACTTCACATTGGATAAAGAACTGCCGCTCATCGGCGGCCAGGCTTAACAACAAATCCGGGAATTTGATTTAGCTTAATGCAGATATTGGGCTTTTTACGGAGATATCAGGATTGAAGTCTTGAAAAGGAGAATGGAAATGGAAGACAAGATCAGGATCGGCGTCAGCGCATGCCTTCTCGGGCAGCCGGTCCGGTTTGACGGCAGCCACAAGCACGACCGTTACCTCACGAACACGCTGGGCGAATACCTGGATTTCGTTCCGGTCTGCCCAGAGGTAGAGTCCGGTTTCTCCATCCCCCGGGAGACATTGCGTCTGGTCGGTGACCCGGAAGCCCCGCGTCTCGTCACCTCCCGCACCAACATCGACCATACCGACCGCATGCTGGGGTGGGCCGAAAAACGTGTCCGGGAACTCGAAGCGGAAAACCTCTGCGGGTTTATCTTCAAGAGCGACTCCCCCAGCAGCGGCCTCATGCGGGTCAAGGTGTACAACCCGAAGGGCATGGCGGAAAAGAAAGGAGTGGGTCTGTTCGCCCGGGCTTTCACCCGGCACTTTCCCCTGCTGCCGGTCGAGGAAGAGGGGCGGCTTAACGATCCAGTACTGCGGGAAACCTTTATTGAGCAGATCTTCACCCTGAAGCGCTGGCGAGAGACGCTGGCGCTTGGCCAGAACATGAAAAACCTTGTCGATTTCCACACCCGCCACAAGCTCCTCATGCTTTCCCACAGCCCGGCCAACGCCAGGCTGATGGGAAAACTTGTGGCCGATAGCAGAAAGACGCCCATTCAGACGGTTTATGCGCAGTATGAAAACCTTCTTATCGAGACACTGCGCATGAAATCGACGATCAAGAAAAACCTGAACGTGCTCGAGCACATCCTCGGCTATTTCAAGAATCAGCTCGGCCCCGACGAGAAGCAGGAGATGCTGGAAATTTTCGACCGCTACCGCAACGCGTTCGTGCCTCTGATCGTTCCGGTGACGCTCCTGAACCATTACGTGCGTAAAATCGGCGAGCCATATCTGAAACAGCAGGTGTACCTGAATCCGCATCCCATCGCCTTAAAACTCAGGAACCATGCCTGATCAAAGAGCTTCCAGACTGTAGGTCCGAAATCCTTTGCCCGTGGACGACAGCCCAAGGTCTCAAATTTTTCACCCCGCGGAATAATCCGCGAACCGGTGCAGGCGGGAGTCGACATGCGCCGGGTTAACCGGACGGGACAGGCGATCCCTTCCGGTTTTATTGGTATTTTTGATATCGGTTTGTCCGGGATGCCGGGATGCCGGGATGCTCTGCATCCGCATGAATGCTTAACGGCCGGTATTGTGGAGTGCCGGGCCGTCCAGGAAAAGATTCCACAACTGAACCATTGTTTCGGGGTCATGCCCCACCCGGAATTCGCCGCACATGATCCGCCGGCAATATTTGGGCAAGCAGTTGGTGGGCAGGCAGGAAAGAATCCTTATCGCCATACCCCAGATAAATGGGGGTCCTGATTTTTCCAGCCGCAACAGTTTCTTTTAACCAGGCCCACAGCATCCGCTCCCAGTCTTTTTTGGGATCAAATTGTCCGGGATCCCAGGCAGCCAAACTACCCGCAGCGGAGATTTCCGTGATAATGCCGGAATACCCTAAAAATGGGGAAATCAGGCAGATACCTGCGATATCCTCGGGATACTCCCGGAGGTACATCAAGGCGCCGAGCCCCCCCATGGAAACACCTGCCAGCCAGATGGGGTGATGCCCGCTGATTTTGGCCGGTTCGATAAGGTCATGTTTCAATCGAGGAACCAAAGTCTCCCCCATATAGTAACCCATATGGGCGTCCGGAGCCATCATATCGAATGGCAACCGGCGACGATTGATCGCCTCAACAAATCCGTTTGCGGCAAAATCCGTATTACTGCCGCCCCGTCCCTGTAAAAATACGATCAGGCCCCTGGACCCGTCATCCAGTGGCCGGGGATAGAACAAAGATTTCAATGGCGCGTTGGTGGGCAGGGCACAACTTGAAAAAAGAAGCGCCAATCCCAGGCATCCCGCCCAAAATTGCCCTGAAAGATGCCGATGATCGGTCTTCATGTGTTTGCACCTCCAAAGTAGAAGTCCTTATGTTCCGAAGTCTTCTGTATCCAAGTTGGTGGAGCTTGTGGTTGGTCAGGCTTTTACTGACCTATTTCTGATTCACATAAATTAACTTTTCGGTCTTGAAACCTAAATTTTTGGCCTTCTTGATAAACTGAGACAATATGTCTTCATCAACGGTTGGTGTTCGCGACAGCAACCAAAGATAAGATGTATTCGGACCGGATACGAATGCATATTGATACTTATCTTTATCCAATTCGAACACGACATAGGCGCCGTAAAATGGCCCGAAGAAAGAAACTTTCAAGTACCCATCAGTTGATTTTCCGACGAAGAATGCCTTTCCTTCCGCTTCACTCCATTTATTATCTTTCTTGGAAAAACCACGGTTTTTAATTTGGACACCTCCGTCTTCCCGTAACGAATACTCGGCAGTTACCTGTTCCATTCCTCTTTCAAAAGAATGATCCAGCCGAGCAATTTCGTACCATTTGCCAAGATATTTATCGAGATCAAAATCATTGACTGGCGTAACAGATTTCGGCATCCCCAAACAGCCGCTAAGATATAATGCTGCAAACATCCCAAAAAGTTTTTTCAATATTTATACCCGTTGTCTAATGCCCGGCATAAGGCAAGACGGCTTTTTGTTGTTGCTTTTAATGCCTATGATGCATTCCCTTTATTAAAGATACTCGACTCAGATAACAAGTAAGTAGTGCTTGAACGAAAAACATAATAGCCAATAATATCAATATATAGCAGCTACTCTATCATATGAAGATTTTTCAAACTAAGAAATAGTCTAACAGACTACTGTTGACTAATAATCTTAGGAATGATATACAACATGTTGA
>CAIVVZ010000126.1 GCA_903909505.1 uncultured Desulfobacteraceae bacterium
ACAATAAGCCCCCGTAGCTCAGTGGATAGAGCAATGGTTTCCTAAACCATTGGCCGGGTGTCCGATTCACCCCGGGGGCACCACTGTAATATTAATGGGTTATGCCTATTTTTTGATGGTTTGCATAACCCCTATTTGTGTTCTGGGGAAAGAATGGGGAAAGAAAATGAAAATTATAAAATAAATGGCCTTGGAAAATTGGGTAAAATTATTATATTAAAAAATTGTGGTTTTCGTACTTATTTCCGGTAACTTCAATATCATCTTCTTTTAAAATCCAACCACAAATATTCAAATTCAAATTCAAATTTATCAAATATTTAAATTTCATATTTTCTGTGCCAACCGAATTTCATCATAAATTTCGTGAACCAATGTAGTTTTTTGGGAAGTGATTTCTCTTCTCTTTCTAAAAATTTCAGTACAATGAGAATTGGCTGCACAACCTATTGATATCGGCTTCTTTAGGAGGATTTAGGACTCCTCCCCAAAATCCACATAATCAGGAATAATTCGAAAATAATAAATCAAGAAAAAGCAAAAGAAATTAGAAACTGACAACAAAGCGTTTCAGAGCATTGGCAGGCAATAATAGGCATGAGATTGAAGAAAGGAATTTCTGGAATCAATTTTTCATTTCCCTTTTTGGAAAGGGAGATTAAGACGGGCCATGAAAGGGTGGATATGCACCAAATGTATTTTCGAAATATCGTTTGGCCGAAATTTTTCACAATTCTGCCGATGGTCTTTTTCCTGATCGTCGTATCCCTTGCTCAGGCTGCGGAGAATGAGCTCACAGTGCTTGAGGCTCGTATCACCGGATCACCCTCCTTGCGTGACTTGTTGTCATTAGTCTATCAAGCAAGCCCGGAGGTAAAGGCGGCAAAAGCATCATGGCGGGGCTCCATTGAAAAATATCGGGTGGAAACCGGGTATCCGGATCCCACAATCACGACCCTATATTATCCGTACGATCCTTCCAGAGACTGGGGCAATAAACGGTTTGAAGCAATGTTCTCGCAGACGATTCCGTTTCCGGGAAAACTGGCGGCTGCAGGACGTGTGGCCGAAACCGAATCGCAGATAGCCAAACTGGAACTTGACCGGACGGTTCGGGATACGGCGGTCAAGGTTCGTGAGTCTTACCATGAACTACAGTACATCCGAGAGGCGGTTCGAATTGCCGAACATAACCGGTTGGCGCTTGAACACCTCAGGAATATCGGAGAAACAGCCTATGCCCAAAATCGGACGGCGCTTTATGACGTCCTGAAGGCCCAGTCCCAATCCGGGCAGGTGCAGTATGACAGGCTGCTGCTTGAGGAACTCGAAAGAACCGAGATCACCCGTCTGAACGCGCTTCTGAACCGGCCGCCTGAAGCGGCCATCGGGCCCCTTCAGGATGAACCCATGGTGCCTCTGGTTTATGGACTGAATGATATTTACACCCTTGCAGAAACCCATCGGGAGGAAATCCGGGTGGCCACGGTTGGAGCGGACAAATCCCGCGCCGAAGTCGAAGTGGCCCGTTACCAGAACCTGCCCGAGTTCATGGTGGGATTCAAGTACGAATACGATGCGCCGGATGCACCCGATGCTTCCGCAAACAACTTTTACGGAATCCAGTTCGGCATGACCCTTCCGATCTGGTGGAATAAAAACGCCGGCAGGCGGGAAGCGGCCCGGGCCGGAACCGAAAAAGCCGCGGCCCTGGTAAACGTTCAGATCAACGAAGCCCGCAGCCTGATACGGGAGACGTTTTTCAGGCTTAAAAACGCCGAAAGACTCATTACCCTTTATCGCGATCAGCTTCTTCCCCAGGCCACAAAAGCCATGGAGACAGCCGAAATATGGAACCGCGAGGGACAGGGCAGTCTGACCGATTTCGTGGAAACGGAAGCGGTCTGGTATAATTTTCAGCTTGCGCTGGCTAGATCCCGGGCCGATTATGGCAAATACCTGGCAAGGCTTGAGGGAATCGTCGGCACCAGCCTCACCGGCAAGCCGGAAAATGACCAGTACCCGTCGCGGACGGAGGCAGCGCCATGAAAATGCGCCGAAGTATCAAAGATCGAAAGGACCAAAGACCGGAAGTCTCGAAAAGAGAAAGAACCGAAGATCAAAAGCGCCGGAATTTTTCTCCTTTTGTGGGTGCGGACTTGGGGACTTTTGCTTTATTGCTGGCAGTGGTCGTTTTCTGTCCTGCCTGTTCCCATTATGGGAAGCTGTCCGAGGACTATGAAGCTTACAGCCCGCCGGCTATCGTGTCTCCCCCGGTATCTCAGGCACCCAAGCCTGCGGCGGATTCGCAGGCAGATGTTGATTTCAGGAATCAGAAAGCGCGGCTCGAAGAGATGAGCCGTCGATGGGAATCTGCGCTGAATGCCCCGGCAACGGATACCCGGTTTTTTACGCCGGCGCCGGACCAGTTATCCGGCCTGGAACCGGCAGGCCGCGATGCAGCGGCTGCTGCCCGGGCGCTATCCTCCGGATTTACCCTGGAAACGCTTGAGATATTGGCGCTTCTCAGAAACCCAGGGGTGATTTCGGCTGAAAAGACGTTTCGGGGCAAGCTTCAGGCCTATAGCCAAGTATCAAACCTGGATGAAATGCTGAGGCAGTATTCCGCGTTTACCCAGGCGGTTATGACCGGCGTCGGAGACATGGGCGACAAGGAATCGCCGGCCATGAAATTTCCCTTTCCCGGAGTTTTGGCCCTGAAGGGCGAGATTGTCAATCAGGAAGTGAAAATCGCCCGTGAAGAGCTCGAGACGGTCCGAAAAACCGTGGTTACGGATAGCCGCAAGGTTTTCTGGAATCTGGCTTACAACCGTCATGCGCAAGAGATTACCGGCGACACGCTTGAGCTTCTCGATCAGCTCGAGCTTTCGGCCCGGAAACGCTACGAGGTCGGCAAGGAATTGCTGGAGGATGTGATTCGGGTTCAGATTCAGCAAGAGAAGATGCGGGAAGAGCAGAACACGCTGAAAGAAGAGCAGAAAAGCCTTCAGACGGATATTCGAAAGATTGTTGATTTGGCTCCCGGATCCAATATCGGATTGCCGGCAACCCGCGAACCCAGGCGCGATCTTCCGGCAATTGACAGGGTATCTGATCTGGCCTTGGAGCAAAGCCAGGACTTAAGAACGATTCGGGCCATGATCGGCAGAATGGAGCGGATGATCGAAATGGCGGAAACGGAAATCTATCCCCGCTTTACCCAGAATCTCTCCTTATTTGAAAACAAGGCCGTCCTTCAGGTGGGCTCGATACGGACGGAGGCGCCTTTTGCCGATGTCGAAAGGTCTTCCGTTGGAGAAGGACTGCCGAAAAATCCGTGGTTCGGCCTGGGAGATGCCTATTTGCGGGAAACCCGGGAAAAGCTCGAGGCCCTCAGAAATGAGTTGAAAAATGCGGAAAACGTCATACGTTTCAGGATCAGGGAAGGGTGGTTCAAGCTGGATCTGGCCATCCGGGAAGAGCGGCTCTATACGAAAAAGATCAGGGAGCTTTCCCGTCTCTCCGCGGAAGTTACGGGCCTGCGGTATGAAGCCGGTATTACGGAGATGCGGGATGTCATCGAATTTAACATGACATGGTTTGAATCCCGCCTGATCAGCGAGCGGAAAAAAAGCCAAATCGGAATTGCACGGGCCGATCTGGAAGAAATGATCGGAGCATCGTTGCAATAAGGTTGAGAAGGATGGGCGTTGCGATGTTGAAAAAAATACCTTTAAAAATAATTCTGGCCATACTGGTTGCAGCGGTTCTGATCATCGGTGTATCTTGGCGCCTGGGCTATCATCAGGGGGCGAACAAGCCGTTGTCGGGGTCTTCAGGCTCCCATAAGCTGCTTTTTTACCGCAATCCCATGAATCCGGCCATTACCTCACCGGCCCCTGCCAAGGATGAGATGGGCATGGATTATATTCCGGTATACGCGGACGATGCCACGACCCCGATTAAATCCGCACAGCAGCAGGCCGATGATTTTTTCGGTGATGAAACCAAGGTTTCGGGTCTTGGCGTGGTCACGATGACGGAGCAGGGAATCAGACTGTCGGGCGTTCAGGTTGTGTCGGCCGTACAGGAAAAGATCCAGCGCGCCCTTCGTACCGTGGGATTGGTTGTGCCGGATGAAACTCGAATCCACCGGGTGCAGACCAAGGTCGGGGGCTGGGTGGAAACCCTTCTTGTCAATTATATGGGGCAGCTCGTTAAAAAAGGCAGTCCCATCCTTTCGATATATTCGCCGGAACTCTTGAGCAGCCAGGAAGAATTTATCAAGACCCGGCAATTGGCTTTACGGCCGGTTGCGGACGCCGGAGACCGGACATTCGCTCAGAGACTGCGCCAGTCCGCGCAGCGCCGTCTGGAGCTCTTCGACGTCCCGCCGGACTTCATCAAGGAACTCGAACGCACTGGAAAACCCCAGCGTACGGTCACCCTTCTTTCTCCGGCGGACGGCTTTATCACGGCCAAGGACATCTTCCCGGGCCAGGAAGTCAAGCCGGGAATGGAGCTTTACACGGTTTCGGATCTGTCGGTAGTCTGGGTGGATGCCGAGGTGTATGAGTATGAAACCCGCGACGTACACGTCGGACAAGAGGGTGTTCTGACAACGTCCTTTGATCCGTCACTTCGGCTTACCGGAAAAATTGCCTATATCTATCCCTACCTGAATCGGGAGAGTCGGACCCTGAAACTGCGGTTCGATTTCGACAACAAGGACCTGCGTCTCAAGCCCGGAATGTATGTGGATATCAATCTCATGATCGATTACGGGGAGGGAATCGTCATTCCCGATTCCGCCATCATGGATTCGGGAACCCGCCAGGTGGTTTTTGTGGATAAAGGCGAAGGCCGGTTCGAGCCCCGGGAGGTGAAGGCGGGGGGTAGAAGCGAAGGGAAAACCCAGGTGCTGTCGGGGCTGAACGTCCAGGACCGGGTGGTGGTAAAAGCCAATTTTCTGCTGGATTCCGAGTCTCGCCTCCGAGCCCTTATCGATGCTGCAATGGCTGCGAAAAAATAGGACAGGCCATGATAAAAAAGATCATCGAATTTTCAGCGCACAACCGCTTGCTGGTTGTCATGTTTACGATTGCCGTCATGGTCATGGCCGTTTACGCGCTTAAATCCATCCGCCTGGATGCGCTTCCGGATCTGTCCGACACGCAGGTCATCATTTACTCCAAATGGGATCGCTCTCCAGACATCATTGAGGATCAGGTGACCTATCCCATTGTCTCAACCCTGCTCGGCGCTCCGGACGTAAAGGCGGTCCGCGGCTTATCGGATTTTGGTTTTTCATATATTTATGTCATTTTTAAAGACGGGACCGATATCTACTGGGCAAGGTCGCGGGTTCTGGAATATCTTTCCAAAATCCAGTCCAGGCTTCCCGAAGGCGTGCGGACGGAACTGGGACCGGATGCGACCGGTGTGGGCTGGGTCTATCAATATGTCCTGGAGGACCGCTCCGGCGAGCATTCCCTGGATCAGCTCCGGTCCTATCAGGACTGGACCCTGCGATATGCCATCCAGTCGGTTCCCGGCGTGGCGGAGGTGGCATCCATCGGCGGCTTTGTCAAACAATACCAGATCACCGTCGATCCCAACCGCCTGTCGGCTTACGGAATATCTTTCAACATGCTCTCCGCCCTCATTCGGGAGTCCAACAATGAGGTGGGCGGCCGGCTGATCGAGTTTACAGGCGCCGAATACATGATTCGGGGCAGGGGATACAGTCGGAGCATTGCGGATTTTGAGAGTATTGTGGTCAAGGTCACCCCTTCCGGCACGCCGGTGCTTCTGAAAGACATTGGCCGGGTGGAGCTGGGGCCTGAAATCCGCCGTGGAGTCTCCGACCTGGACGGAAAAGGAGATGCCGTGGGAGGCATCGTGGTCATGCGCCACGGAGAAAACGCCCTGAACGTCATCAACCTGGTGAAGGAAAAACTAAAGGAACTTGAGCCCTATCTTCCCAAGGGGGTGGAGATCCTTCCCGCCTATGACCGCTCAAACCTCATCACCCGCGCCCTGAATACGCTTAGCCACGAGCTGAAAATCGAGATGATCATCGTCTCCTTTGTCATTCTAATTTTTCTCTGGCACATACCTTCCGCCATCGTGCCCATTGTCACTATCCCGGTATCGGTCCTGATTTCATTTATTCCATTGTATTTTATGGGGGTCACGGTCAATATCATGTCGCTTGCCGGCATCGCCATATCCATCGGGGTTCTGGTGGATGGGGCCATCGTGGAAGTCGAGAATGCGTACAACAAGCTCTATCACTGGCAGGCGGATGGAAGAAAGGGGGACTTTCACAAAGTGAGGCTGGAAGCTCTCGTGGAAGTGGGACCTTCGGTGTTTTTCTCGCTTCTGGTCATTGCCGTGGCGTTTCTGCCCATCTTTGCACTGGTGGATCAGGAAGGTCGGCTGTTCAGGCCCCTGGCGTATTCAAAGAATCTGGCCATGGCGATAGCCGCGATTCTGGCCATTACCCTGGACCCGGCCATGCGGATGTTTTTTACCCGGATGGACCCGTTCACATTTTCGCCCAAATGGCTTTCCTGGCTGACCACCAAAGCACTGGTTGGAACCTATTATTCAGAAGATTTTCATCCCATCAGCCGGAACATTTTTAAGGTCTATGGGCCGGCCTGCCGCTTTGTTCTGGCCTGGCCCAAATCCGTTATCGCCGCCTCTGTGGCGATGGTTGCCCTGAGTATACCGGTTTACCTGAATCTGGGTTCTGAATTCATGCCGCCTTTGAATGAAGGCACCATTCTTTACATGCCGACAACGCTTCCCGGGATTTCGGTGGCTCAGGCCCAGGAACTCCTGACAACACAGGACCGGGTGCTGCGGGCGTTTCCGGAAGTGGAACGGGTTTTCGGCAAAGCCGGGCGGGCGGACACCTCTACGGACCCGGCCCCTTTCTCCATGATGGAAACAACGGTGGTTCTAAAGACCGAAAATGAATGGAGAGGAAAAGACAGATGGTATTCCGCGTGGGTTCCGGATCGGCTGAAATTTCTGGTTCGGCCGATCTGGCCGGATCACATTTCCTGGGAAGAGCTGGTCGCCGAAATGGACAAGGCCCTTCAAATTCCCGGGGTTTCCAATGCATGGACCATGCCCATCAAGGCGAGGATCGACATGCTCACAACCGGCATTCGTACGCCGGTCGGCATCAAGGTTCTTGGATCGGATTTAAAGGAGGTCGAACGCATCGGGCTCGATCTGGAACAAGCCATTCGCGACATTCCGGGAACCCGTAGCGTGTTTGCCGAGCGGGTGGCCGGAGGCTATTTTGTAGATTTTGAGCCGCGCCGGGATCAGCTTGCCAGATACGGACTGACCATTGCGCAGGTTCAGATGGAAATTACCGGCGCCATCGGCGGTGAAAACATCACCACCACCGTGGAGGGCAGGGAACGCTACCCGGTCAATTTGCGCTACCCCCGCGAACTTCGCGAGGATATGGATAAACTCCGGCGGGTTCTGGTCCCAACGCCGACAGGCGCCCAGATTCCGCTTTCGCAGCTGGCGGACATCAAACTGGCGCAGGGGCCGGCCATGCTGCGGGATGAAAACGGATTTCTGGCCGGTTATGTCTATGTGGACATTTCCGGCAGGGACGTGGGTGGTTACGTGGAGGAGGCCAAAAAGCGTGTCCACGACACGGTTTCGCTCAAGCCCGGCTATCTGCTTCAGTGGAGCGGTCAGTACGAAAACATGATCCGGGTGCGGGAACGGCTTAAGGTCGTCATCCCCGTTACACTCCTTCTGATCTTTTTTCTGCTGTATATGAACACGCAATCAGCCTTTAAAACCACGGTGGTCATGCTGGCTGTCCCATTTTCGGCCATCGGCGCGATATGGCTGTTTTACTTTCTGGATTACAACGTTTCCATTGCCGCATGGGTGGGAATGATCGCACTGATGGGCCTTGACGCCGAGACCGGAGTTTTTATGCTTCTTTTTCTGGATCTGTCGGTTGACGATGCCAAAAAACGGGGTAAACTGAATTCTTCCGAAGAATTGGATGAAGCGATCATGCATGGGGCCGTCAAGCGCGCGCGGCCCAAGATGATGACCGTTGCCGCCGCCTTCATGGGTCTTCTTCCCATTATGTGGTCCACTTCCGCGGGGGCGGACGTGATGAAACGGATCGCCGCCCCCATGATCGGCGGCCTGATCACCTCCTTCCTTCTGGAGCTTCTGGTCTATCCGGCAATCTATAAGCTCTGGAAAGAACGGACGGAGCTGAAAAAGACTTGAAACGACCGTAAAAAGTCATATTGTGTGGATACGCAGGGACTCTGGCTGCGCTGCATGAATCAAACATGGACAATAAAGGAGAAGGCGATGAAAAAGACGGTACTGTTTGGGGTGATGTTGATGGTTTTTGGGATAGGCCCGATATTTGCGGCATCCGCGGGTCACAACAGCATGGGACAGATGCTCCATCACAGCACGGTGGACGGGTATGGCTTGATGTATCATGTCCTGGATATGGCGGAACGAGCTGTCATGATGAAGGGAATGGAAGGGATGGAAATGCCCGGCATGAGCAAAAGCCCCGATATTACCAATCATCTCATGGTTTATATCACCGATCCGGGGGGGAAACCCGTTTCAGGGAAGATCGGATTCATGATTACCGGCCCGGACGGCAAGGAGCAGAAAACCCTTACCATGGGAATGCATGACGGCTACGGCGCGGATGTCAGTTTCAAGGAAAAGGGGATTTACAAGATCAAAACCAAGGCGGTGATTGGCGGGAACACGTTACTGGATGAATTTTCCCACGAAGTTAAATAGCGGCGCGGGATGATGAAAAAAATATATACATCTTTAAAATTATCCAGTATGATCATTGGATAACCCTTTGTCCGCTGGCTGTTACGGGGAATCCGCATCCTTTTTTCCCCGATGAACAAGCCGAATAACCCACGACGCCGACAACACGGGTATCGGTTGAATGCGAATTGGTATATTAGTAAGGGAGGAGTAAATGGGAAATATCAATCTAGAAGATGCAAAAGTAGCTTATGAAGGTCAAATGCTTCCCGCCATTAATCTGATCAGTAAATTGCAAACGCAACTTCAGGAGGCGGCATCTCGGATGGCTGCCATTGCCACAACGCTGGGGGATCTTCAAACAGCACTGCTTAACTCCCACACTGTGGAAGTGAAGTTGACGCTTTCCAAGGAAGATTACGGCAGATTCAGGTCAATGGGGGGAATGGATGATAACGAACGGATCCGTAAAGCCGTTTTGACCGCCATTCATCCTGAAGAATCCGGAATTTCCTCAAGTCCCGGCGAATTCCGACCAACTGCCCCTCCGGACTTCCGTCCTTTGGGCACACCTTCACCAGAACCCATCCTGCCTTCAAATCCAGAACCTGAGATGACTGAACGAATTCTTCAGGAGCAGCTTGTTGACGAAGAACCCGTAAATATAAAGAAATCAACCGCCAAATGTCCAAGATGTCAGTCCCTGATTGATTTGCCTAAGGCGACAAACGACCTGTTGCCGGTTGAGATCAAGTGCGGGAAATGCGGCGCCAAGTGTTTGGTGAAACCCAAGGCAATAAGCGGCGAAAAATCCAATAGAACCGGATTTGAATCCCTTGATGAATCGGCTTACGGAAAGCTGTTTGATACGCTATCCACATAGATGATGAATCTTTATCCCAGAATATCCTGATAATTCATTTTTTGCAGGATCAGGAGCCCTTGATGAAAATTATGGTTGCTTTTGATGGAACAAATGTTTCCAATGAGGCATTGAAAATCGGCAGAGAATATGCAACCGCGATGAACGCCAGGGTATATCTGGTGATGTCGATGGTTGGTGGGCCGGAAGTGCCGCGCCAGAAATTTGTAAAGCATGAACATATCCTGGATTTTGCCCAGGCCCAGTTCATGGAGGCCAAAATTCCCTGTGAAACCCATCTGTCGGTTCGCGGACTGGAGGCGGGGGAAGACCTGGTTCAGTTTGCCAGAGAGAATGAAATCGACCTGATTGTTATCGGGGTCAGGCGAAGATCCAAAGTCGGCAAGATCGTTTTTGGATCAACGGCCCAGTATGTTGTTCTGAAAGCTCCCTGTCCGGTATTGTCGGTCAAATAGGAAAATGTTTTTACCCACCACGCCGGAAGAAGTCGAATCACTGGGGTGGCATCAGCTTGACGTTGTTCTGATCACCGGCGACAGTTATGTGGACAGCCCCTTTATCGGTGCAGCGGTAATCGGTAAAGTTCTTTTGCGGCAGGGGTATCGGGTAGGCGTCATTGCACAGCCGGATATCCAGTCCGGAAGCGATATCTCCCGACTGGGAGAACCGCTGCTGTTCTGGGGGGTGACTTCCGGCAGCGTGGACTCGATGGTGGCCAATTACACGGCGACCGGAAAACGCCGGAAACACGATGACTATACCCCCGGAGGTCTTAACGTCCGCAGGCCGGACCGGGCAATCATCGTTTATTCGAATCTCATTCGCAGATATTTCAAACCCACCGTCCCCATCGTCCTGGGCGGCATAGAAGCCAGTCTCAGGCGTATTCCCCATTACGATTGCTGGTCCAATGCCGTGCGCAGATCCATCCTGTTTGACGCCAAGGCCGACATCCTGATCTATGGGATGGGGGAAAAAGCCGTCCTGTCTCTTGCCGGCAAGTTAAAGCGCCAAGAATCCTTCACGGATACCCGCGGCATCTGTTATATTGCCGGCAGCGCCCGATCCGACTGTATCGAAATGGAGCCTTTCGAGAAGGTGTCAGCCGATCCCCAGTCGTTTTCACGGATGTTTCATCTCTTTTATCAGAACAATGATCCGGTGACGGCTAAAGGGTTGTGCCAGAAACACGGCGCCCGGTATCTCATCCACATGCCTCCCTGTCCGCCGCTTTCCCAATCCGAGATGGATGCGGTCCATGATCTGAACTATGAGCGGGATCTGCATCCGTTTTACCGGAAACAAGGGGATGTCCGGGCCCTTGAGACCATCCGGTTTTCGGTTTCCACGCACAGGGGGTGTTACGGTGAGTGTGGTTTCTGCGCCATTGCCGTGCATCAGGGCAGAACCGTTCAATGGCGAAGTCAGGTCTCCATTCTGCGCGAGGTGAAAGCACTTACCGCCCATCCGGCGTTTAAGGGCGTCATTTCGGATGTCGGAGGGCCGACGGCGAACATGTATGGATTTGAATGCCGCATAAAACAGGTCAAGGGTGCATGCGGCGATAAACGCTGCCTGCATCCCGCAATCTGCGATCACCTCAAGGTGGATCACCGTCATCAGATCGATCTGCTAAAGGCGATCCGGGAAATAAAGGGTATCCGGCATGTTTTTGTGGCATCCGGAATCCGGTATGACCTGATTCTTTCCGATCGGGAAAACGGGCTGAGGTATTTAACCGACGTGGTGCATCACCATACTTCCGGTCAGATGAAAATCGCGCCCGAGCATACGGAAAAGGAGGTGCTCGATCTCATGGGAAAACCCGGAATGGATAGCCTGATTGAATTTAAACGCTTGTTTGACTCGGTCTGTCAAACATCCGGAAAGCAGCTCTATCTGACCTATTATTTCATGGCCGCGCATCCCGGCTGCACCGAGGCCCACATGAGCCGGTTAAAGACATTCGTGTCCCGTCACCTGCACCTGATTCCGGAGCAGGTTCAAGTCTTCACTCCCACGCCATCGACGGTTTCAACGCTGGTTTACCATACCGGCGTTCATCCGGCTTCCGGTGCGCCCGTATTCTGTGAAAAACAAGTCAAGAAGAAAGAAAAGCAAAAACAAATCCTGCTGAAACGATCATGACCCTTCCGGGATGGTTTTGGAGCAGCCTTTTCGAGGATCAGGAATAGATCACATTCATGGGCAGCGGCGGGTATTTCCATATGCCGGGCCTGGGAAGAATGTGCTGGTTGGCAACGGACAGCCAGTAAAGATCCGGCTTCAGCTCCCGTAGTTTTCCATCCTCCGGGGGACGGGCCTGGTTGGTATAGGAATAAGTTGCCTGGAAAATACTGATTCCGAATCCCCCTTTCCGGTTGACGACATAATTCCTGTAAAACGTATTGAGGGGAAGGTGATGGGTCTGGGCAACGGATTCCATTTCGGCGTTGGTGAGTTTTAAAAGGATGTATTTGGAAACTCCCCGCTCCGAAATGCGTATCAGAGACCGGGACTCGCTGCTGCCCACATAGATGGTGGTAATGCAGGGAATGCGTTTCAAATACTGGGCGGCAACGATGGCTGCGGTCCGTCTGCCGCCGGCCATCAACGGAAGGCCGTGATATTCAAAAAATTTCTTTTGAATGTCCTCGGCGTGTTTATCGCCTTTTTCATAAAGATCCTTGGAAATATAGCGAAGGTTCAGGGCCAGATTTTCGGCGGCTTCGGCGATTGGCCAGTCAATCCGGACATGAAAATGAGACAGGCAGTACCGGTCCCGGTTACGGGAAGCCGGATCTCTCTGGATCAGAAGGCTGTAATCCACCGGCAGCAGGATTCTTAAAAAATCGACAAAATGAGCGGACTCGATGTACTTCTGATTCCGATCAAAGGTGTCGGACAGCGGCAGGGTTTTGGATTGCAGCAGGTTGATCTTGGTGGTCTTGTTTTCGTCAAAAAACCGGATGTATTTTTTACAGGATGTCGGAATGGTATCCTCGACAAAAATGACCAGAAACGTATTCTGGCACTCGTATTCCACATCCGGAATCCGGGCGCGCGGCTTTAATTCTCGTTTTTCCACAAAAGGAAAGGCCAGTTTTTTGCAGTGAAAATTGTTGTAGGAATCAATCAGGCCATACTGGATCATCTGCTGATCAAGCCCATCTCTCAAGAGTTCGTAATAGGATCTTCTCAAGCGGTTTGCCTGGCTGAGCTCTTCTCGAATGCTCCAGAATGCCAAAGGAATCTCCTGTATGATTTTATCAGGCAGCGGCCAAAATATATAAATGGTGGCCGCAAGCCGTGGACGGTTAATGGCCGTTCGATATTCCACGATAGTTGAAGACAATTTCTTGTCTATATCCGCTACCATCAATCGCCTCAATGGTCAAGACCTTCATTTACCGTTGAGCTTTTCCATCCAGTTGTACAGATTTTCTTTGTAGCGATAGGATAAATATGCAGATACAATGCAGAACACGGTGATGACCATCATCAGGACATACTCTTGTTCATACAGGGAAGCTCCCTGAACGCTGAGCGCCAGGGTCCCGGGCATTCGGCCGAATGTTGCCATGACAAAAAAAAGCTTGAAAGGAATGTTGCTGATGCCCAGAAACAGGCACAGATAATCCTTCGGAAATCCGGGGAATAAAAAACAAATAAACAGGACAATGGCGCCTTGCCGGTGAACCAGCTTGTCGAGCTGTTTTATCTGGCTTGCCGGAATCAGTTTTCGGATAAACTGCTTTCCCAGCAACCGGCCAATGCCGAAATTGATCAGGGAGCCGACAGAAAGGCCGATGCTGGAGTACAAAAAGCCTTTAAATGCCCCAAAAAGAAACCCGCCGATAAATCCGGTCGCCTCGCCGGGAATGGGTGCGATAACAACCTGGAGAATCTGAATCCCAGTAAAGACAACCGGCGCAGCCATTCCCCAGGAAACGATGTAGGACTGAATGGCCTCCCGATCTGTCATGAGATCATAAAAATGAACAGTCATCTTCCAGATCGGGATTCTGAAATAATATCCCGCAAGGATCAGAAGACCCACGGCTACTGATGTGAATATTTTCGTTTGTAAACTCATATGGTTAACTTTCGTCACTGTTTTGAGTCAAAATAAATCTCCTCTCAACAATCTGTGGAACTCAGATTTTCTGCAACAGTGGAAGTTTAAATCGGTAACAGACAAATCTGTGCTGAAATCACAAAACGCTTTCACTATACCACAACTGGTATGATAATGGACAGATATCTTTCAAATGGTGATCCACATCGCGTGGGCAAAATGATCATGATGGGTCTTGACATTACACCATAAAGATGTCATATTTTAATAAATGGAAAAGCGAAAACCAACTTACGATCTTGGAGCATTAAAGGCTTCGTTTAATAGCGAGAAGAAACTTGCTATTACCGTCAAGGCGTTTCGAAGCGCTGCTGAATTGGGTTTTGGTCGTGTCGAGATTGTGGATACGATTCAAACCATGCAACGGAGTCACTTTTATAAATCCATGACTTCACAAACCAATCATCGGCTTTGGCAGGATGTTTATCACGTTCCATCGCCGGCTGGTGTGCTATATATAAAGTTTACCTCAGATGTGATCACAGATTTTTTGTTGCTGTCTTTCAAGGAGAAAAATAATGACCAATGATCCTGTCTATCCCGAAACAGGTGCAGCGATGCATCGTGGTGTAAGGCCGGTAACCCTTTCCTACAAAGGTGAGGAGATCACCTTTGATATGCCCGGCTGGTATTGCGATGATTCGGAAGATGGCATCGTTACTGGTGAGGATATGAAAGTATCTGACCGAATGTTGAACCGACTCAAGGCCCGAGGTGAGGGATTACTTGAACCGGAGGAAATCCGCCGCATCCGTAAAAAGCTCAGTCTCAGTCAGGCAATGGCTGGACAAATGATCGGGGGAGGGCCCCGCGCTTTCCAGAAATATGAGAGCGGTGATCTGCTGCCGAGCCGGGCCATCAGCAGCGCCTTGGCATTGCTCGATCACGACCCCAAAGCATTGTCGGTACTCAAAGCACGACGACATAGGCCTATCTCTGTCGAGTCGCGCCATGACGGACCACGGCCATGATTCGACGTATGCGTTGTCCCTGAACGCATTCAATGTCCTGCGTGACGAGCTCCCTGTCCTGAAAAGTGCGCGAAGACTTTCTTATCGGAAACGGATTTACCAGACTGCCATGCCGCCCATAAAAACGCTTTGCTGCAAAGCTGCTTGTAAAGATTTATGATCTTTGACATGTTCTGTCCCAAGCAGATTTAGATAGACTGTGAACTAATTAAAACCTAATCTCTCATGTGCATTGATCTGGCAATATCCTGAACCACAATGGGGGCGATCAAGTCGATGTTGTTCTCATGATAAACGACATGCCGCTCCTTGTCCGATAGACAGTTGGGCTCATGCTGTTTTTGCTGTTCCAACTCCTGGATGATTCTTCCGGTTTCACCGTTCATGACACCAAGCAGGTACACGGGACCTCCGGGATTTTGCTTGAGGAAGCGCTCGTATTCATCGCGAATACCTGGTTTGTTCCCGAGATATCCGCTCGTTTTTCCCCCAATGAAGATGGCGGCCTGGGATGCGCCGCACATGGCATCCCGCATCTCGCTGAGTTCCAATTCCATGGGAACATCTCCCTGTTCGCTTCCGATCCAGTGAATCTCCCTAAATGCCTCTATATCCCGGATTTCTTCGGGCGCCTGCTCTCGAAAACGGCGAAGCTGGTACAGGAGAACTGCTTCTTTTTCACCGTTTATGGATAAAGCCGCCTTTCTGACGAGAGGCGTCACTGTAGGGTGTCCGCCAAAAACGATCTGTCCTCCGGAGGCAATAATCTTTTGCGTAAAAAGGATCAAAGCCGTCAAAATGTCTTGAGCATCCATAAGTGAGCTCAGCTCATTGGGCACACTGGCGGAGAGCATGACTGAGATACCTATTAGAGGTTTTTTGTGCTTAGCGTGATGTTTTTGCTTTACTACCATAATTTACCTCCGGGATATGCCCTATGTGTGTTACACCATGGAAGAGATGAATTCATCTATGGTACCAATCTCAAGGGGGTCTCTTCTCCTTGCCCATTGAACAGTTTCCTTTTGGAAAGGAGAAAGGCAGGGACTCCGGTGGATAAAGTACGCCGTGGACACTTTCTTTCCCCTGCTTCGATAGTCTTTATAATCGTAATATAAGCGATAAAGCGATTCCAAGGAATGGGGTGCGTCTTCAAAGTGAAGGAGCACATTATGGATTTTCCGGGGTGAGACTCGGCGGGTGAGAAACACTTTGCGCGTTCCTTCGAGGCTGAGTTGAATTCCGTAGGTCTCCGCCAGAGTGTCCAAGGCGTCTTCAACCTTTAGATCAAAATGGATCTTTGCCGTAATGGCATCTTGCAACAACTTTTCCAGGTGAGGGAGGCTGTTCATATCCAGATAGGGAAATACCGTGATTTCGGGGGGAAGAGACATCCTGCCTCCTGGCAACCGCAGAACCAGTATCTTGATCCGGTTGAGGATGGCCGTTTCCACCTCCTCTCGAATCCATTTCGAGTCGGCGGCCTCTGGAGAATCGACAAGCAGAAGAAAATCCCGGTCAAAGATGGCCTCATGGATAAGCCGCTGAACGACATCCCCACCAGCAATATCTTCGGTGTCCAGAAACACCCGGTATTCCCGCTGGCTAAGGTAGTCATGGACGGCTGCGGCAACCGACGCACCATCTGATCTGCGGTAGGAAATGAACAGTTTACGGTCTCGTTTGAAAAGAGCCAGTCCGAGCCACGCTTTAATGTGTTCACAGACTTTTTTCCCATCGGTAACGGAAGAATCGTTGGCTTTCCATCCCAAGACGTTTCGCTTTGCGATTGGCTTGAGAACGTCGGGCAAGGATGAAAAGTAAAACAGTTGAGGATCTCCTGGCACTACGGGCACCACGGGAAGCCCCTCTTGAAGGCACTCGGTTAGCGTGTGGCCAAAAGCGGGGTCTTGAAAGGATTCTTCGGTCAAAACAAAGACCGCCACACCTCTGGCTCCGTCGGGGAGCTGGCCGTTATGGCCGTCCACATCAACTCCATCTATCGCTGCAAAGTACTCCCTGATTTTATGGGCAATCTCGTTTCCGTCCGCTGCGGAAAAAACTTTCAGGATTCGTTTGAAAAGCATGGCTCCTCCTTGGAGAATCAGGCATGAAGAAATGAACTGATGACCCGTCTTTACATTCGTTGAGTGACTGCGTTTTCCAGTCTCTTTATACGGGAAATACGTTCGTTGAGAATTTTAGTGTAGTGATCCGTCTCCAATCGGTCGTCTTCTTTTCCGGCTTCATCTGTCGCTCGTTCGTAGAAAAAAGCAGCCTCTGAAAGAAACTGCAGGCCGACTTTGGGTTTATGGATATTTTCAGGAGGATCAGGAAATACTGTGTCGTACTCATCATCTCGCACCTCCATACCCAGAGCTTCTCTGGCCCGGCAAAACCTTTCATCGCCGAGAAACATAAGCTCGTTAAAGCTTCCTCCAAGGGGATGATTCGCCAGAGTGCGCTCCACATCCAGCCATCGCTGGGCCAAAATCAGAATACGCGAACAAGGGATGAAATCCTCTCCCGTTCTTCCCTCAAAAAGCTCCTGGTGATCTATGGTCGAAACAGCAAGGTCGGCTGCAGCGGAAAAGTCATTGTACGATGTACGCTCCGCACGGAAGAGGAGGAGGCGGGCTTCATTGGTTTTAACTTTACATTCCTCGAGATTTTTCTTACAGGCTTCAATGGCTGTAACCCATTTTCTGAGACTGGGGGCATTTCTTCGTTGAAAAGCGGCATGGCATAACCAGAAAAGATGGGACGCTGCGGTAAAGGAGGGATACTCTTCACGCCAGACATTCCAGGCATTCAGGTAAAGGTGGTACGCCGCTTCATAATCGCCACGGTTGAACTCCAACTTTCCTTCCAGCAAATCCAGCAAATGCTTCCATTCCTCCTTGCGACTCGTTTCCAGCCAGGACCGGGTTTGCTCAATAAACTTGCGGCAAAAAGAAACCGATTTTCGCATTATGCATAAATTGATGGTCGTTATAGATGCAGCGTAAACGTTCGCCGGATCTGCTTCCGGGCTGCCGCTGGCAGCCGCTTCCATCAGGATGGGCAAGGCCTCATCGCATCTTCCGGCTTCAAACAGACATTCGCCTTCCCAAAATAAACAGTTCACCCGGCTTCTTCCATCCTGGTGTGCTTCGGCTATTTCTCCTGCCTGATGGAAGAATCGGGCTGCTTTGAGATTCAATCCACCCTTGTATGCTTCCCGTGCCATCTCTTTCAGGTGTTCAATGGTGGATTCAGGTGTGGTCATGGCATAGTCACCTGTGTACGTTTTCCGCTGAAAGTCTTGATGTAATATTCTTCACAATAGAAATGAGATATGCACCGGATGATTGGTCTTTATCATGAAAAACGGCCTCATCAAGGGCATCTGCCGTTTCAGACGGTTCAGAGTAACCCCTGTCAGAGAATCATCAGACGCTTGACTGCGGTTTCCAGTCTCTTTACACGGGAAAGACGTTCGTTGAGAGTTTTGGTGTAGTGATCTGTCTCCAATCGGTCGTCTTCTTTTCCGGCTTCATCCATCGCTTGTTCGTAGAAAGAGACGGCCTCGGAAAGAAACTGCAGTCCGGTTTTGGTTTCAGAGATTTTTTCAGAGGGATCAGGAAATTCTGTGTCGTACTCATCATCCCGTACCTCCATACCCAGAGCCTCTCTGGCCCGGCAAAGCCGTTCATCGCCAAGGAACAAAAGTGCGTCAAAGGTTACTCCCAGGGGATGTTTGGCCAGCACGCGCTCCACATCCGGCCACCGGCTGGCCAGAATTAGAATACGCAAACAAGGGATTAATTCCTTACCTGTGATTCCTTCAAAAATCTCCAGGTGGTCTATGGCAGAGACGGCAAGGTCTGCCGCAACTGAAAAATCATTACTCGGTGTGCGCTCCGATCGGAAGAGGAGGAGGCGGGATTCGGTGGCGAAAATTTTATCAAACTCACCCTTTTTCTTAGTGGATTCAATAGTCATAACCCATTTCCGGAGATTGTCGATATCTTTTCTCCGAAAGGCTGCTTTGCACAGCCATACAAGATGAGATACCGCAGTATAACAGGGATGCTGATCTCGCCAAACATTCCAAGCGCACAGTAACAAGTCGTAGGCCGTTTCATAATCGCCATGATAAAAATCCAGCTCTCCCGCCAGACAATCCAGCTTGTGTCGCCATTCCTCCTTGCGGTTCGTTTCAAGCCAATACTGAGTTTGCTCAATTAACTTTCGGCAGAAGACAACTGGCTTACGCCTAAGGCAAATCTCGATGGTTTTTGTAGCTGCATTGTAAATGTCAGCGGGGTCGGCTGCCGGGCTGCGACTGGCCGCCGCCTCCATCAGAAGGGGCAGCGCCTCCTCGTTCTTTTCGGCATGAGACAAACATGCGCCTTCCCAAAACAAACATCCAATCCGGCTCTCTTCATCCTGATGTGCTACGGCTATCTCTCCTGCCTGACGGAAGAGCCGGGCTGCTTTGAGGTACAGTCCACCCTTGCGTGTTTCAAATGCCATCTCTTGCAGGCTTTTGATGGTGGATTCCGGGGTGGTCATGGAATAGTCACTTTCTTCTGTCTTCAGCTAACGGTCCTGATGAAATACTTTTCGAGACGAAAAGAAACACCACCGGGTCTCATGGTCTTTATCATGGGAATCAACCTCATCAAGGGCATTTGCCGTTCAGACGTTTCAGGGCAGCAACCACAATCATAGATTCTTCAGATGATCCTGAATCGCGTCCCACAAGAAGTGTAGTTTTTCATCACCCGCATCGGCAACGCGTCGCCGAAAAAGGTCCTTGTCTGCATCGAGGACTTCCTCAATGGTTTTGAATGCCTTGCAGAGGGTTTTCAACCTCTCTTTGTCCGACAGAAGGTCGAAGCTCTTAAACAAGCACGGTGAGAGAAAGCGCTTCCGTTGCCGCTGTTTGACATGATCCGCCAAATTTTGGAGATGCTCATGGTTTTCAAAGATTCCCTGCAAGTGCTCTTTCAGGTTTTCGCTATTGGGAGAGGGGTACCCAATGCTCAATTTCCCGGCGATATCCACAGGGTGCTCTTTGCCATCATCTGCGCGGAGCACTAGAGTCAGCCGCTTCTCCAGGTCGGGTTCGAAATAGATCCAGCCCAGTTCCATCATGATATTGGGGCTATGGGTGCTGATGTCCGCGATATAGCCGTCCGCGTTAAGAATGTGAGTCTGGATGTTTGCCTTGACAGTATCTTCCATGTGGCGGGAGCGGGCCAGTTGCAGCTCGAAGAAATAGGGCGAGGACTCCAGAATTTCCCGCAGGGCCTCCTCTATCCTGTCGTATTCCGACTGATACGGCATCATCACGAATAAACGAATCCATTCGCGATGGGACGTTGTGATGGCTTTTGTCTGATTGCGCTCGAATTCGCGGAACAGCAGTTCCTCCTTTTCTTTGCGCACTTTATCCAGTTCGGTTTCCAGCTTGAGTGATGCCAGCATCATCTGCTGCATCTGGTGGTAGAAAATCTTGGCACTCTCGGGGGTCATACGGTGCTGAGAATAGAGAATGGCGCTGTTGTAAACGTTCAGAAGGATGTTCTGATAATTGGGTGCCTCAATTTTATCAAGCTTTGCTAGCATCTGAACGATTTCATTGTCCGAGTTGAGAAAAAGATCAAGAGGCGTCTTGCTGAGGTTCTCCGCCACCTCTTGAGCCAATTCACCCAAACCTTCTATCATGAAGGGCTGCTCGAGTAATGCCTGCATTTTGTCGTAAGCTTCGATGCGCTGTGTTGCGATGATGGCGGCGCTCATTGTGGAAGGCCTGAATCGCCGCGTTACCGGTTTTACACGGGTAATGCCCACCCTTTCCATGGCACGGCGAAGGGCATTCTCCAGTGGAAAAAAGGGCCGGTGCTCCTCTTCGGTAAGTCGCTGAAAGAGGCCGGGATCATCAAGATGATCCATCTGCTTGAGTTCCAGCGTTTCGGGATAGCGCTCCACATAGCGCCGGACAAGCGTTTCGTCATGAGTTTTCCCGGTATTGATGGTGAGAAGGCCCCTGGCGTCGCAGAGTTCGTAGAACTGATTGGAATCGTAGCCGAAAGAGAAATAATAGACGGGAACCCTCTCTCCGGGTTCATACGATTGGCGGCTCACATATTCCTTCAAGGTCATATCCCCTTTGTTGGTTTCAAAGGGAAGGTGATCGATGACCGCATCGAAGAATTCCTCGTGGTGCCGCGCCATGCCCTTGAGGTGATAATGGTGCCATTTGCAGATGCGAAAGAACTTGCTTTTGTCGGTCTTGGAGAGCTCCATGATGGACTGAATGATCAAATCGCCCATCACTTTACGAAGCCGGAAATAGACATCATCCTTGATAACATTATCTCTGGCGGCGGTGGGGTGCAGGTCCGGACTGTCGATGATGCCGTAAATGAACTTGGCCCATTCAGGCAGGATTTCCTGATCTTTCATGCGGATGGCCATCCGCTCCTGAAAGATGTCCACAACTCCGGTGGTGTTGAGAACGGATATATGACGGTCGGAGATATAGAGTGCTCCATAAGCCTGCGGCGATTTGCTGCGAATGGGGATGATGTGCAGAGGACTGTCGGGATAACGGTCGTTGAGGAAGCGAGACAAGGCTTGACGGTATTCCCTTTCATTCGCCCAGGCAGAACGATGCCAGGGGGCGTCCTTCACATTGACGGGGCCGTTGCCGTTGAGCATGATGTTGAAGGGAATGAAATCCGCGTATTTCTTGATCGTCTTGCGCACCTTTTCTTCTTCGATATGGCTGCGGTGGTCAGAGGAGATTCTCACCACCACTTTGGTTCCGGTGGGAATGCTTGCAGCGGGTATTTCTTTCAGTTCATACTCTTCACCACCACGGTTGCTCCAATGCCAAGCTTGATCCGATCCGGTTCTCCACGTATAGACATCGATCTGCTCTGCAACCACAAATGCGGAAAGCAAGCCGATGCCAAACTGCCCGATGGTGCTCAGAAAATCCTCTATCCCTTGCTTATCCATCCCCTTGCCGTTGTCGATGAAGGAGATGGTGAGTGCTGTCGAATCCGTATAAACTTCGATCACTCCCTGGAGCTGAGGCTCTGTAACCTGGCGGAATCGGATGCTGTCATGGGCGTTCTGGATGAGCTCTCGAATGAAAACATCCGGTTCCGGGTAAAGGTGTTTTGCCAGGAGTTGCACCAAACCGTTGAAACTGGTCTGCATCTTGGGCATGGATCGATTCTCCTTCTTCGCTTATAGTGATTCTGGAGTATAGCTTATAGTGGTCGATGAGTATTGAAAATTCAGCTATTGATATCAATTGATGCTTGAATTATCAACCCCTTATTCATTTTTGTTGCACTAATCTGGATTAATATTGTTTCAATGCTTACGAGAGGCCTTCCCCGCCAGTTCCGGCTTATTTATGAAAACATTCTGTGCTTGATTATATTCCATTTGCTTTTTCCTGGAGGAAAAATACGGACAGAAGTTTCCATGCCTGTCTCATCAGCAAAACGCTGCATTTCTGTTTTCCAAAGTCTTACGCGTGATCCATTACTCCCGCTGCCGTCAGCGTTGATCAATAGTCTGTTGACATTGGGATAGTACTCTTTTTCCATGCGTAATCACCAAGAATATCGATTCGGGAAGAAAGGTGTCATCTCATGAGGGCTGCCACACCCGGCAGGGTTTTTCCTTCCAGAAGCTCCAGGAATGCGCCGCCGCCGGTTGAAATATAGGAAATCCGGTCCGCCTTGCCCGATCGATGAACGGCGGCATCGGTATCGCCGCCGCCGACAATGGTGATGGCGCCGGATGCAATCACGTGGTTCACCATGTCAAAAGTCCCCTTGCTGAAAGGCGTCATCTCAAAAACGCCCATGGGGCCGTTCCAGACAATGGTTTTGGCGCCCTGAAGCGCTTCGGCATACAAAAGGGATGTGGCCGGACCGATATCCAGAATCATCTGGTCACCCGGGATTTCCTGAACCGTAAAAACAGTGGAGGCAGCGGTTGCCTCAACCTGGGAGGCGGTGATCCCGTCCACCGGAAGATAGATTTTTACGCCTTTTTCCGACGCTTTTTTAAGAATGCTTCCGGCGGTTTCGATCAAGTCGGTTTCCACCAGGGATTTTCCGGTGGAAATCCCCATGGCCCGAAGGAAGGTGTTGGCCATGGCGCCGCCGATGAGGATCTTGTCCACATGAAGGAGCATGTTTTCAAGGGCCGCCAGCTTGCTGGATACC
The DNA here is from genome assembly GCA_903909505.1 of uncultured Desulfobacteraceae bacterium. GTDB lineage: Bacteria > Desulfobacterota > Desulfobacteria > Desulfobacterales > Desulfatirhabdiaceae > RAAP-1. The sequence goes on from CAIVVZ010000126.1 coordinate 23,047, forward strand.
TTTGCGCCGCCGATAACGGCGACCAGGGGCCGCTCCGGAGTGGTCATGGCTTTATCGAAATAATCGATCTCGTTTTTCAGAAGGAATCCGGCAACGGACTGGGGCGCAAACCGGGTGATGGCCTCAACGGATGCATTGGCCCGGTGGGACACGGCAAAGGCGTCATTGACATAGACATCGCAAAGCCCGGCCAGGGATTTGGCAAAGTCGTCCGCGTTTTTTTCCTCTTCCGGATGAAACCGAAGATTCTCAAGAACCACAATGTCTCCGGGCTTCATGGCCGCAACCATGGCTTCAACCGATTCTCCCACGCAATCTCCAGCCAGTTGAACCGGTTGATCCAAAAGCACGCTCAGGCGCTCTGCCGCCGGTTTCAGGCTGAATTCCGGAGAAACCTTTCCCTTGGGTCTTCCCAGGTGGGAGGCCACGATGATTTTGGCTTTTTGAGCCAGGGCATACTTCAGTGTCGGTAGTACGGCCTGAATTCGGGAATCATCGGTGATCCGCTGCTGTTTATCGAGCGGCACGTTAAAGTCAACCCGGATCAACAGCCTTTTTCCAGCAATCGCAATATCCTTAATCGTTTTCATGACTCACCCCTTTTTTTTCTGATAGTCGTCTTTGAAGATCTTTTTTTCGGGACCATCTTCCCAGAAAGCCAATCATCCCGGCTGTGTATGCCCTGTCCACATTTTTTTCCTGAAGCTTCAATCCGCCGGCATCGGCCATTGCCGCGCGCAGGCATTCGGTTTTATGGCAACAGGGAACGCAGGACTCCGGTGTGTTTCGAAGTCCGTCTTCGCCTTCGGGAAAGACATTTTCAAGTTTGCCAAAACAATATGGCTGAGGAGATGATGTTTTTTGCATGGTCCTGCCTGTAAGTTCTTATAGGCTTAGAGATTCCAGTTCACGATAGATATTGGCGATATGCCCTTCATCCGCAAAGCTGAAATACCGGTTTTCTCCGATGATTAGGTGTTCATGGACCGTTATTCCCATGATATCGCAGCAGAAGATCAGTTTCCGGGTGATGGCCATGTCATCGGAAGATGGTGCGGGGTCTCCGGATGGATGGTTATGGGCAAAAATCACTGCCGCGGCATGATGGTTCAGAGCTGCCTGGATAACTTCCCTGGGATAGACCGCTGTTGTTGATAAGGATCCTTCAAAAAGCGTTTCAATGCCCAGAACCTGGTTTTTAGCATCCAGATGAATCACCTTGAAACATTCACGGGTTTTATCCCGCAGGTTGTAATAGAGGTATTCAAAAAGCGCCTTGGAATGCGAGATGATGTCTTTTTGGGTGATTCGCTTTTCCAGATACCGATCCGCAACCGCCTGTATCAATTTAATGCCGAAAATATTCTGGGGGCCGATGCCGCTGAGTTCCAGAAGCGCTGCGGGAGAAGCCTCCAAAACGCCCTGAAGGGTTTTGAAACGCGAAAGCGCTGCCTTGGCGATTTCCTTGCAATCTCTTCGGGGCGTTGCCAGCGTCAGAAGCATCTCGATCACTTCATAATCGTGAAAACCGGTTAGACCGGATTCCAGAAATTTGTCCCTCAGCCGTCCCCGGTGTCCTTCGGCCTTGTGCCGGAATTGGCGGACCCTGGGCTGAACCGCTGCGGTTTCATCCGGAACTTCCGAAGAATATTCACTGACAGATGATTTCCGGGGCATATTGTGCTTCACCTTGATTGATATTCACATCGTTTTATCCAGACGACGGATGACAGTCATCAGCCATCTGTCATATGAAATCATCGATTTCATGCTTCAGATCCCGCGTCATCAGTTGATATACGGCCTCTTTGGGGGACAATCCTTCATAAAGAATATAATATACCGCATGCGAGATGGGCATTTCAACCCCGAGTTTGGAGGAGAGATTGTATACCGATTCCGCGGTTTTAATCCCTTCGGCCACCGTGCGGGTTTCTGAAAGAATATCCGGCAGGCTTCTTCCTTCTCCGATCTTTTTGCCCACCGTATGATTGCGGCTCAGATCGCCGGTGCAGGTCAGGACCAGATCACCGATTCCGGCCAGTCCGGCAAAGGTATGGGGATTGGCGCCAAGTTTGAGTCCCAGGCGGCGGATTTCGGCAAGCCCCCGGGTAATCAATGCCGCGCGGGTATTCAGGCCGAGTCCGAGACCATCGATCATGCCCGCGGCAATCGCAATGACATTTTTTACAGAGCCGCCCAGCTCCACGCCGATAACGTCATCATGGGTATAGACTCTGAAGGCCGGCGTGGCAAAAACATGCTGAACCTGAGTTGCCGTTTCGGTATTCCTTGAAGCCACCGTGACAACCGTCGGGGATTGCAGCGCCACTTCCTTGGCAAAGCTGGGGCCGGAAAGCACGGCGATCCGGGTTTCGGGAACGTGGGGAAGGGTCTGGGCCAGAACCCCGCTCATGGTCAGGTGGGTCTGATTTTCGATTCCTTTGGATGCCGAAACGATCAGGGCGCTGTCCGGCACATCGGGGGACATACGCTGGGAAACCGTTCGCATCAGATGAGAAGGAACCACCATCAGGATCAGATCTTTATTCATGACCGCCTGTCTGAGATCCCCGGTCGGATTCAGCCGTTCGGACAGGGGAATGCCGGGCAGAAATATGCGGTTTTCCCGAAAGTTCTGAATCTGGAATCGCACTTCTTCTTCAAAAACCCAGAAATCGATGGCATAACCTTTGGTTCCCAGAAGATTGGCCAGGGCCGTTCCCCAGCTTCCGCCTCCGACCACGCCAATTTTTAAATCAGGCGGACTCAGCAGGGGAGCCGGATTCGTCTGGTTCGTCTGGTTCGTCTGATTCATATGATTCATCTAATTCTTCCTCTTTTTCAGCCAGTCTGGCTGCGCTGGTTACTTTTTCAGCCAGTTCCATTCCGATCAGTTTGACGCCCTGGGTGTTCCGGCTGATGACGGAAACGCCCCGGGTGGGGATTCGAATGAGTTTGCCATTGTCCGTCATGAGCATCAGATCGTCATCTTCTTCCACCAGAAGAATGGCCACGACATTGCCGTTTCGTTCCGTTGTTTTAATGGTGATGACGCCAAGGCCCCCGCGCTTCTGGACGGGATATTCATCAATCGAAGTCCTTTTCCCGAATCCGTTTTCGGTGATGGCGAAAAGGGTCTGGCCGTGGCTTAATACTTCCATTCCCACAATCGAGTCTCCCTGACTCAGCCGCATTCCCCGGACTCCGGCGGCGTTTCTGCCCATGGAGCGCACGTCCGATTCATGAAAACGAATGGATTTGCCAAAGGCTGAGCCAAGGAATACATTCAGGGTGCCGTCGGTAATCTTGGCGGAAATCAGCTCATCGCCTTCGTCCAGGGAGATGGCGATAATGCCGGCTGCACGGGGCCGGCTGAAATCCATTAAATTGGTTTTTTTCACCACGCCGCTGCGGGTGGCCATCATGATGTGATATCCGGGTTCGAATTTGGATACCGCAAGTACGGCCGTCAGGCGCTCTTCATTCTGAAAATTCAATAAATTGATGATCGCTTTTCCGCGGCTGGCGCGGCCTGCCTGGGGAATTTCATAGACTTTGCACCAGTAGAGTCTTCCCTGATTGGTAAAAAAGAGAAACGTATGATGGGTGGATGCCACAAAAAGATGTTCCACAAAGTCTTCATCCTTTGTTTCCATCGCGGTCTTGCCTTTTCCGCCCCGGCGCTGGCTGTTATACAGTGTAATGGGGTTTCGCTTGATATAGCCGGTTTTGGAGATGGTGACCACCATGTCTTCTTCCACAATCATGTCTTCAAGCGTAATCTCGCGGGTTTCTTCCATAATCTGCGTTCGCCGGGGGTCGCCGAACTCCGTCTGAATTTCGGTCAGCTCGTCCTTGATCAGTTTGAGGATAATCAGCTCACTGCCCAGAATCTGCTTGAACCAGTCGATGTCTTTAAGCGTTTTCCGGTATTCTTCGATGATTTTTTCCTGCTCCAGGCCCGTAAGCCGTTGAAGCCGCATATCCAGTATGGCCTGGGCCTGAATCGCCGAAAGAGTAAAAGTGGCAATGAGCCCGGCTTTGGCCTCTGCCGGTGACGGAGACTGGCGGATCAGGCTGACCACGGCGTCCAGGTTGTCGAGGGCGATTTTGAGCCCTTCCAGGATATGAGCCCGATCTTCGGCTTTTTTCAGGTCGAACTGGGTTCTTCGGACAATAATCTGTTTGCGGTGCCGGATAAAATATTCCAGGATTTCTTTCAGGGTCAGCAGCTCCGGCCGGTTATTGACGACCGCCAGCAAAATGATGCCGAAACTGCTTTCCATCCGGGTGTGCTTATAGAGTTGATTGATGATGACTTCGGCGGCCTGATCTTTTTTAAGACCCATGGCGATCCGCATGCCATCCCGGTCCGATTCATCCCGGATGAACCGGATGCCCTCGATCTGTTTATCCCGGATCAGCTCGGCAATAAATTCAATGAGCTTGGCCTTGTTGACCTGGTAGGGTAGCTCGGTAACCACGATGGTTTCGCTGCCGGTTTTTTTGTCCTTTTCAACAAGGGTTCTGGCCCGCATCCGGATGATACCCCGGCCGGTCCGGTAGGCATCATGGATTCCGGTTCTTCCGTAGATAAATCCGGCGGTCGGAAAATCCGGACCCGGTATGATGCGGATGAGTTCTTCAAAGCTAAGTACAGGATTGTCAATAATGGCCTTGATGGCCTCGATGGTTTCATTCAGATTATGGGGCGGAATATTGGTTGCCATGCCGACCGCAATGCCGGATGAGCCGTTGATGATCAGGTTGGGGATCTTGGCCGGCAGAACCGATGGCTCCGAGAGCGATTCATCATAGTTGGGCACATAATTGACCGTATCCTTTTCAAGATCGTCCAGCATATGATGGGCCAGGCGTTTCATGCGGATTTCCGTGTAACGCATGGCAGCCGGGGGATCGCCGTCGATGGAGCCGAAATTTCCCTGACCATCTACCAGCGGGTATCTCAGGGAAAAATCCTGCGCCATGCGAACAATGGTGTCATATACGGCGGTATCGCCGTGAGGATGGTATTTACCGATGACATCGCCGACGATACGGGCGGATTTTTTATAGGGCTTGTTCCAGTCGTTGCTCAGCTCGTGCATGGCAAAGAGTACGCGGCGGTGAACCGGCTTGAGGCCATCCCGGACATCCGGAAGTGCCCTGCCGATGATGACGCTCATGGCATAATCGAGATAGGATTTTTTCATTTCGCTGTCAATGCGAATGTTGGGGCGAATATCGGGAATATTTTCGAGTTCTGTCATTTTAACTACCTTATCGTTTCACTGCATTTATTTTCTATCAGAGATTGATAACTTGCGTGATAAATATCGGTCAGGGTCAAAAACGCGGTAACCACCAGCGGGCCATAAATGATCCCCAGGATTCCAAAAAGTTTAACACCTCCCATGATGGATAGAAATACCAGCAGGGTGTGCATGTTGACCCGATGGCCAACGAGTTTCGGCTTGAAAATGTACTCCATGATCACCGAAAGCACCAGATAAAAAATCACGAAAAAAATCCCCGCGGCCAACCTGCCCGTCAAATACAGATAGATCGCTGCCGGAATAAACACCACGCCGGTGCCGATGATCGGAAGAAAAGCGACCAGGGACATGATCACCCCCCAGAGAATCGGGGATTTCAACCCGAAAAGGGAAAAAAGTATGCCGCCTGCAAGACCCTGTATGAGCCCGCTCAGGCCATTGCCGATCAGAATCGCGCCGGCCATGTCATTAAATTTTTGAATCAGTTTCTGATCCTGATCATCCGGCAGGGGGGAAAATTCGACGACAAACGCAACCAGTTTATGGCCGTCAACCAGAAAATAATAGATGAACATCAGCATGAAAAAAAAATAAAATAAAAAATTCAAGATATTGGAAGCAACGGCGCTTGCCTGCTGATAGAGAAAAAATCCGACACTTTTCCCCAGCTCGGATACGGCCTTGTTGACTTCATCGCCTGTCAGAACATAATTGAATCTGGATAAATACTGGTTGGCCCTTTCAATGAGCCGGTTATTGGCCAGAAGTGCTTCCAACTGGTCGCTGATGACCGCGTCTTTCCCCATTTCGTAAAGGCCGTAGGCCTCCTGAGACAGGGCTCCGACAAAATACACCATCGGAACAAAGAGAATCAGAAATATAAGCATACAGGTCAGCAGCGATGACAGCGAAGCATTGAAGAATCTGCGGAAAAACAGGAAAACAGCGCTAAAAACGCTGGTAATGACCGCGGCCAGGACAATAACGGACAGAAACGGCCACAGAAGCCATCCCAGCATCAGCGCGGAGAGCAGGAAGACGGTCAGAAAATACCACAGTTTCAGATTTCTGTTGGCTGGATCGTTCATGGAAGGGTTGCATTCTGTGAAATGGGTTAAACTTTGAATGGCCATAATTCGTGATTTTCCGCTGGTTCCCGAGCTCCGGCTTGGGAACCAGCAGAAATAACTCAGAGCCCCGCAATGCAAATAAAAAAAATGCATTGAGGGCTGAAATCAAGACAGGATCATGCAAAAAATAGTCAGGAGGTTGTTACTTGCTGACAAATCCTCCGGCAACAAACAGGAGCAATACTTCATAAATGACAACCGGTGTATAACTGTGGAAAAAACCATATATAATACCGCCGCCGATAATTGCCGGAACGCCGCAAAACACCAGTATCCCCAGTTTTCTGCTGATATCCATCTGCTGTCTCCTATAATGGCAATGACTTCATTTATCTCTTATTCATACCAATAACTACCGAACAAGTAAAGAAAAAAATGATTATCGCTCCACGATCATGGCCATTCCCATGCCTCCACCGATGCACATGGTAAACAGGCCGCTCTGGTATCCTTTGCGCTGCATCTGATACATGCCGGTGACCATCTGCCGAGCGCCGGTGCAGCCGATGGGATGTCCCAGGGAAATGCCGCTTCCCAGTTCATTCGGCCGATCATTTTCAATCCCCAGCTCCCGCATGCAGCCGATGGCCTGAGACGCAAAGGCTTCGTTAAGCTCGATCATGTCGATATTTTTTAGCGTCATTCCGGTGGATTTCAACACTTTTCGGACCGCGGGAACCGGTCCCAGTCCCATATAGGCTGGATCCAGGCCGCCGGCCGCAAAACCCTTGATCCGGATGATGGGCTCAAGACCCATGTCCTTGGCTTTTTCAGCGCTCATCATCAGAACGGCGGCCGCGGCGTCGTTGATCCCGGAAGCATTTCCCGCGGTGACGGAACCATCTTTTTTAAAGGCCGGCCGGAGTTTGGCCATTTTTTCCAGGCTGGTTTCCATGGGCCGCTCATCCGTATCAAAAACGATATCGCCTTTGCGGGATGCGATGATGACCGGTGCAATTTCCTTGGCAAAGAGGCCTTCCCTGATGGCTGCCATGGCTCGGTTATGGCTTAAAACGCCCAGCTCGTCCTGCTCCTGACGGCTGATGCCGTACATTGAAGCGATGTTCTCGGCGGTCAGCCCCATGTGATATCCATAGAATATCTCGAACAGTCCGTCAAATACCATCAGGTCAGTAATTTCGCCCTTTCCGGTCAGCTCCATCCGATACCCCCAGCGGGCTTTGGGAAGGGCCATGGGTGCCAGACTCATGTTTTCCTGCCCGCCGGCCAGAATCACATCCGCCTGGCCGCTCATGATGGATGCCGCTCCCATGGCGATGGCCTTTAGGCCTGAGCCGCAGATTTTGTTGACGGTAACCGCCGGGGTCTCCTTGGGAAGCCCGGCCCGGATCATGGCCTGCCTGGCGGTGTTTTGTCCCTGGGCTGCCTGAAGCACATTTCCCATGATGACTTCATCAATGGCAATCGGTGTGGCCCGGTCATCCCAGGAACAGGACTTTTTTTCAAGCTCGATCAATCCCTGGTCTTTTAACTTGTCCGGGGCATTGGCTTTCATGGCGTCATCCGCAATCGGTCTCAAGCCTGCCTTCTTTAAAACATCTTTCATCACCACCGCGCCAAGCTCAACAACCGGAACATTCATCAAGGCTCCGCCAAAATTTCCGATGGCGGTCCGGGAACCACTGACAATCACCACTTCTCTCATTGAAATATCCTCCATAACGAAATATGATTAAAGAAATACCATGCGATTATATGAAATTGTTAATTGTTAGCTATTCAGTCAACAGGCTAATCTTCCTTTGGCCTCTCCCTTTTCAAAGGGAGGGATTGTGCTTCAATGTTTCGTTGCCCTGGCAAGCACGGCGGAAAGCTATATTGTGATGATACCATAAACCCTTTTATCTGGTCAATGGTGAGTTCATGTGTCTGATTCTTCTGGCCTATGACGTCCATCCGGAATATCGCCTAATTCTGGCTGCTAATCGGGATGAGTTCTATGATCGTCCCACCCTGCCCATGGCGTTCTGGGAAGATCATCCGGATATTCTGGCAGGTCGGGATTTAAAAGGCGGCGGAACCTGGTTGGGTATGTCCCGATCCGGCAGGCTTGCGGCCATCACCAATTACCGTGAACCCGGTGGGCCCAAACCCAACGCGCCGTCACGCGGTCATCTGGTGAGCGCCTTTCTTTCGGGGAATAGTCCTTCTCAAGACTATCTCAAGGCGGTTTCGGCCGTCGGTCAAACTTACAGTGGATTCAATTTGATCGTCGGAGATGCAGCCGGACTGTATTACTATTCCAATCGGGGGCCTGGAGTCCGCCAGCTCGAGCCCGGATGGCATGGCCTGAGCAATCATCTTCTGAACACCCCCTGGCCGAAGGTGGAAAAAGGGATTGCCTTGCTGAAAGCAGCGGTTTTGAATTCTGATCCCGTGAATATGGATCCGATCTTTCAGCTTCTGAAAAACCGAGAGGTTCCGCCGGATGACAGACTGCCGGATACGGGTGTCGGCAGGGAATGGGAGCGGATACTTTCTCCCATGTTTATCCAAAGCCCGGGATACGGTACCCGCTCATCGTCGGTGATGCTGATCGGCGGAAATGGAAGGGCGCAGGTTGCGGAACTAACCTTAAGTGCCGAATTAGACCAGGAGCGACATCATGCGCTGCAGAGATCTTTTCAATTATAGCTTTCTCAGCCGGTCTTTCCGGAACTCCATCAAAGAAAAAAATGAATGAGGAATTGGGTCAGCTCTCTACTCTTCCCCTAAATGTGAGAATGATCTATGGGACAAAAGTAAATGCAGCCCCTTGAAACTGACTAATATCCCCATTCGGGGCAAATCCAAACAGAAAATAATAACCGGAATTTACGAATCCGCTGCACTGAGAAACAGGGCTGTTTTCAAAAAACTGCTTAAACGCATCATTCTCCCATGAACCATTTGATGGAAATGCGCCTGAGCTCTGGCTCTTGATACGCTCCTCACTTCCCCATTGAACAAACCTGTTTCTGCTTAAAATGTCTTTTTGAGAAAAAAACCATAATGCTTCTTCAGGCGATACAAAATAAAATATTGAGGAATAGAAAGTCAAAACACCCGAGGGCGGAGATGAGCTTTTTAAAACCGCAATTAAATTTCTCAGATCAATATCCGTGCACACGATTTTTTCAACACTGATTTCAGACAAGGGCAGCGCATTGAATTTCAGATAATAAGGCGTTGCAGTTGGGGTAGGTGTCGGTGTTGGGTTCTGCCCCCCCCGGACAGCGCGAACATAGAGGTTATTGCTCTTTGCATCGGAGACGATGCCGTAATCAAAGGATACTTGCCAGGCGTAGTCTTTTTTGTAAGCAACGGTAGTGGACGACCAGTAACGGGCATTGCGCGCAATAGGGGAATCGGCAGGATTGAATGTCTGGCTATATTGGCTGTAATCCACAAGAGAGTTCAACTCATTGATATTGGGAAGACGCCAGTCTGTATTTCCTGCAAAAGACAGGCTTTCACAATAGGCAAGCGCTTGTTCCCATGTCTTGGTTTTATCGGACGGATTCTGCTCCCATATCAAGCCCGTGAAAGTATCGGTAACCGTGCCGTCATTCACCACATAACGATCCAAGGGTATGGACTGCCCCCCTCGCACGGCACGAACGAAACGTCTGGCAATAGACTTATCGGTCTGGTTGCCATTGCTGTAACTGAAATTCATGACCCATGCAAGGGAGGTATTCCAGGCGTAGGTATCGGACGACCAGTAATCGAATGAATCCGTCCAGTCAGATAATGATTTTGTGTTGGGGAAGTAATCTCGATTGATGCAGGGATTGATAGCATCTCTATTTACCAGTTCGGTCAGTTCTTTGATGGAAGGAAGCCGCCAGTCCGAATATCCACCAAAATGAGCGTCGTTAAGAGCTTTGAGAAAGCTTTCGGTATTCGCACCACTGTCGAAATTTCCGGAATTGCCGCCGTTGGTGTTCGGGTTGCTGTTATACCAGGCATAAGTGTTGTCGGCGTCGTGAAGATTTGCGTTATTTGCAGAATTATCCATATTCTGCTTCTCTTCCCAGACCAGACCGGTGACATTGTCCCGAACCATCACCCATGATGTGGCGGAATCCGGCAGGATGCTGCCGTTGATATCCAGTTTTGTGTAGGATGTCGAATTAATCGCGTAGTTGGCATCCTGGCCATAAAACGGCTGACCTGACGATGGACAAAGAATTTCAACGCTGTTGTTATAGCATTTATTCTGGCCTGAATCTGGCACAGGTCCCGCAAAAACGGATGCTTGAAATATTATAGACATAATGCCATATAGCAGGCATCTTCGCATTGATTTTTCCATTGCGATCTCCATTATTCAGTTATATTTAAACATCGTATTCCGCAAGCGATTTCCTTTGCTAAAATATCGAAGGTAAAAACGCTTGCTTGCGATGGGGTAACTCCGTCTTCTGGGCGGTATCAGAGAAAGTTGGTTTTGCCTTTAAATTGTCCATCCGTTACGCCTCTCACCTGAGTTCTCCCCTGCCGCAAATGATCAAATTTATAACAATTATCTCGCATGTGCTATGGCACTGTCAATACCATATAGTGTGAGTCCCAGATCAAACGCATTTAGAATTTACAACAAAGTTATGGTTGTGACGAATTGCCAAACAAGCATAGCCTTTAGTTTTGATAACAATTTGATATCAAGCATCCAGTAAACCATAATATAATGATATAATTTAATATGGCTATGCCTTTGTTTCAAGATATGTCAATCCCCTAAAAACTTCATTAAATAAGAAGGTTAACATATAACAAGTCAATCCAGCAGAATACAGAAGTACGTTTGATATCGTTGAGAATGAAGATGATGGCTTAGCGAATATCTTCGAAACCGAATGGTACAAAACGGTCAAAGCCAAAATACTTCCGGGCGATTTTCTCAGGATATGTCGTGAGAACAAAAGATTGACCCCGGCTGAGTTGGGAAAAAAACTGGGATGGCACAAAGTACCGGCGTTTCGCCTGCCGTACTATTGGGTACGTCGCAATGACGAAGGATGAAGCGCAACGCAGATATTGGACTTTTACGAAGCCATCAGGTTTCAATTCGACCGATGAGCCTTAGAAGTCCATCCAGAATCGTCAGCGGGTGGGGCGGACAGCCGGGAATCAGCAGATCAACCGGCAGCAGATCGCAGGCCCCGTTATGGACTTCTTCATGGTCTTTATAGGGTCCGCCGGAAATGGCGCAGGCCCCGACGGCGATCACGATTTTGGGTTCCGGGACAGCCGCGTAGGTCTTCAGAAGAGCCATGCGCATATTTTCCGTTACCGGGCCGGTGATGAGCAGCCCGTCCGCATGACGGGGCGAAGCAACGAACTGAATGCCGAATCTGCCAAGATCCCAGCCCACGGTGCCCAGAACGTTCGTGTCGGCTTCGCAGGCGTTGCAACCGCCAGCGCTCACCTGTCGCAGTTTCAGGGATCGGCCGAACAGGCGCTTTAAACATTGATCCAGGGCCGTTGCATGCTGAAATCGTCGGACATCGTTGATTCGCAAATCATCGCGCCTGCGCACGGCCATGCAATAATCCTTTGTAAAGTGAATATTCTGGCGCGGACAGACCCGGGTGCATTCCGCGCAGAATAGACAGGCTCCCAGATCCAGCCCGAAACCTTCTGATTGTGTGATGGCCTGGGTGGGACAGAGTTCCACACACCGGGCGCAGCCCGAAGGGCAATCCTTAGAGTTGATGACCGGACGCCCCATAAACCGATCCGGAAGCTCGGGCGGAGGGCCGTCCGGAAACTTTATCGTCCGGTGTTTCTGCTGGATGCGTGCCAGAAGTGTGTCTAACATCTTTGTATCATCCTTTCTGGTTCCTGACACCTGTCACAAATCATGTCCGCAGTAGGACAGGTTAAAGCTCTTGTTGCAGAGCGGAAAGTCGGAAATCTGCTGATTCCGTAGTGCAAAGGCCAGGCCGAACCAGTTGTGAAATGAGGGATCGACAATTTTATAGATGGCAAAACGCCCCTGGCTGTCGGTCAGCGCCACATGACAGATCTCTCCGCGCCAGCCTTCCACCAGAGAAACGGCCAGTCGGTCCGGAGGCAGGGGAGGCAGTGTGCTTTGCAACTGGCCCTCCGGCAGACTTTGGAGCTGTTCGCGGATAAACGCAATGGATCGTTGAATTTCGAGCCACCGGACATGAGCCCGGCCCAGAACATCTCCCGTGTTCCAGGTGGAAACCGGAATCTGTGTAAACCGGAAAATCCCTTCAGGCATATCCTTTCGCGCGTCTCTTTCGATGCCGCAGGCCCGGGCTACGGGACCGACCAGACCCATGAGCTCGGCCATTTCCCGGCTGACGGCACCGGTTCCCTCGAAACGCGCCATCACGGAAGATGTTTTCCAGAGCAGGTTGATGGCAACGGTCAGGTCTTTTTCAGCGACATCGAGCCGGCTGAGCAGCGCTTTGGCCATTTCCGCGTCAATATCGAAGCCGACGCCTCCGGGTCTGAGGATGCCGCGACCAAAGCGGTTGCCGCAAATCAGCCCCGTCATATTGAGAATATCTCCGCGAATGCGTCCGCAGTAAGAAAGCGTGAGAAGAAAGCCCACATCTCCCGCAAGGGCTCCCATATCCCCGGTGTGATTGGCAATACGTTCCAGTTCCAGTACAATGCCCCGGATGACCTGGGCTCTGGCTGAAATGCGAACCCCAGAAAGTGCCTCAAGTGTCTGGCAGTAGGCGGTTGCGTGGCCGATGCTGGTATCGCCCGACAACGTTTCCATGTAATGAATCGTCCGGTTGCCGGGGCCGCCCGAAAGGCGCCTTTCAACGCCGCGATGCTGATAGCCCAGAGAAATTTCAAGGTGAAGCACTTCTTCTCCGTGACATTGAAACCTAAAATGTCCCGGCTCGATGATGCCGGCATGCACGGGTCCGACAGCGACCTCGTGGATTTCTTCGCCTTCAACCTGAAAAAAGTCCGTCACGCCGATTTCCGGCATCTTTCCGGCAGGGGGTTGTTGATGGTTTTGCCTGTATGGTGCATGGAAGCGAATGGGTTTCAGCCAGGGATGGCCTTTGGGCAGTAAGCGCCACTGTTCATGAATCTCCCGTTCAAACCAGTGCGCCTGGGCGCAGAGCGGGGTCAGGGAAGGAAAGGCTTCCTCCTCCATGTCGGTGCAAAGCGGCAGAATACGCGAACGGCTGTCCTGTGACAGCATGGCCCACAGACGCATGCTGCGGCCATGTAAAGGCTGAGCGAACAAGGCGGAAATCCTTCCCCCTTCCTCAACCGCATGGATTACGGCATCTTGAAACGCTTCCATACTGAGGACGGGCGCGTTCCGGATGTCTTTCGCCTGTCCGCTGGAAAGGAAAAACCGTTCAGGGACTGAATCGGACATGGATGATCACTCCTGTAACCTGAGCTGTCTGCATTAAACCGCCCCGATGGTTCTTGCCGCCTGTTCCAGAACCTTTTGAAGGAAGGGCGGAATGTAAAGGCCCAGCACCAGAACCGCGGCTCCCAGCATCAGGGGGGGGATGACGGCAAGCGGCGACTCTCCGGAAAAAAAAGAAGGCGGGGAGCTTCTATCCCATGCAGGCAATCCTTCAGGGTTCCCTTGGGCCATTGGAAGCACGATAGCGGCCATGGCCACAAAAATAATGCACAGGATCAGGAGATAAGCGGCGGCAATGACAAATCGCCCCTGATCCAGAGCGGACTTCAGGATGACCAGCTCGCTCAGAAACGTTCCAAATGGCGGAGAGCCGGTGATGGCCAGAAAGCCGATGACCCAGAGCGCGCCGGAAGCCGGAAGAACGCGGATGACACCGCGCACTTCCCGGGTGGATTTGCTCTGATAGACAGCCAGGATATTTCCGGCGACCAGAAACAGCATGCCCTTGGTCAAAGAATGGTTGACCGCGTGAAGCATGGCGCCGTATCCGGCATGGGCGCCAAGGCCGACGCCAAGTGACAGAATGCCGACATGCTCCACGCTTGAATACGCCAGCATCCGTTTGAAATCCAGTTGTCGCAGCATAAAGGCCGCGGCAACGATCATGGAAAAAAGTCCGAATCCCAGCAGCAGGTTCTGTCCGAAAAGGCCCTGGCCGGCCGCAACGCAGACCTGCTGAGCTCGCAATATGGCCAGGAAGGCACAGTTCAGCAGGGCTCCGGAAAGCAGCGCGGAAATGACCGATGGAGACTCGCTGTGTGCATCCGGCAGCCAGGTGTGCATCGGTGCCAGCCCCAGCTTGGTGCCGTACCCCACCAGCAGAAAGAGAAATGCGGCTTTCAGCCAGGGGACATGCAGCAGCGAAGCCTTTCCGGTCAGGCTTGAAAGCAGCATCGGTACATGTTCGGTTTCAGACAGGGTGGCGGCGACAGCCAGAAAGAAATTTCCCAGAAGTGCCAGTGCGATGCCGACCGAGCAGATCATGATGTATTTCCAGGTGGCCTCAAGAGATCTACGGTGCCGGTGGAAATAGATCAGGGGCGCGCTGGCCAGCGTTGTGGCCTCGACCGCCACCCAGATGAGCCCGAAGTGCTGACTCACGGTGACCAGGGTCATCATTGCCAGAAAAAGCAGCAGGCAGCAGACAAAGGCCGATTCCCTGGAATTGGTGAACAGAAAGCCGTCTTCAAAGTCCTGGCGCTTTCCCCAGTCCTCTCGTTTCAGATATCCCAGGGCATAAAGGGATACCACCACAAAGAGCGCGCTGGTAATGCTCAGAAAGAGAAGCCCCGTGGCATCGAGAAGCAGCCATCCATCCAGAACAGGCGCCGGCGGGTAAATCCATGCCAGGGAAGTCAGCACGGCATGACCGATGGCGGCTGCCATGAGCACGGCCCGGATGGCTGTTGCGTGTTTCAGCCCGAATACCGCCAGGGCTGCCGCAACCGGAAGAAAAATCAATGCCAGAATCATGTCAGCCCTTTAATGTGCTCAGCAGGTCCGTATCGATATGATCGAACTCCCGGTTGATGTGGAAAATGGCGATGCCCATCACAAAAACCGCCATGAAAACGTCCAGAAGGGTCCCCAGCTCGACCAGAAGGGGCTCCTTCAAGGCCAATGCCAGTCCGAATGCATAAATGCCGTTTTCCATGACCAGGTAGCCCAATACCTGCGACAGGGCTTTTCTCCGGCTGACAATTGCCAGCAGCCCAACCATGATGGTAAACAGGGAAAGCGGCACAACCAGCGGCGATTTCAGGGGAATCGGCAGCGGGAGCTGACTGCCCATCCATATGGCCAGCGCCAGCAGGCCGACACTGACCAGCATCGAGGTGGAATATCCGATAAACGGTTCCATTTCTCTTCGCACGCTGGAGGAGCGCATGGATCTTAGCAGCAGCCACGGAAAAACAATGCCCTTGAGCAAGACGGTCATTGCCGAGAGCAGGATGGCTCGAAGCGTCATCTGGCCTGCACCCACCAGTCCCGGAAGAATCCCGAGCAAAATCCCCTGAAGCGCCACGATGCGAATGCAGGCGCTCAATCGGCTGGAGCCGATCAGCTTCAGGTTGGTCAGAATCAGCAGAACAATCAGTGCATCAATCCACAGTTCCATGACACTCCATTATCCCTTTAACACCAGAACAAGCGCCAGAATGGCCAGAACGCCCGCGCCGGACAGCAGTTGAGGAACGCGCAACAGCCGCAGCCGCGCCATCGAAGATTCAATCACGCCGATGCCAACGGCCAGAAGAAAAATTCCGCCGAGAGTTGCCGCGCCATCCAGCAGATAATTTCCAGAGCGAACGGGAACCAGTACGCCTGCCAGCAGCGCGCTGAATATCCAGAGTTTGATGGCCGCGCCATATAGAATCATTGCAAAATCCGGTCCACTGTGATCCAGCACCATGACTTCGTGAATCATGGTCAGCTCCAGATGGGTAGTGGGATCGTCAACCGGAATCCGTGCGTTTTCAGCCAGAAGAATGATCAACAGGGCGCTGGCTGCCAGAAGGAGAACCGTTCCGGAATGCATCCAGGCGGGAAACGACAGGCTGGTATAGATTCCGGAAAGCGAAAGACGGGGAAGGGGTCCCGGTACGCCGGCAGCCAAGGCAAGATCCCCAATTTCCCCCATTGCCAGAAGACTGAGCAGCAGGGCGGGTTCCGCCAAAACGGAAAACTGGACTTCCCGGCTGGCGCCCATGCCTTCGAATGCGGAGCCGGTGTCAAGAGCTGCGACAACCGTAAAAAAACGCATCACGCCAAGAAGATATATCAGAAAAATCAGATCTCCGGTAAAATTGAGGCATGCCGCACCGCCGCCGATGGGCAGCACCAGCAGCGCCGTGATTGCGGAGGCCAGTCCCACGAGAGGACCTGCGCGAAATATCCAACTAGTGGTATGGCTGTAAACCGGGGTTTTTTGAAACAATCGGGCCAGGTCGTAATACGCTTGCAGCAGCGGCTGACCCTTTCGGCCTGCAAAATACGCCTTGGTCCGGTTGATGATTCCCGGAAGCAGCGGGGATAGGATCAGTGCCGCCAGCGGATGCAGTATGGATTGGCTTTGCATAAAAGGGTTATCTCAGGTTCCAGATCAAAAGGGCTAAAAGCGTTACGGCCACGTAGAGAATATAGATTTGAACGCGGCCTTGTTGCAACCAGTGCAATCGCAGAAAAAGCCGCTCGATGCCGCGGAAAAGGGGCTGGAAGAGGCTTTTTGAAAAGACATCATCGGTGTGGGTATGCAGGCTGGCTTTGGATGGGAAAAGCCCTTCCGGCGCATGCATCTTTCGATGCGTCTGCAAAAAAAAGCCAAACATGGCGGTAATGGGTTGTGCGTAAGAGGATGCCGTATACTGCATGCGGGCCGTGGGCTTGAGAAAACCGCACTCCCACGTGTTGCTTTCCAGGGGCGTTCTGCCGGAAAGCAGGCGGCTGCGCAAAGTGATCAAGAGCCCCAGTATCAGGATAAAAATGCATGAGAGCACCGTTACCCGCTGAAGCGGCAGGGTCACTATTGCAAGGTGAGCAGCAATGTCGTTTTTCAACAAACCGGTGACGTTTCCGATCACCGGATTCATGGTTGAAATGATGAAGGGCGCCAAAAGCCCGATAGACAGGCAGCCAAGTGCCAGGAGCAGCATCGGGATGCGCATGCCCCAGCCGATTTCATGTCCCTGTAGGGCAGGGGTATGCCGGGGTTCGCCCAGGAAAACAATGCCAAAGGCCCTGGTAAAGCAGGCGGCTGCCAACCCGCCAATTGCGGCCAGTCCGGTGATGACACCGATGCTGGAAAGCGAAACTCCTGAAAGCCCCGTGCCCATGAAAGCCCCGACATAAATGAGGAATTCGCTCGCAAAACCATTGAACGGCGGAAGACCGCAGATGGCGAAGGATCCGGTCAGAAAAAGCGTTCCGGTCCAGGGCATGTGGCGCATCAGTCCACCCAACTGCTCGATGTTCCGCACACCGGTTGCATGCAACACCGCACCCGCGCCAAGAAAGAGCAGACCCTTGAAAAGGGCATGATTCAGCACATGCAGCAGACCACCACCAAATCCCAGAACCGCCAGAGCCGGTTGATTCAAAGCCAGTCCCAACACGCCCAGTCCCAACCCCAGGGTGATGATACCGATATTCTCAACGCTTGAATACGCCAGCAGCCGTTTCAGATCATGCTGAGCCAAAGCGAACAGAACTCCCAGAATGCCCGAGCCCAGTCCGATGGCGATTAGCAGCCATCCCCACCAAGGTTCCGGGCGGCCCAGAAAGGTCAGCATCCGCAGCAGGCCATAGATGCCGGTCTTGATCATAACTCCGGACATGACGGCGGAAACATGGCTGGGGGCAGCCGGGTGGGCTTCCGGAAGCCAGACGTGAAAGGGCATGAAGCCGGCTTTGGTGCCAAAACCGATTACCGAAAGCAGAAATGCCAGACCGGCCATGGAAGTGCCATTCAGGCCGGAAGCCATGAAACGGTCAAAATCCAGTGATGGCCCCCGATGCGCCAGCAGGATAAAGAGAACGAAAAGAAAGGCGGTTCCGATGTGCGTGGCAACCAGGTAGATCCATCCGGCCCTTCTGACGTTCTCGCTTTCATCTTCAAAGGTTACCAGAAAAAATGAGGCCAGGGACATGATTTCCCATGCCATGAGAAACAGCACGCCGTTATGCGAAATGACAACCAGGATCATGCTGGCAACCAGGATATTGAAAAATAACCATGAGGCGCCAAGGTTTTTCCGGTTTCTGTAATCCCACAGATAGGTATTGCCGTAAATGGCGGCAACCGCGGACAGAATCAAAACCGTAAACAGAAAAAACGCGGAAAGGGCGTCCAGTTGCAGGGAGAAAGATCCAAAGGGAATGAGCCATGCCCGATGCAATCCCCTTGTCTGCCCGGTCCACAGTACGATTGCGGCGGGAACCAGGCCGATCAGGCATCCCAGTACGGTTCCCCCCGCGCCCATGATATTGGCAAAGCGGGGATTTTTGCCGGAGAAAAAGGAGCAAAGGCCGCTGAAACACAAAATCATTATGGAGAACAGAATGAGCCGCATCGTTAGTCTTTCACAATATGATTTTCTCGAAATTCCATGCCGTATTCTTCCGTGAAAAAGCTCCCCCTCTCTTTTTGACAAAGGGGGGCCGGCGGGGCCATCAGTGAGCGGGGAGTTTTTCTTCAATGCGCCGGGCTTCGGCAAATATCTCGTCACGGGAAGCCTGCTGCTTGATGACGGTTTTAAATCGTGCATCGGATAAGGCAAATGACAGCTTCGAGAGCAGGTTCAGGTGGGTGCGTACCGTCGGGCTGATGAGGGTAAAAAGGATGCTTACCGGCTGCCCGTCCAGAGCGCCGAAGTCCACCGCCTGTTCCAGATAACACAGGGAAATCATTGAGCTGGGGATCTGCAAAACAATCGGGTTTCGGACATGAGGAATGGCGATGCCATCGCCGATTCCCGTTGACCCGAGAGATTCCCGCATCAGCAATACCTGATAAAGAAAGGACCGGTCTGCTTCCCCGGGAAGATTCAGGGCCTGGACGACCGAATCCAGCACAGAAGCCATGTCCGTTCCGCTGACGCTGTAATTCACTCCGCCTGCCTGCAGCGCCTCATCCAGGCGAGGCATCAGCAAGGGGTCTTCGTCGGGTGCATTGATGATTTCGGATGTGACATCCGTTTGCGTGACACTGGCCCATTCCAGCAGTTCCGAACGGCTGAACCGGTATTCTTCATCGACATGATAAACCGGAAGATTTCGGTGTTTGATCCAGTTAAAAACGGTTTTTTCGGAAATATTGAAAATTCCGGCTACATCCCTGACATTCAGTTGCAATAGACACCTTCTTTTAAATATAATCAGTGCCATTGACTTAAAGCAAAAAGCCCCACTTTGGAAAGGGGGGCCGCTGGGGCTTTCTGGGTAACTTACTTAAGTCAGTGACATTTTACAAACAGTCTTTAAAAAAAATTATTATTCTCCCGATTGATAGGCATGTCAAGTTAAAAAATCGTGAGAATGCCTTCTTATCGATCCCGGATCTTATCCTGCATCCTGACGATTGCATCTGATCTTCTCTGACAGATACCGGGCATCAAAAGGGACCTCGGTGTCGATCTCAAGGGTATAAAGCCTTTCGCTTTCACTCAGGGGGTGCCGGTTGCGGAGTTGATGCTCCAGAACGGCCGCATCGGCATCGGATGCATTTTTCGGGCGTTCGACAATCCTTTGCCGGAGTGTTTCGGGCGAGGCCATGCATTCCAGAATGATATATGGCGCCTGTTTTTCCGCTGCCAGCCGTTGAAATCGCCGCCGCTGATCGATTTTAAGAAATGCCGCGTCAACAATCACCGAATACCCCGCATCCAGTATTTGGCCGGCAAGTTCAGCCAGTCTGGCATAGGTTCGATTCGTGGCTTCGTCGGTATAGATCCCTTCACCGAAGATGGCATGACCGTTTGCTTCCGGTTTCATGCCGACGAGCCTTTTTCGTTCAACATCGGAGCGGATTCGAATCGATTCCAGGAGCTCGAGGATCGGCTGGGTCAGCGTGCTTTTTCCCGATGCCGACATACCGTGAGTAATGATCAATTGCGGTCTGCCCGGTCCGGCATGACGCTTTGCAAACCGCAGGTAACTGCAAAAATCCCTTTCGGCTTCAGCCTTCAGCTTTTTGCCGATTCCGGGTTCCATCGCCAGGATGGCATTGACCTTGGCGCGAACCAGTGCCCTGTAGGTGAGGTAAAACGACAGAACATTAAGACCGATATAGTCGCCGGTTTGTTCCAGGTAAAGGTTTAAAAATCGTTGCGCCAGTTGCGGCTGATGACGGTCCCGCAGATCCATGACCAGAAACGCCGCATCGCTGATGACGTCTATCCATCTTAAGTCGGGATTAAACTCGATGCAGTCAAATACGACAGGGGTATTCTTGATCCAGGCCAGATTCCGAAGGTGCAAGTCGCCGTGACATTCCCGGATGAATCCTTCGGATTTGCGGCGCACAAAGACCGGCTCCAGCGCATTCAACCCGGCCCGGGTCCAGTCTTCCAATTCAGCAAGCGGTTGAAGTATTTTTCCTTCTGGGATGTGTCTGCGGATCTGAAGAAAATTATCCTGGACAGGTTTTCGAATGTGATCCATGTCCCCATAGCTGCAGTCAGTCCCGGCAATGGCGATCTGCTGATGGAAACAAGCGATCAGACGGGCAAACGCATCGATGTGTCGCGGCTGAAGATTGCCGCCGGCAAGAGTCCGATCCAGTTGAGCCTCTTGCGGAAACTGCGCCATTTTGACGGCGTACTCAATAGCTTGGCCGTTTCCGGTCCATTTCGGTTGTTCGGGCGACCCAAAAACCGGCGCCAGCCTCAGGTAAATCTCCGGCGCCAGCCTTCGGTTCAGCCGCAGTTCCTCTTCACAACAGAACCGTCGTTTTTCAAGTGAGGAAAAATCAAGAAACCCCAGATTGACCGGTTTTTTAATTTTATAGGCAACCGTCCCGGTCAAAATGACCCATGAGGCATGGGTTTCGATGAGCTCACATTCTTTTACGTAATGATTATAGGAACTTGGCTTCATCAAGGCGGCGATCAGGGAAGGAAGCGGCTTTTTGCGGGAAAAATTCAGCTTTTGGTTTTTAGCCGGTTTGTCCATCGCTTTATCGACACGCCTTCGTGTAAGGTTTTAGGGCATTCTGGATGCGACGCCTGATGATTGTCCGAGGATCCGGTTGGAGTTCGCCACACGCAATTTCAGGATAGAGGTCTGGGAAGAACTGCCGTAGCAGGGCATCGGGAATGGGGCGACTTAAGTTTTGAATCAGGCGCTCATAAGCGGCTGTTGCCTCGGGATAAGCCCAGTAATAACGGATGCGGTCCCGAAAACTGTAATTCCGCAGAAAGCAAAGCGATTCCGTCTGGCCCTGCGGGTAATGGGATTGCCAATGCCGGGGGTGGGCGTCCATCAGGGTTTTCATGATTTTGCGCAGATTTGAGCGCGCTTGAATGCCGGGCCGTGCCTCTTCGATATGTGTCAGGGCGTAAACCGCCTCGCGAAAGGCAAATGTGAGGCAGGGGCCGGCCTTCAGCAGGATAAAATGATCCGCTACCATCTGCTTCAGGGCATCCGGCGTCTGATAATCCGTGGCGTGAATTTCAAAGGTCATAAAGCCCGGCAACCGGGCGTGACAGGCGGAAAGCGCTGCTGCCCGATCCCGGTCATAGGCGGCGATCACCCGGTCGCCGAATTCCACGCCGGGCTGGACCACCACTGCCACTACCCGCTGCCAGGCAGCGTCCAGTCCGGCATCCCGAAAAGCCCGTTCGTAGAGTTCCAGTGATGAAAGCAGGTTGTCCGGATGGGTTACGGTCAGGTGATAGACGTCTTCCAGGCCGCCGCCGGGTGGCGGTGCCTCGTTTCCGATCACATACAGAGGCAGGTCTAAATCGCGGTGATCGCATGCGGCGGCCTCAGCCGCCCGGCAGAGTGTCGCGGCCCGTTTGGCGGCGATTTCGGGAGACGGGGCAGTAGTGCCCGGATCATCGGCGCAGCGCATCCCGGTGTCGAGATGAATTTTACGAAAGCCCGCGGCCACGCAATGGGAAGCCAGTTCCGCGGCATTTGCCATGGCGCTTGCGGCGGTTTCATTCTTCCAGACATGAGGTCCCAGGTGATCGGCGCCGATGATGACCTGTTCGGCAGGCAGGCCCACGGATACGGATAACCGATGGATAAAAACTGAAAAATCCGCGGGGGTCATTCCCGTGTAGCCGCCGGAGAGGTTGACCTGATTGGCTGTAGCCTCAACCAGCAGGGGGCGTCTCTCCGCCGCGGCCAGTTCCATCGCTGCCAGAAGGACCATCGGGTGTGACGAGCACACCGCGACCATGCCGCCGATCTGGCCGCCCAGATGTTGATTTCGCAGATGGATCAGGGGATTTGCCATGGCATTTCCGAGCTTATTTGATAAACGAGCAGCAATAATCCGTGATGGCGCTGACTTTCAGATCGAATCCGGACTGGGCAGGAACTTCAAATGCTTCCCCGCCTTTGATCGGCTTCCACCCATCTGATCCGGGCAGCAGCACTTCCAGGTCACCCGCAAGAATCTCCATGATCTCTTTGTCTGCCGTGTTGAAATGATATTCTCCGGGCAGCATAACTCCCAGCGTCTTTCTGGACCCGTCCGAAAACACGAGGGTGCGGCTGGTGACCTTGCCGTCAAAGTAAATATTGGCCTTTTTGACAATGCTGATATTATTGAATTCCGACATGATTCATTCCTTTTCTGACTGTGATGATGTGGTTCTCATGACCGGACGGACAAGATGCAAACCGCCTCGAAAACAACAGAGAGGCTGGCAATCCATGTCAAGAAAAGCGTTTCATCCGGTATGGAAGTATGGTGAGTGGGCTTAATGCCTCCATAAATAAACATAACCATGACATCATTGACATAAGTTACCGCAAAAAACAAGAAAGGAACCAGGTGGGAGTTATTTTGGACCATCGACCGAATAGAAATCCCTTGATAGAACTGCTTTTCTACAATATTAGAGAACTGAAGCGGATAGCCGTGGGGGCCACGAGGCGTTATTTTGGGGGAGACCGAAAAAATTTCAAGAAGGAGAAAGAAATGAAAAAAATGTGGGTAGCCGTCATGTTTATATTTTGTATCGGATGGGTGCAGGCGAGCGTTGCGGAAGACATCGCCATAAAAGCTGGAGATACCCTTCAAAGTCTGCTGGAAGTCCAAAAGGGAAAAAAAGTTACGGTTCGGCTATTGGGCGGTGAAGAATTGACGGGTAGGGTGAAAACCGTCAGTAAGGATCTGTTGCAATTGGGAGAGCTGTCCGGGAAAGAGTATTTTGATGCAATCATTGATGTAAACAAAATATCGGCGATGATTGTTCGCACCAAAGAATAATTATTCAGGAGGTTTTTCCGCTGAGCGTTGACGAGATCAAATAAGGAAATAATGGCTTTTGCAGCTGTCACTTATCTGAATATCGGCAATAAAATAAGCATTGACAGAAGATTCGATTTTGGTTTAAAAAAATCAGGCCATAAATAAATGAAAATACAAAAAAAACGAAACCAGCATCACAGATAAAATCGATTTTTTTATATGTTTTTTTATGGTCAGTTCCATGGTTCTTATGAGATCTGCACTCCCATAAGAATAATCTCATAATGAGGATGACTTAATGTTAGGGGGATATTTGACAAAGAAGTGGTTCTCGATGGCAGTAGTTGCTGCTGTAATGCGATTTTTTCTGGTCGGTCAAAGCTTTGCAGCCGATGAAATCAAGGTTGGGATTATGGTTCCAACCACCGGCCTCGAAGCAGCTTTTGGCAGGGACATGGAAAATGCCATCCTTCTGGCGGTTTCTGAAATCAATGCCAAAGGCGGAATCCTGGGGAAAAATGTGATTACCACAACCAGTGACGATGCTTGTGATCCAAAGCAGGCCACTGCCGCCGCCAACAAGCTGATCGCTGAAGATGTTGTGGCGGTAGTCGGTGGTTATTGCTCCCCCGCGACAGCGCCCACCTTGAAGATTTATGGCGATGCCGGTGTTTCCATTGTCATCCCGGTGGCCGATTCCAGCAAACTGATCGGCGTAAACCCTGGAAACGGCTTCCAGATCAATAGTGCGGGAATCGATCAAGTGATTACCGCGGTTAATCTTTTCAAGGAAAAGAAAATCAAGAAACTGGCCATCATTCATCAGAGAGACAGCTATTCCAAGGAGTTGGCCGCTCTGACCGAAAAGAAATGGAAAGCTATGGGCCATGAAGTGGTTGCCGTTGAAGTGGTCGCCAAAGGCGAGCAGGATCACTCCGCTCTGGTGACCCGGTTGAAAAGAAAAGCACCCGACGCGGTTTTCTGGACAGCCTACTACGATGATGGTCCACTGGTCATTAAACAACTTCGTCAAGGCGGATTCAGCAAGCTGATTGCAGTGGGCGACGGCTCTAATTCTCCCAAGCTGATGGAAATTGCCGGCAAGGCTGCTGAAGGCGTTTTCTGCTTCTCAAAGCCCATGATTGAATATCTGCCGGCTGCCAAAGCATTTGTCGACAGTTACAAGAAAAAATTCAATCAGGACCCCGGTCCTTACTCCGCACTGTCTTATGACGGCATGAACCTTCTGGCGGATGCCATCATAAGAGCCGGCGCCGCGGACAAGGCCGCCATTATAAAGGCCCTGAAAGAAACCAAGGAATTCAAGGGAATTGCCGGTCCCATTTCCTTTAAACCCAATAACACCTTGGCCGTAAGCAATTTTGTTGTCCTGATTGCCAAAGGAAACAACTGGGCGCTTTATAACTAAATTGATTTGTTTTCATAACCGGCATACGGTAGATCCATATCAAGAATGGTGATGCCGTATGCCTTTTTTTATTCAAGCAAAGGGTCCTTTTTGTGTCAAATACCGGTTATTAAAGTTCAGGTTTGTGATGATGGGCAGATGACTATTCATGGCCGAGCAGACCTTGAGTAATTGGGGGAAAGATGGCTGTATATCAATGGACTGGAAAAGACAAGAAGGGTAAAATTCAGAAAGGAGAGATGGAAGCGGCCAGTGAGCATGCTGTTAAGTCTCATCTGGCAAGGCTACGCATAACTCCATCCCGTGTAAAGGAAAAGCCAAAGGATATTTTTGAAAACATCGCATTTCTTCAGCCCAAGGTGGTTGAAAAAGATGTGATCCTGTTTGCCAGGCAGTTTTCCACAATGATTGATGCCGGGTTGCCCATTGTGCAGTGTCTGGAGATTTTACTCAAACAGCAGGAAAACAAGACTTTCAAAAAAATGCTCAAGGATATCAAAGAATCGGTTGAAAGCGGCTCCACCTTGGCGGATGCACTGAAAAAGTTCCCCAGGCAGTTTGACGATCTCTTCGTGAACATGATTGCCGCCGGAGAAGCCGGTGGTATTCTGGACACAATTCTAAGGCGGCTGTCCGGATACATGGAAAAGGCTGCCAAGCTGAAGTCCCAGGTAAAAGGCGCCATGACCTATCCCCTTGTCACCCTGGTCATTGCTTTTATTGTGCTGGCCGTAATTCTGGTATTTGTTATTCCGGTTTTCCAGCAGATGTTTGCCGATTTCGGCAAAGAACTGCCCTTGCCCACCCAGATAGTTGTTGCCATGAGTAATTTCGTCAAAAGTAAAATACTTTATATTTTGGGCGCCCTGGTCGTTTTTATTTTTGCTTTCAAACGGTTTTACAAAACGCCAAAAGGCCGGATTTTTGTTGACAGGCTTGTGTTGATGCTGCCCGTTGTCGGCATGTTGATTCGAAAAGTTGCGGTAGCCAAATTCACCCGCACCATGGGCACCATGCTGGCCAGCGGGGTTGCCATATTGGATGCGCTGGATATTACCGCCAAAACTTCCGGCAACAAAACCATTGAAGGTGCCCTTTATAATGTTCGCTCTGCAATTGCAGAGGGGCAGACCATGGCTGAACCGTTGTCTGAAAGTGGTGTTTTTCCGGCAATGGTCTGTCAGATGATCTCTGTTGGTGAATCTACCGGCGCGCTGGATGCCATGCTGGAAAAAATAGCGGATTTTTATGATGAAGAAGTGGATCAGGCGGTTGAAAATCTCACGTCTCTGATTGAACCCTTTATGCTGGTTTTTTTAGGTGTAACCATCGGGGGGTTGGTTGTTGCCATGTACCTGCCGATCTTCAAACTGGCCGGGGCGATTTCCGGCTGATTCAGACGAAGGATAGCCAGCAATTCCAATGGATACTCCTGTCAGTAATGACAATGATCTTCTGAAAAAAATTAAGTGGTTGATGTTTTTCAGAGTTTTTTTTACCGTGTTTTTTCTGGGATCGACGATCTTTGTTCATTACCGGCAGCAGATCATCTCCCCAAATCCTTCCCTGGAATTGTTATATGGCATTATTGCGGGCGTATTTATCCTCTCGATCGGATATGCCGTCATTCTGCGATATGGTATTCATCTTCTGGGGATAGCTTACCTTCAGATTATTCTCGATACGGTCGTGGTTTCATTGATTATTTTTGCAACAGGATGTTATTCTAGTATTTTTTCGTTTTTATATATCCTGGTCATCGTGTATTCAAGCCAGTTGTTTTTCAGGAAAGGCAGTATGTTTATTGCTGCTTTGTCGAGTATCCAGTATGGCCTGATGGTGGATCTCGAGTATTATGGCATTCTGAAACCTTTTGTCAATGACCGGTCACTGCTTGCGGTTGATCTGACTCAGGTGATGTACAAGATCGTCTTTACGATGATCGCCTTTTTTGCCGTTGCCTTTTTAAGCAGCCTTCTGGCTGAACAGGTCAGGTCTTCCAGAAAAAAGCTGTTAGCCATGGAAGAGCATGTCCGTCGTGTCGATCGCATGGCTTATATGGGGGAAATGGCCGCCGGGCTTGCCCATGAGATCCGAAATCCGCTGGCATCCCTGACCGGATCTATTCAGATGTTGAAAGAAGAGCTTCAGTTCCATCCCGGTCAGGAAAAATTGATGCGAATTGTTTTGAGAGAAGCGGATCGGTTAAGCATACTATTAAGTGATTTTTTGTTGTTTGCCAGGCCCCCGTCGGGTAATATCACGGAGTTTTGGGTGGAGGATGTGCTGCTTGAGACCTTGGACCTGTTTGAAAAAGATGTGAGTTGCCGCCGGCGGGTTTCCATAACAACGGATCTGATCCCTGGTGTTCGAATTGCCATGGATCCGGTTCATTTTCGCCAGATTCTCTGGAATCTTCTTTTGAATGCCGCCGAGGCCATTCCTGATCAGGGGAAAATCCATATCTGCATGCAGAACCTGCAAAATGAGTATGTGGAGATCCGTATCGCCGATACAGGTCATGGCATATCGCCAGAACATATCAATTTGATTTTCAACCCTTTTTTTACGACAAAATCTGTCGGAACGGGGTTGGGGCTCGCCATTGTTCATCGCCTTTTGGAAACATATGAAGGTTTTCTGGACGTGGAGAGTCAAATTAACGAGGGTACGGTTGTGACTCTGAAAATTAAAAAAGTAAAATCATGACGTCAGGGAATCGCAATCGGCAATCAACACATCCGTCGTTCCGTCATCTGATCGCTTTCCAGGAGGGTTGGAGTGAAAAAACAGATCATTTTGCTGGGAGTTTTATTACTGCTGGTGGGCGTGGGTTCACTGGTTTTCTGGGGCCAGCACAAGGAACGCAGTGCGGATCTGTATTATTCGGGAACACTGGAATCCACCCGGTCGAATCTGTCCTTTCTGGTATCGGGAAGGGTCAAACAGGTTTATCTGGATGAAGGTCAGTCTGTGAAAGCCGGCCAGCGTATTGCCGAACTGGAGCCGGAAGAATTTCTGGCCCGCCTGGATCAGGCCCGTGCCAACATGACCCAGGCCATTGAAAACCGTCAACAGCTTGAGATCAGCCTGGAAATCTATCAGAATACGCTTCCGGCTGAGGTCAGCCGCGCGGAATCCGCGGTTAAGGTTGCGGCTGCGCTGCTTGCCGAGCAGGAAAGGGGAAACCGTTCCCAGGATGTCGAGCGCGCCAAGTTATCTTATCAGGAGGCTGAAATTACGCTTGATGACGCAAGAAAAGATAAACACCGGTTTGACGATCTTTTCCAAAGCGGATACATTGCTGAAAAAGAACGGGATGGGGCTGTGCTGAAATATGAAACCGCAGCAAAAACCAGACAACGCGCCGCGGAAGCTTTTGACCTGGCTAAGGAAGGATTTCGTAAGGAATCTGTCGATGCCGCAAGGGCGAGGCTTTCCGAAGCACAGGCCACACTGCTGCTGTCAAAGGGGAATCTGAAAAAAATTGAGGCTGCCCAGGCCGATATTCAGGCATCCATCGCCCGAATCCAATCGGCGGCATCCGCATTGAATCTGGCAGAAATTCAGCTTGGCTATACCCGGCTCCTGGCGCCTTTCGATGCCATGCTGACCAGCCGGAATGTCGAGCCGGGCGAAGTGGTGACGCCTGGACGCGAAGTCATCTCCCTGGCCGATCTTTCCCGGATTGACCTGAAGGTGTTTGTGGACGAAACCCAGATCGGCAAAATTCGGCCCGGACAAAAGGTCGAGGTTAAAATCGATACCTTTCCGGACAAAAAATATGACGGATTCGTATCCTATATTTCGCCTGAAGGCGAGTTTACGCCCAAAATCATCCAGACCCGGAAAGAGCGGGTGAAACTGGTGTATCTGGTGAAGATTTCGCTGACCAATCCCAACATGGAATTAAAATCCGGAATGCCTGCCGATGCCTGGTTTCGATAAGACGGACCCGCCGCTGAAGACGCTGAACACTGCCGATTCCCCAATCCTTCGGGTGGATAATGTATCCAGGCGTTTTGGAAAAGTGGAGGCG
The DNA here is from genome assembly GCA_903909505.1 of uncultured Desulfobacteraceae bacterium. Taxonomy (GTDB): domain Bacteria; phylum Desulfobacterota; class Desulfobacteria; order Desulfobacterales; family Desulfatirhabdiaceae; genus RAAP-1. The sequence continues at coordinate 52,290 of CAIVVZ010000126.1, forward strand.
GTGTCTCAAGTCTCTTTTACGGTTCAGGCCGGATCCATTTTCGGATTTGTGGGATCGGATGGAGCCGGTAAAACCACGTTGCTGCGAATGATTGCCGCCATGATCCGCCCCTCAACGGGCCGAATTCAAATTGACGGACTGGATGTGGTTCAGGAAAGAGCCCGGGTAAAGGAAGTAATCGGATATATGCCTCAGCGCTTTGGATTGTATTTGGATCTGACGGTTGCAGAGAACATGGATTTTTTTATGGACATTTTCGGGATTTTCGGAACCGAAAGAAAAAAGCGAAAAGATCAGTATCT
>CAIVVZ010000127.1 GCA_903909505.1 uncultured Desulfobacteraceae bacterium
CAAAATCGTGTGCAGGTTAAAATAATTGATGGGAGGGGCCAGCGTATCCAGATCCGCAATTCGCTCTCGAGGGGGACCGAGTCGGCACCCGTTGGAAGAGCGCCAGGCGGTTCCGGGAATCCCCTGAACCGGTTTATTGTCCTGAAGGCATCGAACGATGTCCAGAAACGTTTCTTCGCCCTCTCCAACGACAACGGTGTCGATCGCTTGAACATGCTGGAGGGTTTCGATCGGCAGCGCCGTGACATGGGGTCCGCCGACAACGATGTGGGTTTCAGGATGCATGTTTCGAATGAGCTGTGCCAGCATCGCCACTCCGCGCCGGTTTTCCGTCATGCATGAAAGCCCGAACAAATCCGCGTTGATGCGGCGGATGAGATTTTCGATATTCGGCCAGGGAAAGTTGGAAACATTCACGATCTGAACGCTGAGGCCGATTCTCATGGCTTGTGCGGCCAGCGACAGCAGTCCGTAGGGTGCCTGAATAAAATCACCTTCAGTGACGGCTGCGGGATCAACATTGTCCGGAGGTCCTTCTTCCGGGGGGTAGACGGGATCGCCAATCCGTGAAATTTTCCAGGGCGGAGCATATAACAGGACGATTCGCATCTTCTGATTCTCCCATCTAAAGAGAAAAGGAGGGACTTATGGCTAAAACATCGTCTTTGCCGTGTCCGGCTACCAGGTGCTTAAGATCAGGGGCATCCTTTAAAATGCCATGCAATGAGTTGAAAGTAAATAAGCGTTTTGTCAAGAAGCCGCGGGACAAGTCCCAGAGAGAGCCCGGTCCCCAATAATGAGAGAGCGGCATTGACCAAAAGGCGGATAAAGAGGACCCATCGCATCAGGGAATAGCTTTTGGGGTGCCATTTTTTCAGGTAGATGTAGCGCGATCTGTAAAAAAGGATTCTGGATGCGACCCTGTTTCCGGCGCTTTTCCCCTGGACGTGGATGATGCGGGCCGAAGGAACGAAAAAGATTCCCCATTTGGCCAGTTTCATTCGATACGCCCAGTCGGTTTCTTCAAAGAAAAAAAAGTAAGCTTCGTCAAAAACCCCGACCACATCCATGGCGGTTTTTCGAATCATCAGACAGGCGCCGATTCCCGATTCGATGGGAATGGGACCGGGGTAATTCCGGCGCTTGCTGGGAAATTTTTGCGGAAACACGATTCGTAAAAGGGTTTCATTGGATATCAGCGTGAGCAGGGTTGGAAAGTTGGCAATGGAATTCTGCCGGGAGCCATCCGGATTCAGAAGCTGGCCACAGGCCATACCCGCTGCCGGAGTGGATTCCATAAACGCCAGAAGCTGTTGCGCTGCACCGTCCGTCAAAGCGGCATCTGAATTCAGCAGCAGCGCAAAACGCCCGGTCATTCTTTTCAGCGCCTGATTGTTGGCGGCCGCAAATCCCCTGTTTTGTGTATTTTCAATAAGCAGAACCTGGGGGAAAGCGGCCCTTACCGCTTCCTGGCTTCCGTCTGTTGATCCGTTATCCACCACCCAGATCTCAAATGAAATATCCCGGGCCGTTTCATAAACGGAACGGACGCAGTTCAGCAGAAGATCCCGGGTATTCCAGTTGATGATAATGACGGAGAGGTCCATAATGAATTCTTTCATAAACGGCCAGGGTTACCACGAAACATGGCAATGGGGCTTTTACGCTTAACCGCCAGCCGTCATGACCCGGGCAACGCCTTCCAATACCTGATCCACACGGATGTGGTCCATGCAGTCGCATGTCGAACACTGGCGCTTGAAACAGGGGCTGCATGGCAGGTCGGCTCGAATAACCTGATGCTGGTTGCCCATGGGTCCGGTCCGCCAGGGTGCTGTCGGCCCAAAGAGCGCGACAACCGGCGTATTTACGGCCGCTCCTATATGCATGGGCCCGGTGTCCGTTGATATCAGCATGTCGGCTGTTTCATAAAGTGCCGCAAGTGTTTTCAGGCTGG
>CAIVVZ010000128.1 GCA_903909505.1 uncultured Desulfobacteraceae bacterium
AGCAGCGGATCGCTGATTTTTAATTTATCCAATACCTTGTCACACATTTTTTTCATGATTCTGGCGCGCGGATCATATGTCTTATACACCCTGTGGCCGAATCCCATCAGCCGGAACGGATCTTTTTTGTCTTTCGCCCGCTCAATGGCCCGCTTGACATCTCCGCCGCTCTTTAGAATGCTTTCCAGCATTTCTATCACCGCCTGATTGGCGCCTCCGTGCAACGGCCCCCAAAGCGCCGCAACCCCCGCGGAGATCGCCGCGTAAAGATTGACCCTGCCGCTTCCCACCATGCGAACCGTTGAGGTCGAGCAGTTCTGTTCGTGATCCGCATGAAGAATCCAGAAGACATTCAGGGCCTGAACCAACGTGTTGTCAATATAATACGGCCTGACAGGATTATCGAACATCATGTTCAGAAAATTGGCGCAATAGTTCAGATCCGGCCGGGGATAAATCACCTTGTGGCCCCGGGATATTTTATAGGACATGGCAGCCAGGGTGCGGACCTTGGACAGCAGGCGGGTAACCGTCAGATTGATTTCTTCTTCGTTTATTTTCAGCTCCGGATAAAAGCTCCTCAGGGCTGTCACCATCGCGGACATGATTCCCATGGGATGGGAAGCCCTGGGAAAATTCTGGAAAAAAAACTGCATATCTTCATGAATCAGGGAATTGTCATTGAGAAGAACGGAAAATTGATTCAGTTCCTGGCCGGTCGGCAGCTTTCCGTTAATCAGCAGATAGGCGGTTTCCGTAAAAATGGAATGCTCGGCAAGATCTTCAACCGGAATCCCCCGATATCGCAAGATGCCTTTTTCTCCGTCCATAAAAGTGATGGCACTGGTGCAGCTTCCGGTATTGGCAAAACCGGGATCAAGGGTTATCAGGCCTGTGGACTGACGAAGTTTTGAAATATCGATGCCTTTTTCACCTTCTGATCCGACAACAATCGGCAGTTCACAAACTTTATCCCCGTAAATAATCTTGACTGTTTCCATCGTATGCTCTCCCTGTCCTTCCCATAATCTCTATTCAATTTTATTGACATCAGGGCCATTATCTTCATAATATCCGATTCATGAAAGACACAACCACCCGCCCGCTTGAGCACATCGGCGCCATTTTGCCCAGAGCTCTGAAAACGATTCACCCGGATAAAATCGACACATTTATCGCCATCTGCAGCCTCTGGGATGACATTGTCGGCAAATCCCTATCCGAACATGTTCGCCCGGCAGCGTATAAAGAGCCCCTGCTCATCGTTCATGTGAACAGCTCGGCCTGGATTCATCACCTGCAGTTCACAAAAAATGAAATGATCGAGAACATCAATAAAATGCTCAAAAAAACGGCTGTGACCGATATCAAATGTAAAATCGGTCCGGTATAATTTCTCAAATGTACTGTCTGAGCGGAAATCTTTTTCAGACAAAATTCGAATATCAAAAGCTATCAACTTGAAATTACATGGTTATTGTTATTAAGATATTTTATGTTTTTTGGTTTTGTTTCGGATTTCGTGTTTCGAATTTCGATTTTTTGAACGGAAACAGGGTGTTCGTTCAGACACTACATAACAGACGGTTAACATTTTCACTCACGGCTTTCAATAAAAAAACCCGAACCGGAAAGCCGGTTCGGGTTTTTTATGGCATTAAAATTTACAGTTAACGTCAGTCCACAACCGGCCGGGGAAGAACCTTTGCTCTTTCGGCGATTTCCGGAACCTTATGTTCCCATTCAATGGCCATCAGGTGAACGCCGGCCACGCCTTTCAGTTCCTTGAACTCTTCAATCTGCTCACAGGCCATTTTGATGCCTTCATCGGCAACCTTGGTCTTGTCCACGCCCTGAAGCCGCTTGATGATCTCATCCGGCACATCCATGCCCGGAACCTTGGCTTTCATATACCGGGCCATACCCACGCTCTTCATGGGCGTGACACCTGCAAGGATATACACCTTTTCGGTAAGCCCCATGTCATTGGCCATTTTGATGAAGTTGCGGAATTTTTCCATGTTGTAAATACACTGGGTCTGAATGAAATCCACGCCGGCCGCCACTTTCTTGGCCAGTCGATGAACCCGCCATTCAAAAGGATCCGCAAAGGGATTGGCTGCCGCGCCGATAAAGAGCTTTGGCGGATGCTCGATCTCCGTGCCGCCCAAAAACTTTCCCTCATCGCGCATTTTTTTGACCATGGCAATGAGCTGCATGGAATCAATGTCAAAAACCCCCTTGGCCTGCGGATGATCCCCGAATTTCTGATGATCTCCGGACAGGCACAGCATGTTTCGGATGCCAAGGGTGTAGGCGCCCAGGATATCGCTCTGCATGGCCAGACGGTTTCGATCGCGGCACACCATCTGGTAGTTGGGTTCCAGGCCTTCCTGAAGCACGATCAGGGAGGCGGCCCAGCTCGACATGCGAACCACGGCGGTCTGGTTGTCCGTAATATTGACGGAATCCACCATTCCCTTTAAGAAAGAGGCTTTATGTTTGACTTCATCCACGCCGGTTCCTCTGGGCGGCCCCAGTTCGCCCGTAAATGCAAAATGACCAGCCTTTAAGATTTTTTCTAAATTGCTTCCTGATTTCATATCGGCTTCCTCATTATTTTCCGGCTGTTTCCGGTTTGCTGTAACCGGGCTGAATTACGGTTCGGGGTATCTGGTTCTGCCAGTCATTGGCCGGGGTAATTTCCAGGATACAGTCCAGACGGCCCTGTCCCTTTAAACGTTCGTATATCGCATACCAGGCACAAGGCTGATTGGCATCAATCTCGCAACTGCCCTTGTTAGTGCCGCCACAGGGGCCGTTATAGAGCCCCTTGGCGCACATGGTCACCGGGCAGATGCCGCCGGTTTGGCCTAGAACGCAGCTGCTGCAGGATCTGCACCGTTCCTCATACCACCCCACGGCCTGATTCACGCCGATAAAGGTGGTGTCCACCGCCGGAAACACCGGGATTTTAGGATATCTCTCCGCCAGAAACTGAATGCCGGCGCCGCAGGCCATGGAGAGCAGGGCCTCATATTCTCCGACTTTTGCATCCAGCGCTTCCAGATATTCCCGGTCGCATTGACGCTCGACAGTGATCCCGGATATCTCAATCGGGTTATCATCAATCTTTCTGGCCATATCCAGTTCAGCGTTCAACACGGAAACTTCTTTTTCACCACCTGCCAGGCAGACCGCAACACAGGTTCCGCATCCCACATTCAGGACTTTTTTATAGCCTTTCAGAAGCTGCTTGATTTCATCAAAAGGTTTTCTTTTGGCAACAATCATATTGCCCTCCTCTATATTATTCGGCCGTCTCCGGATGGAATACATTCACTTCTTTCAGATCATCCCCCAAGTATTCCCGTTCGTTCGGTCCGAGTACTCCCAGAGAAAGACAGATAAGCGTCCAAAGGTGGACCACCGGGTAATTACCGCCATAATGCTCACTCAGTTCATGAATCTGGGCATGGCAGTTATGGCATCCGGCAATGCAGTAATCCGCTCCCGTGGCCTTAATCTGATCATCCTTCAGCTTTCCATATATCAGACGCTGTTCCTTGAACCCGGACTGCAGGAATCCGCCGCCGCCGCCGCAGCAGTAGTTATTTGATTTGTTGGGCTGCATGTCAATGAAATTTTCCTCGCCCACCACGGATTTGACCACAAAACGCAGATCATCCGCGATCGGATCACCATAGCTCTTTCGAACAATCTGGCAAGGATCCTGAACCGTGAATTTGATTTTCAAGTCTTTGTTCCAGTCGGAATTGACCTTCAACTTGCCTTCACGGATCCATTTGGCATAATATTCATAAATGTTTTTTACTTCAAAATTGTGTTCGATGTTGAATTTTTTCAGTCCGGCCCGGACTGAGAATGTTACGTGCCCTCACTCGGTATTGAGAAATATCTTACTGCCCAGCTTATTGGCCTGATTGACGGTTGTTCGCGTGACTTTTTCCCAGGAATCATTATCCGCCAGAAACAGACAGTAGTTTTCCCCAGCCCACCCATGGCTGCCATAGGTCCAGTCCGCGCCAGCCAGATGCAGAATCTTCCATAGCGGAACCATTTCATTTGGCTCGGTCACCGGTTCCCTGGAATTCTGATTCAAAAAGAATTCAGCACCCTGTTTGTCAATGGGCGCCTCCATATCGGCAAATTCGGGCTGTGCTTCCCTGAACTCCTCCAACACATCCTGCACCACAAAGATAAAATCGTCCGGGGACGTACCCATGGCGCTGCCGCTATCGTTTCGAAGCTGCATATCACAGGACCCCAGAATGCCCTTGGGTCGCTGATCCCTTGGCCGCAGGCCCCTGGCATTGAAAACGAGCTGCGGAATATCTATCTTCATCGGACAGACGTAGATACACCGCTGGCACATCGTACACATCCAGGGCCAGTCCGATTTGATGATTTCCTCATCCATTCCCAGCGCCGCCATGCGCAGAAATTTTCGGGGATCCATTCCGTCAAGTCCCGTGGCGGGGCATCCGGAAGAGCAGGCCCCGCAGGTCAGACACAGGTTCAGATTTCCCCCATCCGGGATAATCTCCTTGACTTTGTCAATAAACATACTTTTCTTTTTACCACCCAGTTTGATTGCTTCCTCTGCCATATTCTACTCCTTAGGTTATGCTTTTACAGGATGTACCATCCGGTTTTTTAATGGATTGGGTCCAAGCGCCTTGATATGTTCCGTCATCTCTTTTGCATACGCCGCAAACGTCGGTCCTTCCCCGGAAGAAAGATTATACATGCGAACGCGATCCCCCTCCAGACCGACTTCCTCAAGCAAAGCGCGGGCCTGTTCCACTCGCTGTCTGGCCTTGAAATTTCCCTGTTTGTAATGACAGGAGCCTTCCAGGCAGCCCACCACATATACGCCATCCGCACCTTTCTGAATCGCGCTCAGAAGGTACATCAAATCCACTTTCCCGGTACAGGGAACCCGGATGATTTTTATGTTTGCCGGATAATCGAGTCGCATCGAACCTGCCAGGTCCGCGGCTGAATACCCTCAATAATCACAGCAAAATGTGATAATGGTTGGTTCAAATTCGGACATCACATCCCCCCCGCCAGTAAGGCATCTATTTTACATAGTATTTGGTCGTTTTCGTAATAATTGAGCTGGATCGTCTCCCTGGGGCAAACGCCGGCGCATATGCCGCATCCGTGGCAGATGGCTTCATCAATTTCAATGACCTGTTTTTCGGTATTAAAGACCGGCACGCCGAAGGGGCAGGACCGGACGCAGGTCAGACACTTCACGCAGTGTTCGGTGTCCACCTGTGCGGTAATGGCCGAAAGTTTGATTTCGGATTTGGATAAAAATGTCGTGGCACGGGAGGCGGCGGCCTGAGCCTGGGCGATGGCTTCGGTAATCAGTTTGGGACCATGCGCCGTTCCGCAAAGAAAAATGCCGTCTCCGGGCATATCAACGGGCCTGAGCTTGACATGGGCTTCGATGAAATAACCTTCGGGATTGCGGTTGAACTTCATGATTCCGCAAAGCTCGGTGGTGTCTTCAGCCACCATGCCGGCGCT
>CAIVVZ010000129.1 GCA_903909505.1 uncultured Desulfobacteraceae bacterium
TCAGATAGTCAAATGAAAACAATTAACCTTATACGGAATGATGAATTGCCGCAATGGAACTATTCATTGATACCCTGAATCTTGAAACCAAAATGCCAATTAATTTCTATGCACGCGCTTAGTGACACGATCAACCGCGTACTGGCAAATAAGGTTGAAGAATGAATAGCGAAGAAACAAGGAATATGCTTTTTATGAGTGATCAACATTCTACTCGAATTCACAGTTTGAAAAACTCATACATAACGGCGGCGACTCTTCTCTTGGCAATTTTCGCTGCCATGGGCGCAGTGCTGGGCATGGACATCGATGCTCTCGCATCTTCACCAGTCCTCATCGGTGTTCTTGCGCACAAGGGAACGGATATCTGCAGGGAGATGTGGCAGCCTACGATGGACTACCTGGACAAGGCGCTGCCCGGCCGTCATTTCGACATAGTTCCTTTGCCATTCGACGATATCGAATCGGCAGTCAAGAGCAAATCGATCGATTTTCTGATCTGCAATCCTGCAATCTATGTTGATCTGGAGGTAAGGTACGGCATTACACGTACCATGACCCTGCGCAATCTGGTCGGTAAACAAATCGTGTCGGAATATGGCGGTGTTATCTTCTGTCGCGCTGAGCGCAGGGACCTGCAAGGCTTGCGGGATGCACGCGGTCAACGCCTTGCTGCCACCGAGCAGACGTCATTCGGTGGCTGGTACATGGTCTTGCGTGAATTCAAGTCAGTAGGTGTTGACCCCGAGCGGGACTGTGCCCGGCTATTCTTTCTGGACAATCATCCCGCGGTTGTCCGTGCGGTTCTCTCCGGAGAGGCGGATATCGGTACCGTACGCACAGATACAATTGAGCGCATGGCTGCTAATAGTGAGATCCGGATGGATGAAATTCGGGTTATTCCCTCCGATGTTGTTCCAGGGTTGCGGACCACATTTCCTTACTTACACAGCACGCGCCTCTATCCCGAATGGCCATTTACAAGGCTCTCTGGCACAAACGAGGACCTCTCACGCGAAGTGACCGTGGCTTTGCTGAGCATGCCCGCCGATTCAACTGCAGCCATAGCAGCACATAGCGGAGGCTGGGGCATCTGCCTCGACTACACCAGCGTCCATGAGTGCCTACGTGAATTGCGGATGCCACCTTATGAACACTACGGCCAAATGAGCTGGTTGGATATGTGGCGGCAATACTGGCAGTGGCTGGGAGCGATCACGGCATTGATAATCGCTTTGCTGGGAGCTTTGCTGCATATTCGCAGCAGGAATCTTGCGTTGACGATGGTCAGCGGCCAAAACCGGTTACTGCTTACATCCGCTGGGGAAGGGATTTGTGCTATCGATATGAACGGAATCACGACGTTCGTCAATCCGACAGCAAATAAAATACTGGGATATACGACTGAAGAACTGATCGGCAAAAATCTGCATGCCCTTACTCATCACACGAAACAGGACGGCCAGCCCTATCCGAGTCATGAGTGCCCTGGCCACAAGACCTGCAGCGACGGCACAGTTCATCAGGGGATTGATGAGTTCTTTTATTGCAAGGATGGGAGCATCATTCCGGTATCGTATTCCAGTCGGCCCCTCGTTGACGGGGGCAGAATTTGCGGTGCGGTCATCTGCTTTCAAGACTATTCAGAACGAAAACTGGCCGAAGAGGTGCTGAAACAGTCGGAACAACGCTTCCGCATCGTGGCTCGGCTCAGCTTCGACTTTGCTTACTCGTGCCATAACATAGATGGAGGGTATATAGTGGACTGGATCACGGATACCTTTTATGTCTTGACTGGTATTTCGGAAGCTGAATTGAAAGAATATCGCTGCTGGCTGGTTCTGACACACCCAGAGGACCGAGACAAAGCTACAGAACCATTATTCCGTTTGCTGCCGGGGGACTGCGATACGAGAGAGTTTCGTATTGTGGCCAAAGACGGCCGAATTCTGACTGTCATCAACCACATGGAGTGCGAAGCAGACCCAGCGGTGCCGGGCGGTTTGCGAATCTACGGCTCTGTGCACGACATCACCGAACGCAAGAAAGCAGAGGCAGAGCAGCGGGAGTCGGAAGAAAAATTCTCCAAGGCGTTTAAGAAGGCGCCCATGCTGATGAGCATCAGCTCTCTAGAAGAAGGCACTTATATTGATGTCAATGAAGAGTTCACTAAAGTGTCAGGTTTTGAAAGGGAAGAGGCCATCGGCAAAACATCTGTCGAGCTTGGGTGGCTTAAAGCAAAAGATCGGGAGCTCTTAATCCAAGATCTGAAAAAAAAAGGTTCTATCGAGGGGAGGGAGCTGGAGCTTGAAACAAAAGACAAAAGGAAATCTTTCTGTCTATACTATGGTGAGGTAATCAACATAGGTGGCCGGCAACGACTGCTATCAATAGCGCAAGACATCACTGAGCACAAGCTGGCCGAGGTGGAGAAGGCCAAACTCGAATTCCAGCTCAAGCAGGCACAGAAAATGGAGACGATCGGGTCTCTTGCCGGTGGCATTGCCCACGATCTGAACAATATCTTGTTCCCAATCACCGGCCTTTCAGAGATGCTGCTGGATGATATTCCACCAGACACCCCTGAGCATGGCAGCATTGAACAAATTTATAAATCAGCTCAACGGGGCAGTGATCTGGTCAAACAGATTCTGGCATTCAGCCGTCAGTCCAACCCCCAGAAACTGCCCATCCGAATTCAGCCGATCCTGAAAGAGGTATTAAATCTGTCCAGGGCAACAATACCCATGAATATTGAAATCACAAGCAATATTAACAAGGATTGCGGCATGATTTCCGCAGATCCTACGCAGGTACATCAGGTTGCCATGAATCTGATCACAAATGCCTATCATGCCGTTGAGGGAAGCAGTGGGATGATACATATTGGGCTGAAAGAGACGGAGTTTGAAAAATATGAAATGCCATGCAATTTGATACAACCCGGCAGATACGCATGCATCACAGTATACGACACGGGTGTTGGAATGGATAAAACGCTGATCGATAAAATTTTCGATCCTTATTTTACCACCAAGGAAATGGGAAAAGGCACAGGACTTGGTCTTTCAGTAGTGCACGGCATCGTAAAGGAACATGGCGGAGATATCCGAATCTATAGCGAAATCGGAAAAGGAACAACGTTTAATGTGTATCTGCCCCTTCTGGAAGATGTTAAAGATAAAAAGGATGCCGCCATCACAAGAAAGTATCCAACAGGCTGCGAAAGAATTCTGCTGGTCGATGATGAAGAACCGATTGCTTACATGGTGAAAATAATGCTTGAAAGGCTGGGTTATCAGGTGACTGTCCGAACGAGCAGCCAGGATGCTTTAGATGCTTTCAAAGCTAACCCATTAAAATTTGATATAGTGATCAGCGATCGGGGCATGCCGAATATGACCGGGGAACAACTTGCCAGGGAATTGATTTCGATCAGGCCGGGGATTCCGATTATTCTATGCACGGGGTTCAGCGATGAAAACGATGAGCATCACGCCAAGTCCATTGGCGTCAAAGGGTTTCTAAAGAAACCCGTCGCAACCGGGGATCTTGCGGAAACGGTCAGAAAGGTGCTGGATAATGTCACTGTATAAAATGATATGTTAGTCATTATCTCCATTGTCACAACTGCTTATTTCTCAATCTACGTGCATTTTAGTAGATAAGGGCCAAATATGTTTTCGAGTGAAATCTCAATTCAAATAAGAAATTGGTTGGCTTGGGTTGTTCTTTTTACTGGCCTGATAGCAACAACAGTTGCCACTGTATATATGAAAATGGAAGTAGAGGCTGATGCAAAAAAGGAGTTCGATTTTGCATGCAGCCAAATTAAGCTCAGGATAGATGCGCGAATGGATGCCCATGCGCAGGTATTGATAAGTGCTGCTGCACTTTTTGATTCATCGGATGCGGTTACACGGGAGCAGTGGCATGTCTATTACCGGCGACAAAATATCGAGCAGCATCTTCCCGGCATTCAGGGCGTCGGCTTTTCGCTGGTTATTCCCCGCGAACGGCTTGAACAGCATATAAAGGAAATACGAAGCCAGGGCTTTACCGAATACAAAGTAAAGCCTCAAGGAGATCGCGATACCTACACCTCCATCATCTATCTTGAACCATTTTCGGGACGAAATCTTCAAGCCTTCGGCTACGACATGTTTTCCGACCCCGTTCGCAGAACGGCAATGGAACGCTCAATGGACTCGGATGAGGCTGCCCTCTCTGGAAAGGTGACTCTGGTTCAAGAGATCGATCAGGACGTACAGGCAGGCACTTTGATGTATGTTCCAGTATATCGCAAAGGGATGGCTGTCGATACCATCGCACATCGACGTGCTGCGCTATATGGATGGGTCTATAGTCCCTATCGGATGAATGATCTCATGCATGGTATAATGCGGGGATGGGATTTGGAATCAGAAAAGAGAATTCGTCTGCAGATTTTTGATAACGAGCGGTTGTCTGCAGAGGCGTTGCTTTACGACAGTCACCCCAATTGGAAATATATAACATTAAGCTCATCGCTGCCGACGCTGCAAATCCCTATCACCTTCAAGGGCTATCTCTGGCACCTGCGTTTTATCCAGACCGACGGACCGCTGAACTACGGCCACGCCTACCGCATTCTTATCGCTGGGGCAATCATCAGCCTGCTGCTTTTCGGACTTATCAACTCCCTTTTAAACACCCGCTTCAGGGCTCGTAAACTGGCGGATAATCTGACTGTGGATCTTAGGGAAAGCGAGGAAAAATACAGCATCATTTTTAATAACGAGATTTATGCAATCTGTATTTTTGATCTCGAAACTCTCAAGATTCTAGATGTAAATGACGCCTACTGCCGATTGTACGGTTATCACCGGGAAGAACTCACTGCCGGAATGACCATCCATGATATCACGGCGGAGCATCAAGTATCTGCTGATGCTACCAGGCAGGCCATACATGAGGGGACAATATTTATTCCGCTTCGGTATCACCGGAAGAAAGATGGCACGATATTTCCGGTTGAAATTGTCGGTGGGCCGTATGTTTGGAAAGGGCAGAAGGTCATGTTTGCTCTTGCCCATGACATCTCTGACCGCAAGGCCGCAGAAGAAAAACTGTCCAGTATTATGCGGGAGCAGCAAATCATTCTTGATAATGCTGATATAGGTATCTCCATGATAATAGACAGAAAACAGCAATGGGTAAACCGGAAAACTGAGGATCTGTTTCAATATTCAAAAGAAGAAATGGAGGGTCAAACAACACAGATGTTGTACCCCTCGCAGGAAGCATATGAACAACTGGGTATGGACGCTTATCCTGTCCTTGCCAAGGGATATATATATGAGACCGAGCAGAAACTGATACGTCGTGATGGCACTTCGATTGTTGTCAGATATATCGGCAAGGCCGTTGACCCGCCCAACATGTCAAAGGGGACTATTTGGTTATTGGAAGACGTTACAGAGCGCAGAAAGGCTAAAGAAGCTTTGAGGGAAGCTAACAGGCTTCTTGACGCGATTATTGAGTTTCTTCCGGATCCAACGTTTGTAATTGACATTAATGGGAAGGTCATAGCCTGGAATAAAGCAATCGAAGAGATGACCGGGATTTTAAAGGGTGAGATGCTCCATAAGGGAAATTATGAATACGCTATCCCCTTCTACGGCGACAGAAGACCGATTCTGATTGATCTTGCCTTATCCGGCGATTATGAAAGCGAAAAGAGAATGTACCACGCCATTGTCAAGGAAAGTGGCAGAATTTCTGGAGAAACCTATGTCTCCAAAACATTTGAAGGCATGGGTGCATTTCTTTGGGGTATGGCTTCTGTATTGACAGATGAGAATGGAAATATTTTAGGTGCGATTGAATCGGTTCGCGACATTACAGATCGCAAGCAAGCCGAAAAAGCGCTTATAAAAAGCGAAAAGACATCCCGTGCGATCATTAATATTTCCCCAGTCCCGATGGCATTAAATGACAGCCAGCAGCAGATCACCTTCTTGAACCCGGCATTTATTGATACATTTGGCTATACTCATGAGGATATCCCTACGTTAGCACACTGGTGGCCTAAAGCTTATCCCGACCTAGAATATCGGAAATGGGTAACTGATACCTGGCAATCAAAGCTTGATATGGCGAAACGGACTGAAGCAGTATTCTCTCCCATGGAAGTAGATGTCAGATGTAAAAACGGAACGAGCAAAACCGTGTTGATCAGCTCTACTTCCTTTTCGAACTTAATTGAGGATAACCAACTGGTAGTGTTATTTGACATCACCGAGCGCAAACAGATGGAAAAAGCGCTCAAGAAAAGTGAGGAGCGCCTGGCTCTGGCGCTGAAGGCCAATCAAGATGCAGTCTGGGACTGGGATTTGTTGGCCAACGCACTCTATTACTCCTCTCACTGGTGGAATATGGTCGGCTATGCGGAGAACGAACTGGAGGCTGATCCCGACCTCTGGCGCAGGCTAATGCACCCGGAGGATTTGGAACGAGCTTGGCAAATCGTCAACGAAGCAATAACTGGGGGA
>CAIVVZ010000130.1 GCA_903909505.1 uncultured Desulfobacteraceae bacterium
GCGCCGCAATATATCCACGGGGCGATGTCACTCGGCGTGCTGATGCAGGCCGCGCAGGCGTTCCAGCGCCTGACTTCCGCGCTTTCCTGGCCGGTGGACAACATCGGCGAGATCGCGCGCTGCCGCGCTTCGGCCGATCGCGTGCTGTCACTCTACGAGGACATGCAGCAGATGGATGCCGATGCCCGGGCGCCGGGCAACCAGCGCATCGCCCTGGGCCGATCGGAACACGCCCGCCTGGTGATCGAGGATCTCTGCATCACCGAACCCTCGGGGCATATCCTGCTCGAGCACTTCAGTGTTGACATCCGCCGCGGCGAAAGGGTGTTGATCGAGGGGAACCCCGCCGTGACGGGAAGCCTATTCAAAGTGATCGGCGGGCTCTGGCACTGGGGCAGCGGGCGGGTATGGCTGCCGGCCAAGGGCCGCATGCTGTTCGTTGCCCAGCGTCCCTTCCTGCCTGAGGGCACCCTGCGCGAAGCGCTCTGCTACCCGCACCCTCCGGATGTCTTCCCCATTTCCTCCATTCGCCACGTGCTCGAATGCGTGGGTCTGGCATGGCTTGCCCAGCGCATGGACGAGCGGGACAACTGGGAGCAGGTGCTGCCGCAACGCGCCCAGCAGCGGCTTGGCATCGCACGCGTTCTGCTCCAGCGGCCGGCCTGGGTGTTCATGGAAGAGGCCACCGACGCCTTTGACCCCAAGGGCGAGCGGCTGCTCCTCGAGATGCTCCACCGCGAGTTGCCCAACGCGACCCTGCTGAACATCAGTTTCCATCCGGGCCTCAGGCAACTGTACCACCGCACGCTGGTTCTGAGCCGGGTGCACGAGGCGAAGGTCCTGCTAAACGGGCGACGCAGAAACGGCGGCGGCGCTCATTGAAATCGCGGCGGCAGCCAGCCTCTTTCGACGCACTCGCGAAAGCACCACTCCGGCGTGGTCTCGGTGCGAAAGCTCCAGAAAAACCAGCCGCGGTAAAGCTCGAAGGTAAGGAGCTGCGCGGCGCCGTAAGCACGATACGCGACGTCCTGCTGGAACTTGTCCATGCTCCGCAGCGCGTGGTCGAACGGCCCCTCGGCCCAGAGCGAGACGACCTCCAGGTCGAGTCCCAGACTCCATTCGCCCACGATCGCGGGGAGCATTAGCTCGCGCTGGATATCGTCGGCCTCCTGCCGCCACAGGTCTCCAGCCTTGTGCAGGTGGCCGTGTATGTCCATTTCGATTTCCTCGCGAGCGAAGCACTGGTAGCGGTGTATGTCGAATATCACGTTCTGGTACTGCGGCGGCTGCATGAAGCCCAGGTACTCGCGGTGCGAGCGGAAGCCGTCGTGGAAGACGATTGCCACACGTTCCGGCGGGCAGTGCGCACGGATCGCGTGGTAGGCGCGCAGGTAGTACGCCTCGAGCAGCGCCGTGGGCACGTCCCATCGCGGTTCGTTGAGCAGTTGAATGCCGTAAAGGGCAGGTGCGAAACGATAGCGCTCAGCGAGCCGTCCGAGCACCTCGACCGAATGCGCCAGGTATTCCTCGCGCGTGTGCCATTCGCAGACATCCTTGATGCCGCCGTTGTCAAAGCCGTTCTGGCAGCCGGGAGCCGCGTGGAGGTCGAGTGTGATGCAAATGCCAAACTCCGCGGCCCAGTCAAACGCGCGATCCAGCACGTCGATGCCGCCTTCGACGAAAGGATGCGGGTTTGCGCCGTACTTGCTGTGATACGGATACGGCGGGCCGAAGATCCAGTGCCCGAGCGGGATGCGCACCGCGTTGATGCCCACGCCCGCAAGCCACGCGAAATCCTCGCGTGTGATGAAGCGCTCCCAGTGGGCGCGCAGCCGCGCCGGCGCTTCCTTGCCCAGCTCCGCGCACCAAGTGGTCTCATCAGTCGCTGCGAGCCCCTCGAACAAGCTCGGAGTCATCCACTTCTCCAGCAACAGCCAGCCGCCGAGATTAACGCCGCGGAGGTGGGTGGGTGGGTTTGATGTAACAGTATCCGGCATAGCGGCTTCTCGCAGTCCCATCGACGCGTATTCCAGACCCTGCAGATCCCGCCGATGGATAAGAACCTGCTTATGGGGAAAGATAGTAAGTTGCTTTTTATATAGAAAAATATTGATAATTGCAATAGCAAATCGAGGGACTTGAGGGATGTCCATTAGAACTCCTTTCCGAGATCCAAGTGGGAGTTGTCGGAGCAAAAATCGTACGTACTGTTCGCCGCCATTACGAGTTCCGTCATCGATACTTTCAACCTCCGCAGCCAAGACTCCCAGGCGACGGGAATCGAATAAGGACCGGCAAAGGGCGCGGAAGCGGCAAGGTTAAAGGGCTGTGCGGCGGGTGTTGACTCATAAGGGGGCTGTTTTTGTTTGTCAAGGTTAATGTAATTGACTATGCCATCTTGATATTGTATCTGAAAAAAGGAGAAGCATCGGAGCAGTTCCGATCCTTTTGGAATCTACAACATCTCTGATCATCCCGACCATGAGAACTATCCCGGACAAAGAATTTACTTCGTCATTGTGGCGGAATCATAGACGGATACTTATACCGCCATGTTTAATCAATGGGAGATGGGAGTAAGATGGAACGACAGTTGACGGCTCAGACTGTTCTGATTATCGAAGACGATCCCAACACTTCCAATCTTGTGCGACTCTACCTGGAACGAGAGGCGTTTCGGGTCTTGACGGCCGGAGACGGGGATTCGGGGCTGGCCCTGGCACGTCAACACGCCCCTGATTTGGTTATTCTCGATTTGATGCTGCCTCATCTGGACGGCTGGGAGGTTTGCCGGAGATTGAGACTTGAATCGGATGTCCCAGTGATTATGTTGACGGCCAGGGGTGAGGAGATCGACCGCGTGGCAGGTCTGACCCTGGGGGCGGATGACTACGTGGTCAAACCGTTCAGCCCGCGCGAACTGGTGGCGCGGGTAAAGGCTGTCCTTCGGCGGGCGCCCCTGATGGGACCGAGGACGACGCCCCTTTTGACCCATGGCGATGTTCAACTGGATCTGGAAAAGCGGAGTCTGTCCGTGTCGGGCCGGCGGGTGCCCTTGACCCCCCATGAATACGCCTTGATGGAAGCGCTGATGTCCTCCCCCGGGCGCACTTACACCCGTGATGAGCTTCTGACGCGACTCTACCGCAGGGGAGAGGCCGTGGTGGTCGACCGGGTGGTGGATGTGCACGTGGGTAAATTGCGTCAGAAGATCGAAAAGGACCCCTCGAATCCACGGTTGATTCTGACGGTTCGCGGCATCGGCTACTGCTTCACCGATGACACCTTTCCTGCGGTCGGCAGCGCTCCATGAATCGGTATTTAATCGTCAAACTCCTGTCCATCACCATCGTGGTGATCCTTTTCGTGGTGGGCATGGTGTGGCTTTCCATCGATACGCTGGCGGCGGGCTATTTCGTCACCCTCATGGAGAAGTACCATATTTCACCGGAACCTGCCCATGACATGTTCGTCAGCGCCATTCACCGGTATCTGATCTGGACGTTTTTGGGAGCCGTCATCCTGGCCGCGGTATTGAGCTATTTGATGATGCGCAAGGTCCTTAAACCCTTGACCCGTATGACCGCCATCACCCAGGACATCGCGGCGGGTGATTTTTCGGTCCGTGTGCCGCCGGGGAGCGCCGATGAGGTGGGGCGCCTGGCAAAGGCCTTCAACCTCATGGCGGAAAACCTGGAAAAATTGGAAAAGCTGCGCCGAAACCTTATGATCGATGTGGCCCACGAACTGCGGACACCCCTCACCAACATCCGCGGATACCTGGAAGCCCTCACCGACAAGGTGGTTCCGCCGACGACCCAAACCTTCACCCTGCTTCTGGACGAAACCCTGCGCCTGGCGACCCTGGTGGAGGATGTGCTTCAGTTGGCCCGGGCCGACGCGGCCCGCGGAAAGCTTCAGCTTGAACCGGTTGATGTAAAAGATGCCCTGCGCGATGCACTGGCCGGCTTCGGCGCTCAGTTTCAAAAAAAGGACATCACCCTCCACCTGCAGGCCTCCCTGCACCCCGTGGTCATCCCGGCGGACCGGGGCCGGTTGATGCGCGTGCTGCGGAACCTGGCGGACAATACCGCCCGCTACGCACCGGCCGGCAGCAACGTGACCTTCCGTTTGACGACGGCGTCGGACGCGGTGAGGATTGAATCCGTCAATCCGGCCGGGGGGGTGACGGCCGGGGATTTGCCCTTTCTCTTCGAGCGCTTTTACCGGGGTGAAAAATCCCGTTCCCGCGAGCACGGCGGTGCCGGCATCGGTCTTTCCATCGTCAAGGAACTCGTGGAAGCCCACGGGGGATCGGTGGGTGCATCCCTGGCCGAAGGCCTTATCCACATTTTTGTAACCCTGCCCACGGCTCAAAGCCGAAATAATGTTGACCCGTCCTGATATCCCTCGTTTATCGGATTCTTGTTCGAATCTTTACAAAATCTTTAAACATCCGTTGAATTTCAGACTTATATTCAAGCCAAGATGAGAGTGAAACAATGAATTGCTCATCTCGACCTATTTCGAGGAGGTGTCTTATGAAATATCTATTTATACTTTTTTTAATTTCGGTTATTGCCCTTTTTGCCTATGGACGGGTTGTCGCTCAGAACGACGCACCCGAAACTCCCATGATGGAAAAGGGAAGTCAAACTCAAACAGCCGTATTCGCCGGGGGGTGCTTTTGGTGCACGGAATCGGATTTTGAAAAGGTCCCTGGCGTCATGGATGCCGTTTCGGGTTATACCGGCGGCGCCTTACCCAACCCCACCTACGAGCAAGTGTCGGCAGGCGGCACCGGACATGTGGAGGCCGTTCAGGTCATCTATGATCCTGCCAGGGTCACCTATGAACAATTGCTGAATGCCTTCTGGCGTCATATTGACCCCACGGATACCGGAGGCCAGTTCGTGGACAGGGGGTCCCAATACCGCAGCGTCATTTTCTACGCCGATGATGAACAGCGGCGGGAAGCCGAAGCATCCAAGGCAGCCCTGGCGGCCTCGGGTCAGTTCGATCGTCCCATTGTCACGGAAATCCGGCTCCTGGGTCCGTTTTACAAGGCCGAGGACTATCATCAGGATTATTACAAGAAAAACCCCGTTCGGTATCAGTATTACCGATGGCATTCCGGAAGGGATCAATTTCTGACCGGCGCCTGGAAGGTGGATAAATTCGCAACATACATGGAAATGGAGCGACAAAAAATGAACATGACAACGAACAAAATGGGAAGCACCGGCATGGGTGATCCGATGGGCCCGAAGACGGAACCGATGACATACAAGGTTCCGGACGATGCCACCCTGCGCCGTGAGCTGACCCCTTTGCAATATGAAGTGGCCCGCCGGAACGGCACCGAACCGGCGTTTCAAAACGAATACTGGAACAACCACGAATCCGGCATCTATGTGGACATCGTGTCCGGTGAACCGGTGTTCAGCTCCACCGATAAATTCGATTCCGGAACCGGATGGCCCAGCTTCACCCGCCCCCTGTCACCCGAAAATATCGTGGAAAAAACCGACAGGAGCTTTTTGATGACGCGCACTGAAGTGCGCAGCAAGCATGCGGATTCCCATTTGGGGCACGTCTTCAGGGACGGTCCAGCGCCTACGGGCCTGCGGTATTGCATCAACTCCGCGGCACTGCGCTTCATCCCCAAGGCGGATCTGGAAAAAAAGGGGTATGGTCGATATCTCAGCCTTTTTATGTGAAAGGCGATGCAACCGGCCAAGAATTTTTTGCGCTCTGTTTGGCATGGTTACTTTTTAGTATCTTTACATGTCAGCCGTTATTTGGCTTACCGCACGACTTAAACGCACTTGTTTGAATGTTGGTACTTGATTTATCAACAAAGTTGTGTTTAGGCAGGTAATGGTGTTTCCATCGGTTGATTGTCACCCGGCAGTCTCGAACTTGCCCTGCATGTCAAGGCTCTGCTTTCCCCTGTTGTTGTGGGACTTGACGAAAATCGGGGAAACGCTGGTGCGCAAGCGGGTTTACCTGGAAACAATATAAACTGAAGTTAGGAGGCTAAATCTCGATGCCTAAAGAACACTTGTTTGGTGACGCCTACCAACCCAGCCAGATTGCCGAGCGGGTCGAAATAATGGGCGTTAAGAAAGCACGCGCGGAGACCTTAACCCTGCTTGTGCTGGCAATTCTCGCAGGCGCTTTCATATCACTCGGCGCTCTTTTTTTCACCGTAGTCGTTACCAAGGCCAGTCTTGGTTTTGGTCCCACCCGTTTGCTCGGTGGTCTGAGTTTCTGCCTCGGTCTGGTTCTCGTTGTGATCGGCGGAGCCGAACTGTTTACAGGCAACAATCTGCTGGCAATGGCCTGGGCGAGCAGCCTGATCAGTACCCGCGATGTGTTGAGGAACTGGTTTCTCACTTACCTTGGCAATGTATTCGGCTGTCTGGGAACGGTTCTGCTTGTCATGTGGTCCGATACCGCCAGCATGGGCGGCGGGGCTGTAGGGGAAATGGCGCTCCAGATCGCCCGCACCAAGGCGGATCTCTCCTTGCTCGAGGCTTTCTCGCGCGGCATCCTGTGCAACGCACTCGTGTGCCTGGCGGTTTGGCTTGCGATGGGTGGGCATAGCGTAACCGACAAGATCCTGGGCATGCTGCTTCCCGTTAGCGCATTCGTGGCCATCGGTTTCGAGCACTCGATCGCGAACTGGTTTTTTCTGCCGTATGGGCTTGCGTTGGATGGGCAAAACATTGTATCGATTGCCGGTGCTGTTAGAAACCTTGCAGCGGTGAGCGTGGGTAACATCGTCGGCGGAACCCTGCTGGTTGCCGGCGTATATTGGCTCGCATACCTGCGAGGCAAGCATGGGCAGGAGGGTCGGCCATCTTGAGTTGCAAAAGGTGAACAGATGTCAACTACACTTGAAGAACACGGTGCATTCATCGAGAGCGAAAAAAAATATCGGCTTCTAGAAGAAAATATTCCTGGCATGGTGTACCTGTTCGTAATGCATCCTGACGGGAGCAGCTCCTTTCCTCACGTAAGCGCTGCTTCGCGTGAATTGTTTGGTATTGCCCCCCAGGATCTTATGCATGACGCCACGCTTATCATGAAGCTCATTCACCCGGATGATAGAGAAAGGTTTGAACAATCGGTAAAGCAATCCATTGAGACGCTTCAACCCTGGAGGGAAGAATTACGCCATATTGTCAATGGTGAAGTACGGTGGTATGATTGTTCGTCCCGACCGGAACTCCAGCCCAATGGTGATATCGTCTGGATTGGGGTTGTTCTTGAGATAACCCAGCGAAAACTCGCTGAAGAAGAATTGAAATGCTTCCGCTTTTCCATAGAAAAAGCAAAAGATGCGGTGTTCTGGCTGGACCATACCGCCAGGTTCAGTTACGTAAACGAGCAGGCTTGCCGCTCGCTCGGGTATACCCGCGAAGAACTCATGCGGCTTTATTTGTGGGATATCGACCCGGATTTCCCTGAAGAGCTCTGGGGCAACGTCTGGGAAGAAGATGCAAAGCTCGGGCACCGCATGCTCGAAACAAGTCACCGTCGAAAAAATGGTTCCTTTTTTCCCGTGGAGGTTTTGTCCAATCACATCAAATTCGGTGCCAACGATTTTCACGTTGCTTTTGTCAGAGACATCAGCGAGCGTAAAAGGGCAGAGGAAGCCTTGCGAGCAAATGAAGAAAAGTTCAGAAGCGTTGTCGACAACATAAAAATGTCAGTTGTCCTTATCGATACCGACATGAAAATCTTGTCGGCCAATCAGTACGCCAAAGATTTTTTTCCTGATATCGAATTTGAAAAGCACCCCAAATGTTATGAGGCTTTTAACTCCCCACTGCGGAAGGAACCCTGCGGTTTCTGTGCAACTATTGAATCAATACAAGATGGCGAAGTTCATGAAACTATTAGGGAGACGCCTTCAAGGAATGGTATCAGAAATTTCAGGGTCATCAGTACTCCGATTAAGGACAGTGGCGGAAAAGTTACTTCTGTTATCGAAATAGCAGAGGACATTACGGACAAGAAACGTATTGAAGATGAAAAAAGGAAACTTGAAGAACAGCTTATTCAAGTCCAAAAGATGGAAGCCCTCGGGACAATGGCCGGCGGCATTGCCCATGATTTCAACAATATTCTGTCCATAATCTTCTGCTATACGGAGATGGTCCTGCTAGATATTCCCGAAGAAGAAGGTAATATGAGGAGAAGGCTGACACAGGTCCTCAACGCCTCATCTCGTGCAAAGGATCTGGTAAAACAAATCCTTTCCTTCAGCCGGAAAGGTTCTCTGGAGCCGCAGCCGATATCTCCTCATATTATTATTAAAGAAACATTGAAACTCTTGCGGGCGACCATTCCATCCAGCATTGAAATACAACAGCGTAGCGTAACACCCTGTGGAACCATTCTCGCCGACCCCACCCAGTTTCATCAGATATTAATGAACCTTGTCATGAATGCCGTTCATGCCATGCATGAGACGGGGATTTTGCGTATCAGCCTTAAAAGGGCTTCCTTTGATGAACAGGATCTCGCCCATCGGCCGGATATGCTGGCTGGCCCATATGTTCAACTGTCGGTAAGCGATACCGGCATCGGGATGTCTCCCGAGGTGATTGAGCATGTTTTTGAGCCATTTTTCACTACCAAGGACGTTGGCAAGGGAACGGGAATGGGGTTATCCGTTGTACATGGCATTGTCCTGGCACACAAGGGACTGATCAAGGTTTACAGCGAGCCGGGCAAGGGTACGACTTTTCACGTGTATTTCCCAATCGCGGAAAGTGAAGCGGTATATCTTGCCGAATCAGTTGTTCCGCTTCCCGTGGGAACTGAACGCATTCTTTTTGTTGATGACGAACCCGAGTTGGCTACATTGGGACAAAATATCCTGGAAAACCTGGGATATAAGGTCACCGTAACAACGAGCAGCGTTGATGCGCTTGAAATCTTCCATTCTCGACCGGGTGCATTTGACCTGATAATTACGGATCAGACCATGCCTAAAATGTCCGGTTTGGAATTGATCCAGGAACTGCTTAACATAAATCCCGCAGTCCCAATTATCCTCTGCACGGGATACAGCTCCAAAATATCACTTGACCATACCAATGAACGTACTTTCCAGGAACTCCTCATGAAACCTTTGACCAGAAAAAAACTCGCTACC
This sequence comes from uncultured Desulfobacteraceae bacterium, assembly GCA_903909505.1. GTDB lineage: Bacteria > Desulfobacterota > Desulfobacteria > Desulfobacterales > Desulfatirhabdiaceae > RAAP-1. The sequence continues at coordinate 9,173 of CAIVVZ010000130.1, forward strand.
GCCGTAAGAAGGGTAATCGATGGAAGGTGAATATATCCAAACTTAAGGGGAAAAACAGCATATGAAAATTCTTTTTGCCGCGCATGAGCGTAGTTGGGGCGGTTTTTTTGGCATGATTCGATCTGAATTGCCGCAACACCAATTTGAGGCAACCGGAAGATTCGGGTTGGACAGCCTGGAAGGTTACGATGTGCTGATTCCCACCATGTGTCCCGTGACCCGGGAAATGCTCGAAACAAGCGATCGGTTGCAACTCATCCAGCAATGCGGATCCGGGTTGGAAGGGGTCGACATTCCGGCTGCCCTGGATCGGAACATCCATGTTGCCAATGTTCCCACCGATCTGTCCGGCAATGCCGGATCCGTGGCGGAACTAGGAATCTATATGCTGATCGGGCTTTCCAGGGATATGCGAGGCATGGCGAAAAGTCTGGCAGACCGCCAAATGGGAGAACCTCAGGGCCGGGCGCTGAGCGGCAAGACCGTAGGGCTTGTGGGCTTGGGCGGCATCGGGCAGGCTTTGATCAGCAGACTCAAAGCATTTGATGTCCGTTTGATAGCGATCAAACGAAGTAGTCCGGAAAAAGCGATGAAAGCGCATGGATTGGAATGGGTCGGAACCCCCGAGGACTTACCGGAACTGCTGGGCAGATCGGATTATGTGATTCTTTGCCTTCCCGTAACCTCCGAAACCCGGCACCTCATGAATCGTGAAACGTTCTCTCATTTAAAGCAAGGCGCTTTCCTGATCAACCTGGCAAGGGGGGGACTGGTGGATCGCGATGCGCTGGAAGATGCCCTTGCCTCGGGTAAAATCGCGGGAGCCGGTTTGGACGTGTTCTGGGAGGAGCCCCCCGATCCGAATGACTCCATCTTTACGTACAATGTGCTGGCCACGCCTCACATCGGAGGATCCACGGACGTTTCGATGCGGGGAATAGTAATGGCAGTGGCCGAGAATATCCGTAGAATCGAGAACAATCTGAAGCCGCTTCACCTGAAGATTCTGTAAATGATTCAAAAAAGCGGGAATTATCCCGCCCCTTTTTTGCGACGGCTTTACAGCACAACAAAAGTGAAGGCTGTCGGGGACAGAAGATAGCCGTTTGAACTATATACAAGAACGCTGCAATTATAGGTGCCGCTGGTCAGGGAAGTTGTGGAAAACCAGAAAACACGGTCCGATGAATCCGCCGTATAATCCCAGGCGTCCATCAGTACAGTATTTCCTCCGGCATCAGTCACAATTGTATATACGCTATAAGGGCCCGGAGAATTAAAAAATACTCTTCCCACAAAGTATATGCTTTCCCCTGAATAAAAATACTTAACTGCATACGGATTGTATGAGGTTGAACTGTCCGTGGGAGCGCGGGTTGCGTAGATCTCTTTAATGTGATCCGGAACAGCGTAACTCAGAGCAGAAGGAGCATCTTTTTTTGCAGAGCCGGCCTGATCTACCGAACCGCCATGACCCGAATCCGCAAAAACCGGTGAAATTCCCGCCAATAAAAAAACGATACTGATTGCAACAATCGAAAATTTCTTCATAAGCACCCTCCTTTAAAAAATTGTTAGTAAACTGAAATAACAGCTTATTTTTATATAGCACAAACCATACCGGAGTCAATAATCATTTAACAAAATATCATAACTACCCAATATTACATTGTAATAAATTGAATCGGCTCTCATTGCCGCGGGAAGAAGGTGCTTGGGTAATCGGTAGCGGCAATATCGTTTAACCATTGAGCGAGAAGATCCGCTTGAACGAAAACAACTTTGACGATATCAATATTCTGAGGTATTCTGTTGCAAATGCACTTCATAAATGAGCCATTGCAGACGATCTTCTGTTGATAGAAGGGATTGTGATGAGTCCTCGACTGATCACGGCGCTTGCCTCGGCGACCCTTTGAAAGCAGGGAGATTTTGTGCCGAAAAATCACTTTTCATAACGAATCGAGGGATGACATCATGAATAATGCGAGAATAATCCGCACGGTTATCAAAAGCAGGCCCACGATGGAAGGAGCCGGCGTGCACCTCAAGCGGGTGTTCGGGAACAACGAGGTGCCGCAATTTGACCCCTTTCTGTTGCTCGACGATTTCCGCTCCAACAATCCCGACCATTATCGTGCCGGCTTCCCCTGGCACCCGCATCGCGGGATCGAAACGATCACCTATGTCCTGAAAGGCGATGTGGAGCACGGGGACAGCATGGGGAACAAGGGCGTTATCGCCTCCGGCGATACGCAATGGATGACCGCCGGAAGCGGCATCATCCATCAGGAAATGCCGCGGGGAGATGATGAAGGCAGGATGGAAGGGTTCCAGCTCTGGGCGAACCTGCCCAGATCCCACAAGATGATGGCGCCTCGATATCGCGATATCAAGAGCGCCCAGGTACCCGAAGTGGCGCTTGAAAACGGTGCGAAAATCAAGGTCATTTGCGGCAGGGTAGGGGAGCATGAAGGCCCGGTCACCGGGATCATCATCGACCCCGAGTATCTTGATGTGACAGTCCCCGCAAAAACTGAGTTTATGCACCCGACCCGGCGCGGACATACCGTGTTCGCCTACGTCTTCGCGGGGCAGGGATATTTTGATGAAGCGAAAAACCAACCGATCGGGAACGGCACGGTTTGCCTGTATGCCGACGGCGACCACATTGCGGTCACGACCACGGAAGAACCTGCCCGGTTCTTGCTCATTTCGGGTAAACCCATCGCTGAGCCGGTAGCATGGTATGGTCCGATCGTGATGAACAGCGATGAAGAGTTGCAACTGGCGTTCGAAGAGTACCGGAACGGAACGTTCATAAAGCATAAAAAGTAGGCAACCAAAACTTAGCCGGCAATGCCGTCATTGCGGTACAGCGTGAATGGGAATCAGGAAAAATCCGGTTCAAAAGTCATCACGCCGAACCGCTTGGTTTACGGGCAAGCCAGGGGCCTTGCCCGTAAACCAAGCGGACTGTCTCAAACACGGCAATCATTATCATCCACCAAAGGCGGCATCGGAGATATCCACGGCTGCACCGTTTGCTTTGAAAATCGCATTCATCTTTCCAAGGGTCACCGGAAGCACCGAATACATGAAAAACTCCGCGCTTTTCATTTGGCCTTCGTAGAATGCCGTATCCTTTTTCGATGTGCCCTTGTTCAGCGCGGATGCCGCCAGTTGAGCCCGCCACAGGAGCATCCAGGCCATGATGGTATCGCCCATGACCTCCAGAAACGGATGCGCATGGGCAAATGCCGTGGCAAACCGGGCGGATGCCGCAGTTTGACCGAGATGCCGGGCAATCTCTCCCAGACGGTTGACCGCAGCCTCTGCCTCAATTGCAAGCGCTTCAACTTCTTTGGTCTCTTTAGCCTGGGAAATGGTTTTCTGGATCTGCTCAATGAAAAACTTGAAAATCATGCCTTTCTGCAGGCCCAATTTGCGTCCCAGAAGATCCATGGCCTGGATGCCGTTGGTCCCCTCATACAGGGAGGTGATCTTACAGTCCCGGGCAAGCTGCTCCACCGGGTACTCCCGGATATAACCGTATCCGCCGTAAACCTGAATGGCCTGAATGCAAGTTTCAAAGCCGCGCTCGCTGCAATAGGCCTTGATCACCGGCGTCAGCAGTTCGGCCAGGTCATTGCATTGCTGGCGGACCTGCGGATCGCTGGTGCAGGCCATCTGGTCAAAAAGACTGCAGACATAATATATCAGACTGCGCATTCCTTCCACATGCGCTTTCATCCACAGCAGCATCCGCCGGACATCCGGATGATGGATGATCGGCACCTGTAGCGCAGTGGTGTCTTTGCCTGCAGCCAGATCGCGGCCCTGAAGGCGTTCCCTGGCATAATTCAGGGCATAGAGATAGGCGGACGAACCGGCGTTCAGTCCCTGGAATCCCACATCCAGCCGGGCTTCGTTCATCATGTGGAACATGATTTTCATGCCCAGGTTTTCCTCGCCCAGCAAAAAGCCGCGACACTTTCCCCTGCCGCCCAGAGCCATGCTGCAGGTGGCGCTGCCGTGAATGCCCATTTTTTCTTCAATGCCGGTGCAGACCACATCATTGGGCTCTCCCAGGCTTCCATCCGCATGGACCCAGATCTTGGGGACAATGAAAATGGAAATGCCCCGCGTACCCTCGGGCGCGCCTTCCACCCGGGCCAGAACCGGGTGAATGATATTTTCGGACAGGTCGTGTTCGCCGTTGGTGATAAAAATCTTGCTGCCGGTCAGGGTATAGGTTCCGTCCGGATTTTTTACGGCTGTTGTGGTCAGGGCGCCCACATCTGATCCGGCATTGGCTTCGGTCAGGAGCATGGTGCCGCCCCATTTGCCGGTATACAGTTTTTTCAGGAAAAGTTTTTTTTGATCCTCTGTTCCGTAGAGTTCGATCATCTTGCCGGTACCGTGTCCCATCATGCCGTAGCCGGTCAGGGTGCCGTTGGCTCCGGCCAGATACTCGGCCGCAGCCTTAGCGATGGCATGCGGCATCCCCTGGCCGCCGGATTCCGGCGCTTCGGCCATGGATGTCCACTCCCCTTCCAGAAGAAGTTGGTGGGCGCGGTGATAACTTTCCGGAACCGTGACCCGGCCGTTTTCCAGACGAACACCGATGCGATCCCCGTCCACACGGGTCGGCAGAATCTCTTTGAGGGCGAAATTGCGGGCCTCGGATATGATGATATCAAACGTCTTTTTATTCAGTCCTGCAAATTTTTCTTCTCTGGCCAGATCCTGAACATGCATCTGTTCGTAAAGAACAAAATCCATGTCCCTGCGATCGGCAATTACCTGCGCCATAATGAAAACCCTCCTTACCTCGGGCTGCCCGTGGATGTTGCGGTAACCCTGAAAAATAATTACCGTTTAAAGCGGTTCAATTCCGCAAAGCCTTTTGGCCAGCGTTTGCTTTTCCTTCATGTTGATGAGCCGCGCAATCATGACGCGCTGGGCCTGGGGAGATCCGGCACCATGCATGGATTCGGTGAGATATCCCACAGCCGCGGTTCCCAGCGTCAGATTTTCAATCAGCCGCAGGATTCTGAAACGGTGCTCCATCGGTGTTTCGGACCGGCCCTTGAAATATTTATCGATCCACTTGCCGGTTTCAGCGGATTTATAATCAGCGGCACTCGGCAGTGTTACCATCAAACCGCCGGCAACATCCTGAGCCAGTCGGGCAATTTCATAAGGCAACCGGGTGACGTTCTGTTTGGATACATTGGCCAGCAATGTATCGACGCAATAGGTGCCGCTGGGTTCTTTGTGACCTTCGGCGCCGCATGCCAGAGCACCGCAGAATAGGGTTTCGTTCAAATGATTCATTTCAATGAGCTTGTCCTTGATGTGAGAGGCCTTCTGGACCCCGTTATATTCCGCAACGGTTTGGGTAGCCCCTATCAGCACATCTCCGACTCCGGATTTACAGGCATAGCTCTGGCGATGGTAGGAGGCGAATTTTTCAACGAGTTGCCCGCAATAGGCATATTCCTTGTACATGAATACACGATCCCAGGGAACAAACACGTTGTCGAAAACACAGAGCGCCTCATGTCCTCCAAAATGCAAATTACCGCGGTCCAGGATTGAATCCTCAAGCTTGCGGGTATCACAGGATTGCCGCCCCATGATATAGGTGATTCCCTGGCTGTCACTGGGCAGGGCAAACGAGATAGCATAGTCCTGATCCGCTTCCGACATGGCAATGGTCGGCATGACAATGATTTCGTGGGAGTTGACCGCACCGGTCTGATGGGCTTTGGCGCCCCGCACGATTATGCCGTCCGATTTTTCTTCAACCACGTGCATATACATGTCCGGATCCGTCTGTTGATGGGGACTAAGGGCCCGGTCCCCTTTGGGATCCGTCATGGCGCCATCGCAGGTCAGATCGTTCTCCTGGACATATTTCAGAAAGTTGACAAACCGGTCGGCATACTGGGTTCCCAGTTTTTGATCCATATTATAAGTGACGATGGAAAGTGCATTCAGGGCATCGACGCCGACACAGCGCTGAAAGCAGCAGCCCGTATGGGCGCCCAGAAGCCGCCCCATCCTGGCTTTTTTGATCAGATCGTCCGTGTTTTGGTGGATATGGGTAAAGCGGTTGATTTTTTTTCCGGTCAGATGCGATGTTGCGGTCAGGATATCCACATGCTCGGGGCAGTGCGCCATCTCGTAAGTTTTGGCTACCGCGTTCATGGACGGACGAATGATCGGATCATCGACAACGTTGATGATCCTTTCCCCGAACATATATACGATAAGATTCAAGTTTCTCAGGCTTTTTTCATATTGGGCTGCCGTCATCATCATGGGTTACCTCATTGTTGGGTTATTGCGCATGCCTTGCCTTTGTATAGTATTTTTGCTAATGTTTCTACATTAATAAGATTCATTTGCAGGTGAACATGGGGGTAGCTCCCGTGTTATCACTACAGGACAAGTTCAAGAGGGGAAAAACATTCTGAAGCTCATATCACGTCTGCTGGCTGAGTATTTGACCGTTCTCGCACTGTTATTGTCCGCATGCAGCAATGTATTGGCGTGTCCTGACGGGCAATATGAAGAGTGTTACCTCGGAACATGTGTTTGTGTGTCGAGTGGCGGCAACACCATCAAGGCACCCGATGTGATGGCCGAAAAAAATAAGAAAAGTTCAAACAAGCTGATCGTAAAACCAGATGGACATGTCGATTCGACTGGGACTCCCACTGTGGGTGATATCTTCGAGTTCATTGATAAGAACCCGGAGAAGGCAATCGAGCTGATTCAGGATTCTGGGCAATGGCCGTATCTGACCGTTGCCGCTGGAATCATTGCAAGCCACGATGCGGTCATCACCAACGGCGGACGGCCCATTCCAGCTCACCTTCGCAAAACGCTCCGTCGATGGTATCCGGACGATCTGTTGAACGCGGTGCGCTGGACCAGTATTCGGGGGCCGATACAGAACTTCCTTCAGGACGCCCAAATGAACTTTGACGCCAACACCCTGGCCATTACCGTAATGGATGCTGTCATCTTCCGTAACGATGATTTGGCTGA
>CAIVVZ010000131.1 GCA_903909505.1 uncultured Desulfobacteraceae bacterium
GCCGCGAGCCGGAATTGATTGACAAGATATCGGAGCTTGAGGCACAAATTCCCCTGGCCCGGATTGACCTGACGCCTTCCCGTTTTCAGGCGATTTTTCCCCGAAATCGCCTGCCCCGGACAAAAGCCGTTGATCAGCGGGTTTACCGGATGGCCCCGGAAATGGGCGAGATCCGCGAAGAAGTCGGGATCTGGCTGTCTCGGGAGACATTTCAAACCGTTTTCATGACCCCGGGTATCACCTCAAATATCCGGCAAAGCATCTGGTGGTGGCTTACCCCTGCGCTCTGGCCAGCTGATGAAGCCGATTTCAAATCCCTGATTGCGCAGTTGCTGCAAAAAGGCGCCAGACAGTTTGTCCTGAACGCCCCCTGGCAAATCGCTTTTTTTCAAAATCCCCGTAAGCTCACCCTCTGGGCCGGTCCGTTCTGCAACCTGAGCAATCCGTTGTCCATCAATGAGATCAAATCCCATGGTTTCTCCGGAGCCATTGTCAGCCCGGAGCTGGGCCGGGCGGATTACCTCTCTCTTCCCGGACGGAGCCCCCTGCCCCTGGGGATTGTGCTTACCGCGAACTGGCCGCTCGGCATTTCCCGGATTCTCTCGGATCATCTGAAACCCGATACGCCTTTTCAGAGCCCGAAGGGAGAAACGGCATGGGCGAGCTTATCGGACGCCAATTACTGGGTTTATCCCAACTGGCGGCTCAACCTGACGGGAAACCGAAAGGAACTGGAACAAGCCGGCTTCCAGCAATTCGTTCATCTGACGGAACCCGTCCCGCAGTCCATCCGGATAAAAGACAGGCCAGGAAACTGGAACTGGAGGATATCGCTGCCATGAACCATGCATTTTTCATGGAAGAAGCCCTGGCCGGGGCAAGACAGGCCCTTGCGCGGGGAGAGTTCCCGGTCGGGTGCGTGATCGTTCACGCGGGGAAAATCATTGCCGGCGGATTCCGGCAGGGAACCGCCGGAGAGCTTGTCAGCGAAACCGATCATGCCGAGATTCTGGCGTTGAAGCAGCTTGAACGGTATGGACCCATCGACCGCACCCATCTGACCCTCTACTGCACCCTGGAGCCATGCCTGATGTGCTTTGGCGCGATTCTCATCAGCGGCATCCGGCATATCGTGTTTGCCTACGAAGATGTGATGGGCGGCGGGACCCGATGCGATCTGGGCCGACTGCCCCCGCTGTACGGCAGCCGCCCGGTCAGCCTCGTGCCCCATATCCTTCGCGATAAAAGCCTCTTTCTCTTTAAATCTTTTTTTTCAAACCCCGATAACACCTACTGGAAAGACAGCCTTCTGGCTGCATACACCTTATCCGCCCCTTTCTCCGCCCCATCCTGAAGCACCCGCCATCCGATTTTCGGCTTTTATTGACGGTCCGAAAATTTATGTTGACATTGTCGTTCTCTGGCTGTATTATGGGACAAATCAGTAAAGATATCGCAAATTACTGCATATCGGTTCGAGCAGAAGGATTGTTCCATGTTGCCACAGTGACGACCTGAAGTTTGGGACCTTGA
>CAIVVZ010000132.1 GCA_903909505.1 uncultured Desulfobacteraceae bacterium
CACACTTATTTCTCTCCAAACCGAATTTCTAAAATTGTGAAAGAGCTATTTTGCTTCTTTGAGCCAAATTTTCGTTATGAACTATCCGTAACTACTAAATAGCGTTCATTTCTGTTTTTGAGTTTTTACGAGTTCATCAAACTATGAGCTTTGGCCGAAAAGTAACCATTTATCTTGCGGATGGCGCACCATCTGGGATTCGTCATGTTGAAATTGCGAACTGGTCAGGTCAAGCAATTGCATGCCCCCGAATTCCGAATTCGGGGAAAATTCGGGGGACACCTTATCGAATACAAACGTGAAATGCACCGGATAAACCGGAGCTTTTCACGTTTGCCGTTTAAGAAGCATCCAGCCATGAAAGGCGCCTATACATTGTGATAGAAAAGAATTTCGACATCCCGTTCATAGCTGACCTTGCGCTTCGTGAAAAGCAGATTCAGCAGAACTACAGGCCAAATATTGCAGTCCACAAGTGGTTTGCCCGAAGACCCGGAACGCTGTTCCGCGGCTTATTGCTTTCCGAATTTCTCGAAAAACCGCTTCATGAATCCTTCTACCAGGCAAAAATGGGATGGAATGGGGTCGGGCCGCCACAACTGACAGAAATATAAAAAGAAATAACGAAAATCAATGCTTAAAATGATCTTAACCCAGCACTTTTGACCCTGAAAAGTTGCAGTTAAGAGATAAAAACCCAACTTGAACATCCTGCGGGCAAGCCGCAGATGTTCAAGTTGGACTTCAAATAATATCGAGTTGCAAAATGCTTGAGTCAATACAATTCCAAAACTATCGGTGCTTTGCCGACCACGAATTGCCAATTAATACCGAGACAATTATTGTCGGTAGAAATAACGCAGGCAAATCAACAATAGTTGAGGGCTTACGTCTGGTCGGAATAATTACAGAAAGGTACAAAAAACTAACTTTCCAAAAAGTACCAGAATGGATTGATTTACCACTTTCTCATCGAGGTGTCGGTGTATCCCTATCTGGACTAAATATAAGTTGGCAAAACATTTTTCACCGTTACCAAGATCCTCCTGGAAAAATATTGGCGACTTTTTCAAATGGCTACAAATTGACTGTATATATTGGGCCAAACAAAAAAACTCATGCTGTTATTCAAAAGAGTAATAATCATATAGTTGGGAATAGGTTACAAGCAAAAACAACCAAAATACCAAAAATAAATGTCCTTCCTCAAATATCTCCTCTCCAAAAGGAAGAGATCATCTTGTCAACGGATTACGTTAGGGCAAACATTTCATCTCATCTTTCTTCTAATCATTTTAGGAACCAATTGTATATTTTTTATGATGAATATTTTGATGAATTTAAGTCTTTAGCAGAAGACAGTTGGCCGGGTTTGCAAATTTTGAGCTTAGACGTAAGAAACGGCTATCCTGGAGAACCCATTGATTTGATGGTCAGGGATGGAGATTTTGTAGCTGAGGTCGGTTGGATGGGGCATGGTTTGCAAATGTGGTTGCAAACCATGTGGTTTATAACTCGCTCTAAACAAAGCGACACTATAATTTTAGATGAGCCTGATGTATATATGCACCCAGATTTGCAGCGTAAATTAATTCGGTTTATTAGAGGAAGGAATCAGCAATACTTGATTGCAACACATTCTACAGAAATTTTAGCGGAAACAAATCCAAACAACATTTTGATTATTGAAAGATCCCGAAAAAAATCATCATTTTCCACAAACCTTCCCGCTGTTCAAAAAATTTTAGAAGAAATTGGAAGTGCTCAAAACTTGCACCTAACTCGTTTATGGTCAGCAGGAAGACTATTGCTTGTAGAGGGCAAAGATATAAAATTTTTAAAACATTTTCAGAATCTACTTTTCCCAGACACAAAGTATCCATTTGATGCATTACCAAACATGCCAATCGGTGGATGGTCTGGTTGGCCGTATGCAGTTGGATCCGCTATGTTACTTACTAATGCATTCGATGAAAAGATCACTACCTATTGTATTCTGGATTCAGATTATTATACTCCTGATTTAATTCAAAGAAGATACGAGGAAGCTGCTAATAAAAATGTCAACTTGCATATATGGAAGAAAAAAGAAATTGAAAATTATTTAATTAAAGCTTCTGTACTTGAAAGAATATTATCTCATAAAGGGAAAAATGGTTCACCGTCTGTGTCTGAAATTGAGAATAAAATCGAAGAAATAACAAACGCCTTGAAAAATCAAACTATTGATTGTTTTTCTCAAGAATTCCATAGCGAAGAGCGATCGAAAGGCATCGCTTCAGCAAATAAAAAAGCCAGAGAGTTAGTTGAAAACTCGTGGTCAACAATTACCAAGCGGTTAAATGTTGTTTCTGGGAAAAAAATAATCTCAAAATTATCATCTTGGTCGTCTGAAAACTATGGTGTATCTTTCGGCGCTAATACATTGCTCAGTGAGATCCGTCTTAGTGAGTTAGAGAAAGAGATTTTGCACGTTATTAATTCTATTGAAAATACAATGAATTTTAACTTATAGCCCGCCCACTCACTGGTGCCGACCCATAAAGCCGGGCGGCACGTTCAACCGTTGCCGTTCAATCCAGCCATGAAAGGCGCCTATACATTGTGATAGAAAGGAATTTCGACATCCCGTTCATAGCTGACCTTGCGCTTCGTGAAAAGCAGATTCAACAGAACTACAGGCCAATTATCGCAGTCCACAAGTGGTTTGCCCGAAGACCCGGAACGTTGTTCCGCGGCTTATTGCTATCCGAATTTCTCGAAAAACCGCTTCACGAATCCTTTTACCAGGCAAACAGTTTGAAAGGGATTAAAGTCGCAGATCCATTCATGGGCGGCGGCACCCCCCTCATAGAGGCCAACAGGCTCGGCTGTGAAATCGCCGGGTTAGACATCAACCCCATGACCTATTGGATTGTCAAGCAGGAAATCGAACATCTTGACCTGGACGCGTATCTTCGGGCAGCCAATTCCTTACGCGAGCAGTTGGAAAAGGAGACCGGCTCCATCGCTGGGGATACGGGCACTACCGGGAAATGTTCAATGCCCGGCAACTTCTCGGCCTGGAGCTATCCGCACAGCGGATCTGCATCGGCATCAGCGGCTGGGCGAACATTATCGAGAAGTTCCGAAAGGCAAAAGCGTATTGTGACAGTCCGTTCGAAATCAGACACCCGGGGGGAAAAAAGAAATCGTGCCGATAAAAGGGGAATGGATCGGTGACAACCCAAACGGCAAGAATCGGGCTGAAAGGCGAAGTGTTGCGCTTCGTTGCTAATTCCGGAACACTTTACTTAACTCTTGAGTAAAACAAAAGCAAATCATTAAGTCAGGAGGAAAAATGGCATCAAATCTTGATCAGGTCTACGAGGAGGCTATGAGTCTTCCGGATGAGTCCAAAGCTGCGTTGGCGGAGCGCATTGTTGAATACCTTGTAACTCACGTAAACCCTGATTTGGAAATCCTTCAACTTGATATCGTGAAACGGCGTAGGGATGAAATGAGGCTAAAGAAAGTGGAACCTGTCGATGGCCCAGATGCATTGGCTATGGCCCGTAGGATCATCAGCAAATGAAATATTCTTTTCACCCGGAAGCGCTTGAAGAATACTTGAATGCTGTTTCTTATTATGCGGACATTAGCCACCGCTTAGCCGAATCGTTCATCAAAGCCATAGAAACAGGAATTGAGAATATCATCACATCCCCTGAAGCATGGCAGATTGTTGAGGAAGAAGTGCGCCGTCATCTCATCTATCGGTTTCCATTCGGCATATACTTTTGTATTGAAGATGATCGCGTATTTATCTACGCCATCATGCACTTGAGTCGTCATCCAGATTATTGGAAGGGCCGCCATCAATCTGCGTAATGTTTTGGATAAATCCGACAGGTGATATAAACCCAACATGACACCTGCGTGCAAACCGCAGGTGTCCACATTATGGAAAATGAATTAGATGAATCATAATGAAATCGATAAATGGCCTGACTCCTGGAAATATTGCAGTAAAGATATTGAATCAGGCAATGAACTGATAAAATTAATGAAACCATTTCTTGAAGAGTTGTCCAATACGTACTCATCAAGAACTGAAAAAAGGCATAGAGATAATTTGTGGTTACTTGGGGGTTTTGTAATTGAACATAAAAATAAATACGAGAAATACAGGAATATTGAACCCTGCTTGTTGCTTACTAAATTTATTGATTCATGGGATGGCCCGTTGATTCCCGGATTATCAGAAAAAGAACAAAGCTCATTTGATAATACTTGCAGGAAATTCTATAAACATCTTGTAAACAATGTATTAAAGAATTTAATTTCTTAACAGACCAATCATCGTGCCAAGATAAATCCAAAACATTGGGATTCCGCCAAGGCGGGAACAAATAGGCTGTTGTTACCCAGTGACGGCATGGGTGTTGGATCGGGGGAATTCGGGGGACACCATATCGAATACCAATAATATAATGCACAGGATAAACCGGTGCTTTTCGTGTTCGCCGTTTAAGAAGCATCCAGCCATGAAAGGCGTCTAAACATTGTGATAGAAAAGAATTTCGACATCCCGTTCATTGCTGACCTTGCGCTTCGTGAAAAGCAGATCCATTCATGGGCGGCGGCACCCCCCTTATGTACGTTCGGTTCGGAGAAATAACTATGATAGTAAGCCAGTTTTGGTATAATACTTGAAAGGAAGGCTGCAGCAAACCTCAAGAAACATGGAGTCACTTTTCAAGAGGCTGCCACAGTCTTCGGAGACCCTCTGGCCATTACTTTTCAAGACCCTGATCATTCCGAGGAAGAAGAAAGACAAATGACTTATGGCCTATCGCAACAGATGCGACTCATCGTTGTCTCTCATACGCAACGTAAAGATCAAATGAGAATCATAAACGCGCGTCTAATGGACCGCAAAGAAAGGGTGATCTATGAGGAAGGTTAAAACATCCGATGAACTCCGCCCTGAGTATAAACGGGAAGAACTTGGCATAGGAGTCCGCGGCAAGTACTTCGAAGAATACAGCAAAGGCACCAATCTCGTACTCCTGAGTCCTGATGTTGCAAAAGTGTTCACTACCGAAGATGCCGTCAATGAGGCGCTGCGGTCTCTGATTAGTCTGGCAGAGAAGTCATCTGGGCGATCAAGTCGTTCCACAGGATCGGCCAAAAAACGGGACTCCCGGTGAGCTTCGTGTTAGATGGACGCTCCGTTCCGGGAATGGCACTCGTTCTGGGTCGGGCCATGATAACACAATAACATAGCTGGTAATTAATTGAAATTTGGAGTGGTTTTTGGCGCAATGACCGCTTTTTTGATGGCAAAAAGAGGAACTTTGCGGAACACCGATGGCGATCGAGATGTGATTCCAAAATCCATGCAGCTTGTGGCTGGATACTCAGGGCAGAAATACAACGTAACGAGGTCCCAATATGAAAGGTTGGACAGAAGAAGAAATAAAAGACAAAAATCTGATGGCCCCATGCGGGCTTTATTGCGGCGCATGCGGAATTTACATCGCCACGAGGGACAAAAACGATAAACTGAAGACAGCCCTCGGCAATCTCTATGGCACCAAACCAGAGGAAACGGAATGCCGTGGATGCATGCAGGTTAACCCGCCCGAAAAGCTTTACAGCTTCTGCCGATCCTGTAAAATGAGAGAGTGTGTTCGGTCAAAAGGCTTATATTCATGCCATCAATGCAAGGAATGGCCCTGCAGTATGGTGGAAAATTTTGGCATTTCCACCGGACTGCGGGTTATGAAAAGAACAATTCCGATCTGGCGCGCCAAAGTGGAAGCGCAGGGGGACGAACAAGGCAGTATCGCGTGGGCAAGATCGGAATGTGAACGGTATCATTGCTCCTCTTGTGGTAATCCATTGTTCAGAGGGGCTCAGCGATGTAGAGCCTGTAAAAAAGATGTGGCCGATGAACTGGATGGATCGCTTTGATTGTTTTTTTCCGGAAAATGGCTTCATATTACCCGAACGTCAGGCGCCAAAAATCCACTGGCGATAACTTCGTTGACGTGGAACGAAAGATTCATTTGAGAGATAAAAACCCAGCAAAAACATCCTGCGGGCAAGCCGCAGATGTTCATGTTGGCATCATGGAACACAAAGTGACCTTAGATAACGCTGTAAACGAATTTGTTGCCGAATAGTCCCAATTGCATCCCAATGTAGTTTATTGTATCCTGATTTCTTCAAAGGAATTGCGGAGGATAACCAATGAACAAAAAGGCTGACACCAAAGAGTTCATATTTCAGCGCCTTAAAGACGAACGAGAAAAACTGGCATTCTTTGGCGTCAAAAATATCGGACTATTCGGTTCATTTGTCAGGGGTAGCCAGACATCCTTGAGTGACATTGATATTCTTGTGGAATTCATGCCTGAAAAACACACTTTTGACAATTTTATGGAGGTTGCGTTCCTCCTTGAAGAACTTCTGGGACGCAAAGTCGAATTGGTTACCACAGAGGCTCTCAGTCCGCACATCGGGCCACATATTCTCAGGGAGGTTGAGCGTGTCCCTATCGCCGCATGAATACATCCACCATATGTTTGGGATGTTGCAACCACCAAGCTTCCGGACCTCCGTGCAAAACTCCAGGCTTTGCTTGACGCAACCGAAACTCGTCAACCCGATAGTTGAGCGGACGTGGAAGGCGAGAGAGATTTGACCAGTTCTGAATTAGGAATCCATCATGAGTCTTGAAGAATTTGGCCGTGGCTGGCGATGTGGGGTGTTGGCACTGAAATGGAGGGGATGCAATGGAATCAGTTGATCAATTGGCAAAGAAAGCCATTGGCTTACGACCTATAGATAGGATTCTGCTTGTTGAAGCAATTTTATATAGTTTGGACAAACCTGACCCGGATATTGAAAAGTGTTGGGTTGCTGAGTCAGAGGCTCGTTATGATGCCTATAAAAGGGGAGAGCTTGAGGCAATTGAGTGGAATGAAATCCGAAAGGGATATGAGCCTTGAAAGTTCGGTTAATATCTCCTGCCAATATCGAGTTGGATGAAGCTGTAAGGTTTTACAATCATCAGTTACCTGGATTGGGCTTTCGCTTTTATCAAGAAACCGAGAAGGCTATCGAACGTATAAGATTTATGCCCGAGGCATGGACGAAAATAGGTGAAAGGACAAGGCGTTGTATCCTGCTCTTTATGAAGTAAGACCTGCAAGAAAGGCCTTGAAAGAGGCCGGCCAAACAGAGGAGCGGACGCGGAAACGTATGTAGGTGCTGTTTTCTCGTTTCCATCGTGGTTCTTCGTACAATGCTCGGTTTTTACGCCACCGAAATGGGGATGAACCGGTGATTTTCCGTAAGGCCTGCCAGTACTGGGTCTTATCAATTCGTTCTTGCCTTTTTGTATCCCAAATGTTACAAGTTGTTAACTATGATTAGTATTCAGACTACGGACACCTTCGATGCTTGGTTTGCCGGCCTGAAAGACAAGCGGACAATAGCGCGCATTCAAGCGCGCATCGACCGGGCCGAAGATGGCAATTTCGGTGATTGCTCACCGGTGGGTGAGGGTGTATCGGAGATGCGAATTCACTATGGGCCGGGCTATCGCGTGTATTTCGTACAGCGCGGCATAGAACTGGTGATCCTACTGGCGGGTGGCGTCAAGTCCACACAGAGCAAGGATATCAAGACCGCGCTCCATCTGGCGGGAAAATTGTAGGAGGACGACATGACATTGAAATTGCGCAAATGGGATAGTGTCGAATATCTCAAAACCGAGGAGGACATGGCCCTATATCTTGAAGCCTGCATGGAAGAAGCCGGCGACGATGCGGCCTTCATCGCCAAAGCGCTTGGCATCATCGCTCGCGCCCGTGGTATGAGCCAACTTGCCAAGGACACCGGGTTGGGTCGCGAGAGCCTGTACAAAGCACTTTCCGGCGAGGGAAATCCGAGCTTTGCGACGATTTTGAAGGTGACTCACGCACTGGGATTCAAGCTGCATGTTCACGAGCAGAAGAAAGGGCATGCAGTAGGGTCTGGCCATGATAACACATTAACATAGCTGAAAATTAATCAAAAATGGGAGTGGTTTTTTGTGCAATGACAGCTTTTTCGATTTTATGGAGGTTGCGTTCCTCCTTGAAGAACTTCTGGGACGTAAAGTCGAATTGGTTACCACAGAGGCTCTCAGTCCACACATCGGGCCACATATTCTCAGGGAGGTTGAGCGTGTTCCTAACGAAACTCCAGGCTTTGCTTGACGCAACCGAAACTCGCCATTTTAAATAGAAAGGAGAAAACAATGTTGAAAATGATTCTGGTCATCCTGGCCTGCGGTCTTACGATTCTCTGTGCCGGGGTCGCGGTCACCGCCGAACCAGCCGCCAAGAACCCTGTCGTACTCATGGAAACCAGCCTGGGGAATGTGAAACTGGAACTCTTCGCCAAGGAAGCGCCGATCTCGGTAAAGAACTTCCTGGACTATGTCAACAGCGGATTTTATAGCGGCACCGTCTTCCACCGGGTAATTCCCAACTTCATGATTCAGGGCGGAGGATTCACGGCCGACCTGAATCAGAAACAGACCAACCCGCCGATCAAGAACGAAGCGGATAATGGTCTGAAGAATCTGTCGGGGACGCTCGCCATGGCCCGAACCACGGTTGTCGATTCAGCCACGGCCCAGTTCTTCATCAATGTGGCCGACAATGTTTCTCTGAATCATCGTGACAAAACGCCTCAGGGGTATGGGTATGCAGTTTTCGGCAAAGTCAGTGAAGGTATGGACGTAGTGAAAAAGATCGTTGCCATCAAAACCGGCACGCAAAAGGGTTTCCGGGATGTCCCGGAAACATCGGTCGTCATCAAGTCGATGAAGGTTCTTCCTTAACCGAACGGCTGCCCTGCGGCGCTTCGCGAAAAAGCTGCTGTTCAGAGGGGCTCAGCGATGCAGGGCCTGTAAAAAAGATTTGGCTGATGAACTGGATGGATCGCTTTGATTGTTTTTTCCCGGAAAACGGGAAGGCCTTGGCATAGGAGTCAGGAGGTTTTATGAGTCTATTGAACATCGATCAAAAGAAATGTAAGCAGGATGGTCTCTGCGCGGCCGACTGTCCCATGGGGATCATTCGGTTCGAAGGAAAAGGAAGCTACCCGGAGATACCATCCGAAAGTGAGCTGATGTGCATCCGCTGCGGCCACTGCGTGGCGGTTTGTCCCCATGGCGCCCTGGATCACGCCGAGGTGCCACTTGCTGCATGCACGGCCATCGATAAGGCGCTCGTCATCTCGTCGGCTCAGGCCGAACAATTCTTGCGCTCGCGCCGCTCGGTCCGGCGCTTCAAGGATGAGCCGGTGGAGCAGTCTGTCTTGCGGCGGTTGATCGAGATCGCCCGCTATGCCCCGACGGCCAGCAACTCGCAACTGGTGGAGTGGCTGGTTATCAGCGATCCGGAGCGGCTGCATGCCATCGCAGGTCAGGTGATCGACTGGATGCGGTCTCTGCTGCAAGATCCGAAATCAATAACGATGCCTTACTATCCCTTGTTGGTGAGCGCCTGGGAGGCCGGTATCGATACTGTTCTGCGTTCCGCCCCCTGTCTAGTGGCGGCTATGGCGCCGGGACCGGCACCCAACCGCATGGTCGATCTGACCCTGGCGCTCAGTTACCTGGAGTTGGCCGCGCCCCAATATGGACTGGGGACGTGTTGGGCCGGGATGCTGCAAGGCGCGATGCTCGCCAACCCCTCCCTGAAGCAGGCGGTGGGGATTCCCCAGGACTACCCTTTTCATTACCCGATGATGATCGGCTATGCCAAGGTGCGCTATTACCGGCTGCCCGAACGTCAGGCGCCAAAAATCCATTGGCGATAACATCGGTGACGGGGGCCGAAAGTTGCATTTAAGAGATAAAAATCTGACATGAACATCCTGCGGGTAAGCCGCGGATGATCATGTCAGGATTTGATCGTCGATGAGCAAAACGCCACACTGAAGGGTAAACTCAAAGCGCATATATGAGCGGATTCAATCGGTTTTACAATTTTTCGCTTAGATCCTCTACAGTTAACATGGGGGAACGTTGCTGGTTCGCCCATTTTAATGTTGACGGTGACTTTTCACAGTTGCTTCCTTTATTCAATCAACGGCAAATGAAGCCGTGCACTATGATTCTCCTGAATATATTCAGTTTCAACTGGACGATATCCTCTGTACGCTTTACCCGCCCGACATGGTTGTATCAAGGCTTTTTTATGGCAGAGAACAAGCCCTTGAATTTGCACAGCGGCTTATTGATTATCTTAACGAATTGGAATGCCATAAATCTCGAATAAAACCGAATTATAAGAAAATCAGTCGCCTTCATGTCCCGGAAGTATTGCAATTTCTTCCAATGACCCACTGCGGCGAGTGCGGATTTCGAACCTGTATGGCATTTGCCGGGGCGGTTAGTCGCAGGAAAGCCGGACTTAACATGTGTACGCATTTCCCGGAACCGGTTGACGCTAAAATCATATTTATTGTCAAAGGCCCAAACTCAGAGAAGATCAGAAGTATGGAGGTCGATTCTGATTTGGCCGGCGTTATGATTTCAAAGATCAATGATGCTCAAAGTGCCACGCAACCACAGTTGGATTTAAAAAAGAGAATGAAACGTTCAACGGGTTTAATGGGGAATCGAGAGGGTATTATTTTTAAGATTTCAGGTCGCGAAGCCGAGGTACTCCGTCTGATAACCGAAGGGTTTACAAACAATGAGATTGCTCACATATTGGAGGTTAGCCACAATACCGTCAAAAGCCATGTCGTACACATTTTTAATAAACTGGGTGTAAATGATCGAACCCAAGCCGCTGTTTGGGCGGCTCAAAACGAACTGATTTAGGTCGAGAAAGCGTTCAGCGCCGTTCTTTATGGTTTTTAAAAAAATAATGAAATTTTCGAGTGTCACCCATTCGGGTGATTTTTTTTATTGTGTCCTTTTGTAATCTGCTCTCGGGTTAACCATTTTAACATACATTAATCAGAGGAGATTCAAGATGGCACGTATCGGAATCATGACCTGTTCAAACTGTGCACAGGAAACCAATTGTTCCTCAGTTGTCTGCTTCGCGGACCTGCGCAAGCGCGCGGGATTTTTTAGTTGCTACCCCAAGGAAGAGCCTGTTGATTTCGTGGGATTGGTACACTGCGCGGGATGCCCGACAAACGTCGCTCCGGGCAAAATTCTTAAAAGGATTCGTTCACTGGTGGATTACAAAATGGACGCCTTGCATTTCTCCTATTGCATGACGGTGTTATGTCCATTTTTAGGAAAATATGAAAAGGAAATCACGAATGCCTATCCGGATTTGAGAATTGTTCATGGCACCCACCAACCAGGAGACACGGAAGAATTCAAAAAGGCGGTTAAAGAAATGCTTTGTCCGACAGTTAAAATACCTCAAGACATGAACGACGTAATAAAGAGAAGGTTTGTACTTCCCGGGGATTAGGCCAAGAAGAAGTGAATCAATAAGTACAGGCGCGTGTAATTAATAAAAGCGGTTGGGGACATCAACAGCGACTTATGATGCGACAAGGGGCTGCTCGATCAGGGTGAGGTTGCTCTACGATGGGGTGTCTGGCAATGGGGGCGGTCTTCAGGCCGCCTCCATTGCGGAATGAAGTTCTATTTTATGAAAGGAGTTGTTATGGGCAGAATCTGCTTGCCGAAATGCGTATTCAGCGAGATAGCGCCTGCAAGGTAAATGGCAAGACTTCCTGCAATCAACAAAGAATAAGCCCCGGTCTTGGCGATCATGGCCCTTCCGGCAACAACGCCGAAATCCAGGGAGATCAGACAAAACAGGGCGATACAAAGGAACGAACCCAGAATGAAAAGAATTTTCGGACTCTTTAGAAAGCACGGCAGCACGATACAGATCCATAGCGTTATCGCCAGCCACAACCATCCTTCAATGGAAGCATCAAAAGGCATTCCGGCCTTATGGAGAAAGTATTTCGCACTGACACTCAAAGCCCCTGTCAACATGAAAATGGCGGAAAACACCAGAAATACATTTGCGCCCGGTAAGTTTTTGTCTCTGAATTCAATGACGGCAACAACGATTTGGACAAAAAAGCCGCCAATCAGCCATGCAGCCAATATCGGGGCAGCGTCGTGGGTAACCTTACCCGATAATAGCGCAAAAAAACCAAAGCAGGCCATTGCCAGAGCACCCAGACCGGCGGGAAGGGGATTTGCGAAAAGATGATCCTGACTGGACATGAAATTCTCCTTTTTAATGTTACGGTGAGTTTGAATAAATGTCGGAATGATTACAGTTGAATGGCTTATGCGACGAATTCCTCCCGAAGTTTATATTTCAGCAACTTGCCGCTTGCGCTCATGGGCAGGGATTCCACAAAGATAACTTTTTTGGGCACCTTGTATCCGGCAATCTCTTTCTTGCAGAAAGACCTGATTTCCTCTTCCGTGGTATCTGAATCCTTTTTTTTCAGGACAAGGGCCGTAACCGCTTCTCCCCACTTCTCATCCTTGGTACCGATCACCGCCACCTGACCAACTGCCGGGTGCTTGTAAAGGACGTTCTCCACCTCGGCGGGATACACGTTCTCGCCGCCCGTTATGATCATGTCTTTTTTTCGGTCAACGACATAAATATAGCCTTGATCATCCACACTGCACAGATCCAGAGGATAGTACCACCCGTTTCTGAAGACCTGTCTGGTTTCCTCATCTTTATTCCAGTAACCCAAGGTCGTGCCCAACCCCCGGACCCGGATCTCTCCGATTTTGCCGGGAGGGATGGGATTGTCATTTTCGTCCACGACCTGGCTCTGCATGTCGGCAAACGATCTGCCGCAGGATGAGAGGATTTCCGTCTTTCCCTCTGCCAGGGCTCGGGTAACATCTTCGATTCGCAGAACTGTTGCCTGCCCTACGGTCTCGCTGGTACCGAAAAGATGCAGAAAGACATTGCCGAATTTTTCAATGGCTTTTTGAAAGACGATCGGTGTAACGGGCGCTCCGGCAAAAAACAGCTTCTTCAGGCTGCGCAAATCGTATTTATCCGTATTGGTATTTTGAACGAGGAAAAGCAGCATGGGGGTTGCGATCATGCCCGTGGTAACCTTGTATTTCTCAACCAGGCGCATGAACTCCTCCGTGTCCCACATTTTCATTATCACCGAGGGCGTGCCGCTAAACATGTCATTCATCAGCACGACTTCTCCGGTAGCATGAAAAAGGGGAGAGGCAACAATCCCCACATCATTTTGATCCATCTTCATTTCAAGGGTAAGGCTTCTGCCCACATGATAGAAATTGCCATGGGTCCCCATGCAACCCTTGGGCGCGCCGGTCGTACCGCTGGTGTACATCAGGACGGCCAGATCCTCTTCAGTTATTGGAACCGCAGGGACATGGGAAGGCGTCTTTTCAATCATCGTCTCGTAGTGGTGCCAGCCGTTCGGGGTACTGGCCTTATCGCCAATGAAGATATAATGCTTTATGAAACTCAGGCTCTCTTTCAGACTCTCTATTTGCTCCAGATATTCTTCATTTACCATAAGCGCCGAAGCGTGCGAATCTTTAAGAACCGTCAGAATTTCAGGACTCGCCAGCCTGAAATTGAGCATCACCAAAACAAGACCTGCATTGGGAATGCTGAAATATGTTTCGGCATTTTCGATACTGTTTTTGCTTAAAATCGCAACCCGATCCCTTTTCTCCAGGCCTAGATTCAATAACGCATTGCCCATACTGCGAGTCCGGTCGGCAAATTCGCGGAAGGTGTACTGCCGCTGGCCTTCAATGACGGCTGTCTTTTCAGGGTTGTATTCCAGGTTTCGCGCTACCACCGTCCTTAGCGTACAAAAATCCTTCATCTTTTCCTGTTCCTCCTGTTTTTAAGGTTATAGGGGGCAATTCAATCTTGATGATTGCAACTGCAACGGTTGTGCCGATATGGAAGTTTATATTTAACTATTCGTAAATACCTGAAATACAAATAATTGGCGGGTAGGGTATGCGATGGATATGTTTCATTAAGAAACATAATTTGATTCAGTTTATAATCAAAATAAAACAATCGAAGTTAAATAGATTTGAATCTCGGGATATTAGGGAAGTGTTTCGAAACGAAACATCTTGTAGGGTCTATCGGGGGGGAGGGGTTACAAAGGGAGCCTCGATCTCTCCATCGGCGATGGAAGGCGGATAGACGATACGCCGTTTACCGTCCCGGGTCCACTGCATCAGGCAGACCACGGCTTCAGATTCGGGATGGGTTCCGAAAATGATCTGATGTCCCCTATGAAAGCGCAGTCGTCCCATGGAACTCTTGCGGTCCGATGCTTCCAGACAGGCCACGAGTTGTTCCGGATCAAGAGAAGATGCGGATTCGATGGCCTCTTTGAGCAGGTAGACGGCTTCGTATGAGGGTGCGGGTCCGTGGCCGGCTTCTATTTCAGCGCCATAGCGGTCCGAATAAGCGCGATAAAACGAGCTGGCCGGCGGGTGGCGGTCCGATGGGATATTGCCGAGTTCGAAAACAACATTCAATGTTCCCGATATTTGACCGTTAAACGCCTGCCACGCCCCGGGTCCAATCATGGGGGAGATAAAACCGCACAGCATGGCCGGAATCTCCATTTCTTTCCACTGCTGGACCAGATTTCCGCTTTGTGGCATATCGAAAATCGGCAGAATCACCTGGGCACCTTTTCCCCTGGCTTTTTCCAGTGACGAGGAAAAATCCGATTCTCCGTAAGCAAAATGATCCGCGCCCAGTACCTGCCAGCCCATTCTGTCAAAATAGAGTTTAATCATGATGGCAACGGTTGAACGCGCCCAGGCAATATCCTGGGTCAGGAGGTACACCCGGGTGAAGCCAAACCGGGTGTTTAAATATTTCATGATATGAATCAACGCATCGGCCAGGTACTTGGTGTTGAGTCCGGTCCGAAAGACATATCGGTACCGGGGATCCTTCAGCACCATGGATTCGATGGCAGGGGTCATGGCAATGGTTTCCAGCAGGGGTACCCGGTGACGCGCAATGATGTCCATCGCGGACAGCAACACTTCGGAACGAAAGGGACCCACCACGATGGCATGCAATTTTTCAACCTGGATAAACTGTTCCAATTTCCGCAGACTATCGGTTTTCCGGTTGTTGTCTTCGGCATCTTCCAGATCGATGGTGGCCAGACGCATGGGTATTCTGCGGTGATTCAGGTTAACACCACCTTTGCGGTTTATTTCTTCAACCGCCAAAGCAGCAGCCCGCATGCTTTCAGCCCCCTCTATGGTGGTCAGGGATGTCGCACCCCCAATCACCACCTCGTCCGTGGCATAAACCCGGACAACTGGAGCCATCAGGCTCAGAATGATTCCAAAAAGGAAAAAACGGATAGCGGCAGTTTTCATTTAAACGGTCAATTAAACGATCAATTCTACAAAATGGGTGTGCGGCCGGGGATTCGGGCCCAGTGTCCGTGGCTGTCTTTTCGATTGACAGGGCAATCCCAGCTTTCTATTATACAATTTGAACAAAGCGAATAGATACAATTCATCAACTTTATATGCAATCATAAATTAACACACTGTCCATTCCACGGGCGAAAATGGGTTGCCGAGCGATCCATTTTCTTAATATATGACATTCAGATTTTCCATTTTCTCAAAATTATTGATATTTATCCTTCCTCTGGTGTGTCTGCCCATTGCCATCCTCGGGTATTTTTCAATTGAGGCGGCGGAAGAACGGGTCAATCGACTGGTGCGCCATGAACAGATGATCAAGGTTGAAGGATCGGCGGATAAGATAAAAAACATATTTTACAATTGCCGCATTGATCTGGAGACCATCAACAGCCTGCCGCTTCTTGAAGATTATCACATTGCCAGAACGTTCAGGTTAAACGCGGAAACCGAATTTAATTATGAAAACATTCAGGGTCTGTTCAGGGATTTTCTGCTGAGATCGCCTTTTTATTACCAGATCCGCTTTTTGGATTCAAATGGTCAGGAATTGATCAGCCAGTGCGCATCAGAAATCATCGTCGTCAAGGATGCCCGAGAAGATTCCGGTTTTTTTGAAAAGGCCAGATTAACCTATCCGGGAAATATTTATTTCTCGGATATCCTTTTTTCTCATCGCAGAAACGGGTATGTCATGCATTGGGCCATTCCGTTCTACTCCGGCTGGCGCGAGTTCAGCGGCTTGATCGTCATCGATCTGGACTACGAAAAAATCATCCATCTGATCAGCGACATTCGCGTGGGCGAAAAAGGATATGCCTTTCTGGTCGACAGTCAGGGCCGTAATACGGCGCATCCGCATTATGCACCGTATCAATTGAATATCGACTCCTATCTCGAACCGAGTTTAAAAGAACTGGTGCAGGAGATGATCACCGGCGCCAGTTCCTGGAAGAGCTATGTGCATGACAACGTGAAAAAAGTTGCGGCCTTTGCTCCCATACCGGACATGGGCTGGTCCCTTGCCGTCACCATCCCCGTTGACGAATTGGGCAAGGAGGCCCTTGCCATCAAATGGCGGGTCATCGAAGTGGCTGCTATCATCTTTGTTTTTGCGGTTGTTGGCGTCAGTGTTTTATCCTATTACCTGCTTCGGCCGGTTCGTGAACTGGTGGCGGCGACAAACCGCATGGCCGAAGGAAATCTGAACCAGGAGATTCCGCTCCGATCACGGGACGAACTGGGCGATCTGACGCGCTCATTCAATCATATGGTCAAAAACATCGCCCGGATTCAAAATGAACTGGTTCGCTCTGAAAAACTGATCTCTCTGGGCAGGCTTTCGGCAGGGGTGGCGCACGAAATCAGAAACCCGTTAAATGCCATGAAGGGGGCCATCGTGCATATTCAAAGGCGCCGTGCCGGTGATCCGCTCATTGAAGAATATACCCATCTGGTTTCCGAAGAGATCGACCGCTTGAACTTCTTTGTCACCGAGTTTCTGCAATTTGCCCGGCAGCCCCAACCCAAGCCTGTTCCCACGGATTTAAACCAGTTGATCCTCTCCACCCAGAATCTTTTTGCAAAACAGACTGATGAAATGGGTATACGGCTGATCAACCATCTGGATTCCCGCTTGCCCCTGGTGTCCGTGGATCCCAATCAGATGGAGCAGGTTTTCATTAATGTACTGATCAATGCCATGGACGCGCTTCCTTCCGGCGGAGATATCACCTTTTCCTCACTTATCCATAATAACATAAAAGATGGAGATCGGCCGGATCAGGTGAGAATAGAGATCCGGGATAACGGAATCGGCATCGCCGAAGCGCACACGCAGGATGTTTTTGATCCATTTTTCAGCACCAAGGAGTCTGGAACCGGGCTTGGCCTTCCCTTGAGCCTTGGTATCGTGGAAAGCCATCAGGGGCGCATGACAATATCGTCCGGTTGTGAAACCGGGACCGTGGTTGTCATCGATCTTCCAATAAAAACGGAGCAATTGATTTAAGGAAGGCGATAGATCGTGAGCACTAAAACAGTATTGATCGTGGATGATCGCACCAGCACCTTAAAAGTCATTCGTGCCATCCTGGAAGATGAAGGGTATACGGTTTTTCAGGCCACCAGCTCCGAGGAAGCATTGCAGATTTACCATCAAAACGATGGGATCGATGTGGTGCTATCGGATATGAAACTGCCCGGCAAGGACGGCCTTGCACTATACCGCCTTATGAGTCGCATCTCGAATCCGCCACCCTTTGTAATCATGACCGCCCACGGGACGGTCAAGTCCGCCGTGCAGGCGCTGAAGGAAGGTGTGACGCACTATTTGATCAAGCCCCTTGATTATGAGGAGCTGATTATCGTATTGGACAAGGCCGTGCGGGAATACGCCCAGGCCCGGGAACTGATCGCCCTTAAAGCCCAGGTGAATGCGGAGAACACCTTTCACGGAATTATCGGCGCTGATTCCCGGATGAAGCACATCTTCGATATGGTGCGCACCGTTGGCGCCACGGACGCATCGGTTCTGATCTATGGCGAAACCGGTACCGGTAAAGAACTGCTGGCCAAGGCACTTCATCAGGAAAGTCCCCGCCGAAACAGCGCCATGGTCTGCATCAACTCGGCGGCCCTGACGGAAAGCCTTCTGGAAGCCGAAATGTTTGGTTATGTCAAGGGGGCGTTTACAGGTGCCATATCCGATCGCAAGGGGCGGGTCGAGCTGGCCGATCAAGGCACCCTGTTTCTCGATGAAATCGGACACATGAGCCTGGGTCTGCAGAGTAAGCTATTAAGGTTTTTACAGGAAATGGCCTTTGAACCGGTGGGCGGCACCACATCCCGCAATGTGGACGTGCGAATCATCGCCGCCACCAATCTGGATTTGCATGCGGAAATCAAGGCCGGCCGGTTTCTGAACGATCTTCTCTACCGGATCGAGGTCGTACCCATCCGCGTGCCGGCGCTACGCAAACGCCGAAACGACATCTGTCTGCTGGTGGATCATTTCATCCGGGTGTTCGCCAGGCAGTACAACAAGCCGGTTCAAAAGGTCGATCCGCAAGCCATGCGGATTCTGATCGACTATAACTGGCCGGGCAATGTCCGGGAGCTGAAGAACAGCGTCGCCAGGGCAATGATCCTGTCCAAAAACACAACCCTTACCGTGGAAGACCTGCCGTCCAAAATTCTGGCTGAATCCGGCCATCCCGAACAGATTGCCGGCATGTCGATCATTCAGGGACTTCCCGGTAGCGGCGTCACCCTGCGTCAGATGGAGACGGAACTGATTCAGAAAACCCTGGAAAAACACCACGGGAACAAAAGTCTTACCGCACAAAGCCTGGGGATATCCAGAAAAACCTTATACGAGAAAATTGATCGGTACGGGCTTGCTCACACCGAGGGGGTTGTTAGTGGAGAGAGCGAGCAATAATGGTTTGTTTCATGTGTGAACGGACCCGATCGCGCGACTTAAATTTCTTGACACGCCGGTGTCGTCTTCATATAGTCGTTTTTATTTAATAAATAGTTCATTTCAATGCGGATGCGGCTAAAATGAATCTACTTGAACTCCCGCCCGTCTTCTCTTGGAGCCTTGTCGGCCTTTGTTGCCTGCTCTATCACTTCAATTCGCTGAGTGTCGTTCATTGGTGAACGAGGTGATTGTCGGATTTGTTTTCTGCGCGTGCGAATTCAGCTCCAGTTGGGAAGGGCGGTATGTATTGCTGATGGCAGTTGCCGATCGACAGTCCGCGGTGAAGATGAGAAGGAAACCCATGAATGACTGACATGCTCGTGCGGTTGTACGAAATTCCCGATTTGAGCGGGTTCGCGGAAAAAATGGAGACGATCGGGGTTCGGGTCCGTCGTCCGAATATCTGGGAAAAGCCGTTGTTGCTGGGCTGGGTCAAAGCGCACTTCAGCCTCTCATGGGCGCTGGAATGTGAAACCGCCTTTGCCGTAAGACCCCCATCCTGCTTTATCGCGGTGAAGGACGATGTGCTGATCGGTTTTGCCTGTTACGACTGTACCCGCCTGAATTTTTTCGGCCCCACCGGCGTGGCCGAGTATGCCCGGGGAAAAGGGGTGGGGACGATGCTGCTGCTTTCCTGTCTGCACGCGATGAAGGACGGCGGGTATGCTTACGCTATCATCGGCGGTGTGGGTCCTGCTGGGTTTTACGCCAGGGCCGTGGGTGCCATGGCCATTGAAGGGTCTTCCCCCGGAATTTATGATTTTGGCCTGATCGACAAGAAGCATTTGCCGAAAGCCTGAGAAAAAAAGATCAATAGAGTTATGGAACGGGCCGTGATCGCGGCCGTAACAAATGCCGGATCCCTCAAGTGGCATCAAGAGTTACACGAATCTGAAATCCGGAACAATATAGCGGAGTATGAATACACTGGAATCATTACCGACTAAAAAAGAGATCAGTTGTCGCGTCACCCGCACCCTTTTGATGTATCTAAAAGAAGCCAACAACGGTTCACTCGGGCCACTGCTTTCGGAATTGCCGCTGGACGAAGCCTATCTTTCCGACACCAATAACTGGGTATCGCATGATTTTCTGCAAATCCTTTACCATCGAATGATCGATATCCTGAAAGATGAAAATGCCGTCTATCAGATGACTTTGGCATCTGAACGATTTCAGTCCCTCGGACTACTGGATCGAATTGTCCGGCTACTGGGAAATCCAAAGATGATCTATTCCCAGGCTCCCAGATACAACAAACTGCTAAAACTGAACGGCGATGTGATCATTCATGACATCGGTGACACATGGGTGCTGATCGAGGACCGCTACCACAGCGGCGCGCAGAAAACCCGGTTTGACTGTGACTACACCAGGGGGATACTGACCGGTTTACCCACCATGTTCGGGCTGCCGGCTGCCGATATCGAGGAAATCGAGTGTCAGGTGCATTCATCGACCTATGGCAACAGAATATGGCCGGATCATCCCAAACAGGAATGCTCGGGATGCCTCTATCGCGTCAACTGGTCTAAAAGCTTGCCGTCGTCATTCTGGAAGCGGTTCCTCCAACGCCGTCATTTATATGATCAGGCGATATTGGATCTTCAAAATGCCAATCAGTCCATTCAGGAAAAATATGAAGAGGCCAGACAGCTTGCGTTCAATCTGGAAGCCAAACAGGGCGAGCTGATGGCTTCAGAAAAAAAATACCGTCTTCTGGCGGAAAATGTATCGGATATCATCTGGAGCTTGCGCCTGGACACCCTGGCTCTGGATTACGTTAGCCCTTCCGTGAAAAGAATTCGCGGATATTCACCCGAAGAGGCCATGTCACTCGATCTGGAACATACGCTGTCGCCTGCTTCCCTGGAAAAGGTAAACCTTATTCTGGAACAGGAGCTGGCCGCGGAAGAAAAGCTCGGTATTGATCCGAACCGATCCCGAACCATAGAAATCCAGCAGTCATGTAAAAACGGAACTTTTGTTTGGGCAGAGTCCACCATGAGTTTTATTCGGGATCAACAGGGGCGGGCGATAGGCATATTGGGGATCAGCCGGGACATCGCCGAACGCAGGGTTGCCGAAGAAAAGGCGGCTGAATTGACCGCGCAGCTTCACAAGGCCCAGAAAATGGAGGTTTTGGGCAATCTGGCCGCCGGCGTGGCCCATGACTTGAACAACATTCTGAGCGGAATCGTCAGTTATCCGGAATTAATTCTTTGGGAACTGCCGGAAGACAGCCCCCTGAGAAATACTGTCATGACCATCCAGCAGTCGGGTCTGAAAGCGGCCGCCATTGTTCAGGACATGCTGACGCTTTCCCGGCGAAATGTCAGTACCCGGGAAGTGGTCGGTCTGAATGGAATCATCCATGAGTATCTGGCATCACCCGAGCATGATGCATTGATGAAAAATCACATGAATGTGCAGATGGAAAGCAGTCTGGCCGATGATTTGTTCAACCTCATGGGATCACCCGTCCATCTGTTTAAACTGACCATGAACCTGATATCCAACGCAGCGGAAGCCATGCCCGCCGGCGGCCGGATTATAATTTATACCCAAAATGTCTATCTGGACAAGGATATAAACGGATACGAGCCGATTCCGGAGGGCGAATATATTCGACTGCGAATCCGTGATGATGGCGTTGGCATTTCGCCGGAGAACCTGAAACGGATTTTCGAGCCCTTTTTCTCCAGAAAACAGTTGCGTCGAAGCGGTTCAGGGCTTGGCATGACCATTGTCTGGGCCACCATCAAGGATCACGACGGGTATGTGGATGTGTCATCCACGGAAGGCGAAGGAACCCAAATCGATGTGTATCTGCCTGCCACACGGGAACTTGCAGAGATAAAAGCGCATGCGGTGCTTGAGGATTATCTGGGGACCGAAACGATTCTGGTGGTTGACGATATTGAAGAGCAGCGCGTCATCGCGGAAAAACTCCTGACCAAGCTGGGCTATCATGTCCGGTGCGCGGGCAGCGGAGAGGAAGCGATAATCATGATGGCAGCGGAAAAGCCGGATTTGCTGATTCTGGATATGATCATGGATCCGGGCATCGACGGTCTGGAAACCTACCGTCGCATCATCGCCGATTATCCCGGCCAAAAAGCCATTATCGTCAGCGGATACGCAGAATCGGAGCGGGTCCGGGAAGTGCTGAAAATAGGAGCGGGCAGCTATGTCCGCAAACCCTATTCATTGGAAAAAATCGGCATGGCCGTTCGCCGGGAACTGGATCGCCCGTATTCTCCATAGACTTATCGGGATATGATGACGCGTCGTAAATTGTTTGCTGCAAGTCCTGTCCGGCAATCATTTGTTTCCAACGGCTTTGAAAAAAGTGTAACAGAATACGCCATCCGGTTCCATTGTTCGGTATAAGTCCCTGATTCCGTTTTCAAACACATCCGGCTCACTGATTCCTGCCCGGATAGCCGATTCACGGACACCTTCGATCATGGCCGTGAATGTCTTCTTCGTGAACCCTTCTACCAGTTCGGGTTTGCTGGAATCAACGTAGACCATTCGAGGCGACACACGGATTGCGCCATAGCCCGCGCTACGGAGAAGCGGATAAAGTTCTCTGCCGACCATGGCGTTGCCGCCGGCTCGCCGTTGCAGTTCAACCTGACTCTGAATGGCTTGATGGGCGGCTTCGCTGTCGGGATAAAAATAGGTGGATCCATGGTCTCCCTCGATCACCGTGATCGTGCCGCCCGGCCTCAAATGGGTTTTCAGGATATGCAGCGCCTCGACGGGCCGCGAGAGATGTTCCAGGACAAAACAGACGAAAATATGGTCGAAGGCGTCCGGCCCGTAGGGCAAATTGAAGATATCCGCCTGTTCAAACTGAACATGGGTAAAGCCTGCCGCTTCAACTTTTCTCCTGGCTTCCGCGACAGAGGCTTCGGATATATCGACAGAAGTAATCAACGCATTCGGGCTGTTCCCGGCAAGGGTGACGGTTTGTGCGCCCACACCGCAACCGGCTTCCAGAACACGGCTGCCTGCCGGATAAAAGGTGTCGGAATGCAACAGTTCGACCAAGGTAGAGGCCTGGTCCTGCAGCCGTATATTTTCTCGACGATCGTAGCCGTGAACATATGCTTTATTCATGCTTCCTCTATTATGCCGAACGCTTGATGGAGGGTGTTAGAAAACTATTTCGCACGAAGGTACAAAACCTTCTGATTGGACCCCACTGCTTGCCGTTCTTCTGTGACGAAGAGATCTTTCTTTGCCTTGACAAGATCAGAGAGCTTCTTGTAACCGTAAAGCCTGGCGTCAAAGTCGGGCTGCAGCTTGTTAAGATAGTTCCCGAAGGTACCAAGATACGCCCATCCGGTATCGTCAATTGATTGCTCAAGTGCGGTCAGAACGAACTTTTTAGGGAATTTAAGTTTTGGCTCCGCCGTCTCGGCAGGTGTCTGGGATGAAGCGGCCTTTTTCTCGGTCTTGACTTTTTGCGGCAGGTCGACGGGCTCGGCTGCCGTGCTGGGACGAAGGACTTCAGTGAACACAAATTTGTGGCAGGCATTGCGGAACGCCTCCGGTGTTTTCTTTTCGCCAAAACCCAGAACCATGAGACCCTCTTCGCGCAATCGCATCGCAAGGCCCGTGAAATCACTGTCACTTGTAATCAGGCAAAAGCCATCGAATTTTCTCGTGTATAGCAAATCCATCGCATCGATGATCAGCGTGCTGTCCGTTGCGTTCTTTCCGGTCGTATACGCAAACTGTTGAACCGGCTTGATGGCATATCGCTGCAGCACCTTCTTCCATGAGGAACTCGTTGGGGCAGTGAAATCGCCGTATATACGCCTCACGGTTGCTTCCCCAAATCTTGCGATTTCCGCGAGAAGACATTCAATGACGGCTGCCTGAGCGTTGTCGGCGTCAATTAAAACTGCCAATCGAAGGGTTGGCTCTTCGGACTCATTTTTTGCGGATAGTCTTTGATGAGATACCAAGATGACTCCAGTTTTCTAACGGGTTGATTGTTAAGACACGCCCCCTTGGGCGAATGAACAGCGCTCTTGTAGTTCATGCAACCATGGATTATCCATACCAAATGACGATTAAAAGACTGTAATAAATTTCAAATATTAGAAGGCGTATTATAATAAAAAATTGTTGTCAATAAACAAATTGTCATATTGAATCGAAAAATTCAGAAATAAGGCTATATGGAACTGCTGGATGAAGTGTGGACCTTTATGTCGATTGGAGTGTGGGGCCGGGTTGGCACAGATGTTTACCCGGCAAGCCCGCAGGCATGGATTTGCATCTGTTCCATCGAACCATCACGATTGATGGCTGCCGGTCAATTTGCCGATGAGGGTACGGGCGGCATCCATAAAGCATTTTAGAGCGGGCGAAATCCACTTGTCTTTGTGCCGGATCATCAAAATTGCGGTCTCCAGCGGACCTTCCGAATAGGGCAGGGGCAGGAGCCGTTTTTGCTCGATTTCAGTCTGAAGGGCCGACTCGGGAAGCAGCGTGATGCCCAGGCCGCGCAGCACGCACTGTTTGATGGCTTCGATGCTGTTATATTCGATGACCGTTGCACGGACTTTCTTGGCGCTTAATATCTGCTCAAATACCATATTATAGCTGCAGTCATGCTTGGGCAGCAGCAGGGTTTGTCTTTTCAGATCTTCGGTCCGGACCACGGATCGCGCCGCGAGTTCGTGTTTCGGGTGCGCCACGATCATCAGCTTTTCTATTCCCAGAACCTCCGACTTCAGCTCCTGTGAGGAGATCATATCGGTGAGAAGAAAAGCCACGTCCGTGATGCCGCTTTTAAGCTCCTGCTGCAATGCGTGAAAGGCGCAGGAGCTGATATCCAAACTGATCTGCGGGAATCGTTTATTGAATACTTCGATGACACCCGGCAAATAATAGGTGCCGATCGTTTGCGGCGCCCGCACGGACAGCAGACCGCAAGGCTCTTCTTTTCCTGACACCTGCACAAGGATTTCATCCTCCAGGGCCAGCATTTTTTCTGCATAACGCAACAGAAGCTGTCCGGCTTCGGTCAGAAAGACCCGTTTTCCCAGTCGATCGAACAATGGCACGCCAAAATCTTCTTCCAGGGCTTTGATTTGAGCCGATACCGTTGACTGCACACAGTTTAAGGCTTCCGCGGCGCGGTTGAAGTTCAGCAGCGTCGCAACCGCTTTAAATGTTTTAATCTCGCGCAATTCCATCGATCAAAATATCCGATTGTTACTATCAAAAATTGTTGTTGGACACAAAAAAATTAATCAATTATAGGTTATCCGAAGCCGGGCATCCTGTCAAACGGTCTTGATTCCGCCGTCAACTTTAATTCTGATTTCTG
>CAIVVZ010000133.1 GCA_903909505.1 uncultured Desulfobacteraceae bacterium
CAAAGTCCTGCTGAAAGACTGAACAAGTTTCGTTATCATGAAAATTGGCTGCATAACCTGATGATATCAGCTTCTTTGGGAGGATACAAAACGATCCCCCCAAATCCGTTATAATCAGTAAATATCAAAGATCCGGTGCAGTCGGGTCAGTTCAAAAATGATAAGCACCTCTGGAATGAGCCCGGCGATGCGGATTTGGCCCCCCTCCTTTTCCACGGTGCGAAGAATGCCGACCAGTGTTCCCAAACCGGAGCTGTCGATAAAATTGACGCCCGCCATGTCGAGGATGAACCTCTTTTTTGTGACATTTACCTGCGACACGACATTTTTAAGCTCGCGCGCGCCGAAGGCATCAAATCGGCCATCCATGGAAAAAACGGTAAAATCTCCGTCTTGATGATGTGTTACAGCCATAGTGATACGCCTCCATTTTACAGCGTCTGAACAAAAAGTCCGCTCAGGCGAAAATCGAAATTCAAAATCCGGTACATATTCAAAATTCCGATGTCGGTATCGCAGCCTTCATCTGTGCTCCGCCCATCGTTCAATGGCAAGAAATGAAATGTCATCTTCAAACATTTCACTTCCACGGTGCGCCACTAGCCCTTTCCTGAGCCGATCCGTAATCGCGTTCAGCGGCAGGCCCTTTCCGGCACGTAAGATCTCCTCAAGCGCGTGGCTGCCAAGTGCCTCATCGTTTTGGCCGTGGCATTCGACCAATCCGTCCGAATACAGAAAAAGACGATCGCCGGGTTCAAAAGGGAACGACTCTTCGGTAAAATCGGCATCCGGAATAAGGCCTATCGGAAAACCACCGCCCCCAAGGGTCTGAATCGTCCCATCTGCCTTATGCAGAAAGGGGCTCGGGTGACCTGCCTGGGTAACCGTGACAATTTTGTCTTGCAGGTTTATAGACCCGTACACCATCGTAAAATACTGCATTGTCTTATCATTGCACATGAATTGCCTGTTCAATTCCAGAGCGATTGTGGCAGGTGAATTCAGGGAAACCATCGGATTTTCCTTGTTTGGGCAGGTATCACATTTTATCTGCCCCAGCGGTCCGCGAAGATTTTTGTGAGAGTGAGGGGAGAGGAGACTGCACAATGTCGTGGAAAGCAGCGCTGCGGATATTCCATGGCCGCTCACATCGATCATGTAAAAATTCAGGTGCGTTGCATCAATCGGGAAGATGTTGAAGACATCGCCGGATATAAACGAGGAAGGCATAAAGAGAAAGTCAAGGTTTAAACCCGGTATGTAACTGTTTTTGTCGGGCAACAGGGTGAGTTGAATTCCGGCTGCCGTTTCCAGATCTTTTGTAATAGTGTCGTATAATTCATTCAACTGCCGGTTTTGTTCATCCAACGCGGCGGCCATCCGGAGCCGTTGCCGTTCAAGCTTTATCAGCCTAGCTGCTGCATTTAACCGTACTTTCAGTTCCCTGGAATCAAAGGGTTTGGATATGAAATCATCTGCTCCGGCCTTCATGCCCAGGACAAGGTCTTCCTTTTGATCCTTGGCGGTCAACAGAATCATATAGATATAGTCGGTAAATCCGGTGCTGCGGACCCTGCGGCAAAGTTCCGGTCCGTCCATGCCGGGCATCATCCAGTCGGTCAGGACGATCTCGGGTTGTTCCTCCTGGATGATGTTCAAGCCGGTTTCACCATCCGAAGCAATCAGTGCCTGATAGCCCCATTTATCTAAATACCGCGCTAAAGCGTCGGTGATATGTTTATCGTCGTCCACACAGAGAATTTTGATCATGTTTGGCTGCGAGTCCTTGTTTTCTTCTTTTCTTCATACGCATTGGAGATCTAGCAATTTTGGTGCCAGAGATCGTGTAATTGTAATTCGGAAGCATAATAAATGGGATAAACGCGTAAAAAGTACCGACTATCGTCGCTTTGGCGAAAGTTGGAGTCCATAATTATTTAAGGATGTTAATTCAGGCGCCTGTTCCGGACTCTGATCCGGGGCAGAATTCGGTGCGCCTTTTTTGAAAGGTGTCGAACTGTCAAAATGATATGCGCGACAGGTAAGAATCTATCATAATGAGAGCATGGCAATAGAGTTTCCATCCTCATGGGGTTTCTTGAAACAGCGGGTATTTCATCAAATGCGTTGAGCAATTGATCGATTTGTTTTTTTTATTTTTATGGTTTTTGATTATTTTGGATTTTGGGGAGGGGTTCTATATCCTCCTAAAGAGGCCGATATCAAAAGATTGTGTCGCCATTCTCATTGTACTGAAATTTATTTGAAATTATATCATATAGTTGCTTGTTTTATCTGCTGCCGTCCAGAATAAATATTGCTCAATACAATCAACCTCCCCAAAATCCGATATAATCAGTACAATCGAATGGTACAATGACATGCTGTCGCAATGGTTTGATGTGCGGGGTTGATACCCCGGATAGGATAAAAGGAAATGGGCGGGATAACAGGCTATGGGCGATAGCTTATTACCCATAGCCTATCACCTATTTTTTTTCCAATCGTTCAATGACTGAATCCGTTAACTCGTGTGTGTCGTCCTTGAAAAAAGGGATGAGCTCCGCTGCGATATCCTTGAGTGATTTGATTTTCTTTTCCCGCATCACGCCCTGAATTTTCTCAACGCCCATTTCGATAAGCCTTAGCCCTTCAGCGATATTGACAATGTCTTTTTTTTCCATACGGCGCCTCCTTGTGAGCAATTGGTGAACTCGTAAAAAGTCAAAATCGGATGACTTCGTAAAAAGTTCGCAGGCAAGGCGCGCGAATCCTGAGGACCGGCGTTCCGCCTGCCGTACTTATCGTACGCCGCAATGACGAAGGATGAAGCGCAACGCAGCATCCGGACTTTTTACGAAGTCATCTTCTTTGCTTTTAATTTATACGGGGGATTTAAATATTGCAATGAAAATCCGCCTTTGTTATTTTGATTCTGCTGGTGTCATTTTCCTATCAATCTCAATTTGCAGGGTGTGCTTATGAAGCAATTATCTTTTTCAGCATTGAAGACAAGCTATAATCGCTGCATCGACTGGATACTCCAAGGCAGGCGCCAGTATTTCGCCTGCTATCTGCCCCGGCACATCAGTTTCATCATCTATGGATTTTTAAAGCTTTTTTATTCCGGAATCAAACTTCAGGAAGACCAGGTAAAATCCCTCAGGCAGCTTCCGGAAGACGCCGTCATTGTATATGTTCATAAAACCAAAAGCTATTTCGAATGGCTGTTTTATTTCACCCGCTTCAATCAGTTAAATCTGAAAGTCCCTGAAATCGGATGTGATTACCGTATTTTTATCTGGCAGCCCCTGATGCGCCTGGTCCGCATTGTCATCTTCCATCTCGATTATTTTTTTCGCCATTTCTCCTTACCCGGTCCCTATGAGTCCGGCTACATTCAAGCGGAACTGGCCACGGGCACATCCGCGCTGGTCCCGCTGGTGGAAGACAACGGATTCAACCGAAGATTCGTGAAATCCAAAGCCGATCCGGTCCGGTATCTTGTTGAGCTTCAGCAGACAATGGATAAGCCGATCGTGATTGTCCCCCTGGTCATGTTTTTCAGCAAATTCCCGGATCGATCCACATCGAGCCTCCTGGACATGATGTTCGGCACGGAAATCAATCCCGGCAGAATCAGACGCCTGGTAACTTTGTTCAAGAACCCGGGCAAACTTTTTGTCGAAGTCTCCGAGCCGCTGAATCTGCAGTGGTTTTTAAACCAGAGCGACCATCAGGGAAAACCCGTTGACCCCCTTTCCCTGCTGCTTCGAAAGCAGTTACTCTTTCAAATCAACCGGCACCGGGTCAGCACCATCGGGCCTGTCTTGAAATCCCCCGATGAATTCAAGGAATCCGTTTTAACCCATGACCGCCTGAGAAATTTTATGGAGCATCATGCCCAGGTGAAGAACATCCCTATCCATAAAATCCGCAAACAGGCCAATGAACATCTGGATGAAATGGCCGCCCGTTATAATCCCTCCATCATCAGCATTGCCGCCAGGATCGTAGATTGGATCGTCCGGGTCATGTTCGACGGCGTGACCCTGGATACCGAAGGGCTGAACCGGATCAAAACCGCCTCTCAAAAAGGCCCGCTCGTCTTTATCCCCTGCCACAAAAGCCATATTGATTACTTGATTCTGTCCTATCTGATGCATCTGAACAATATGCCCTGTCCCATAATCGCGGCGGGAAAAAATCTGAATTTCTGGCCCATTGGACCGATGTTAAGAGGGTGCGGCGCTTTTTTTATCCGAAGGTCCTTTAAAGGGGCGGTTCTTTATGCAAAAGTGTTTTCCGAGTACATTCTGAAACTCCTTGAAGATGGTTTCAATGTTGAATTCTTTATCGAAGGCGGAAGGAGTCGAACCGGAAAACTCATCCTGCCGAAGCTCGGGCTCTTATCCATTCTCCTGGATTCCTTTAAGCAGGGCGCCTGTAAGGACTTGATTTTTGTTCCCATCTATGTTGGTTACGATCGGGTGCTGGAAGAAGGAGCATACCTTCACGAACTGGAAGGCGGGCAGAAAAAACCGGAAAGTTTCATGCAGGTGATCAAGGCCAGAAAACTCCTGAAAAAACGATATGGCAAAATCTACATCAATTTTCACGAGCCCATATCCTTAAACAAACTTCAGGCCCAGAGCGGGCTGTCGATTCAGGATATGACTTCCAAACAGAACAATGAACTCTGTCGCAATCTGGGGTTCAGGATACTGAATGCGATTGACAGCGTATCGGTCGTCACCCCGCATGCGCTGGCAGCCGGCGCGCTGCTGAACTTACCCCGAAAGCGATTTTCCTTTGATGACTTGTCCAATGACATTGAAATCTACATGAATTATCTGTATGCATCCGGGGCAAAACTGGCCGACACCCTGATGATGGATCCCGGCAGTGCGATTCAGCAGGTACTAGATGCGTATGTGCATCGCAAATTCGTGGAACGTTTCCCGGGTGAAAACAGCGAGACATTTTCCAAAACAGAGTATAATGTCAGCATCGGCAAACGGCCCATTCTGGAATACTATAAAAACAACTGCATCATTTTCTTCGTTCCCGCGGTCTTTACGGCCCTGACCATTCTGGACAGGGATGTCTTTCAGTTTTCCTTTTCGGACATCCTGCCCGGATATACCTTTCTGCGAAATTTTTTTAAAAATGAATTTGCTTACGATGTGGACAAGACCCCGGATTATTATGTCCGTAAATCCCTGAAGGCATTTATTGATGACGCCATCATCATCCCGCATCCCATGCTTCCTGAAACCTATAACATTACATCCGTCGGCTTCAGAAAGCTCAGACTCTTCGCCAGATTCATCAAGACCTATTTTGAATCCTACTGGGTCGTCCTGAATTTTTTTATGCGATACCCCAAAAATACCGTGGATGCCGATGGCCGCGCCAAAAAAATTCTCTCCCGTGGCAACCGGATGTACAAACGCCTTGAAATCGAGCATAAAGAGGCTTTGTCCAAAATCAATTACAAAAATGCCGAAGACTTTTTTATCACCCACGGCGTCACCGGATCCGAAGATAAAGAGCAGATAGAATTCTATGCCAACGCCATTCAAAAATACCTGCGACTGCTGTCATCCTGAAGGTAACGGACCACCATGAGCCGTCTTCTGAAAATTCCATGAAAGCACTCATATTGTGCGCGGGTCTGGGCACGCGTCTGCTTCCTCACACCCGGTGCATCCCCAAGCCCCTGTTTCCCATAAACGGAAAGCCGCTGCTGGACAGAACCATTCGAAGCCTGATTCGGGCCGGGTGCCGATCCATCATGATCAATACCCATCACCTGCATCACGGCATCGAGGCTTTTCTGGCGGAGCAGCGCTATGCCATTCCCGTTCAAACCTGTTATGAGCCCCGGATTCTGGGTACCGGCGGAGCGATTCACAATGTCCGGGATTTCTGGGACAAAGACGCGTTCATGGTCATCAACGGGGATATCGTAACGGACGTGGATCTGAAAGCCGTTTATGACTTTCATCAGCATCACGGCCATCCGGTAACGCTGGTTCTTCACGATTTTCCGGAAATCAATACGGTATCCGTGGATAAAAACCATTCCGTCATCGGCTTTGATGCGGGTGATTTTGCGGCTACAGACCCCGACTTGCCCGAAGGCAGCCGAATCCCCGCCCGGAAACTCACCTTTACCGGCAT
The DNA here is from genome assembly GCA_903909505.1 of uncultured Desulfobacteraceae bacterium. Lineage (GTDB taxonomy): Bacteria > Desulfobacterota > Desulfobacteria > Desulfobacterales > Desulfatirhabdiaceae > RAAP-1. The sequence goes on from CAIVVZ010000133.1 coordinate 6,187, forward strand.
TCAGGTCATTGATCCGAATGCTCTGAAATGGATCCCGGGCGCCCCTTCTTCCAGCAGCATCGACCTTTACCGGACACTGATCAAAGAAGGCATGACCATCCGGGCATTTATTCCGGAAAATTGCTACTGGAAGGATATCGGAACCCCTTGCCAATATCAATCCGCGGTGCTGGACCTGCTTTTGCCGCAGGCCTTTCAACTGGCATTTCCGGATGCGCCGACAGGACCGACAATCACGACCCGCATTGCCGGTGACGGATCGGACAGGCAGTGGTACCGGATCGCATCGCCCCGGCATTCGATGGTTGTCGCAGATCATGGCATTTATAGCCTGCGGGACATTCGCGGTGAATGCGACGCCTTTCTCGCCATTGGCCGGCATCTATATGAGAAGGGGATTTCGGTTCCCCGGATTTATCAGGGAGATGCATTTGCCGGGCTGGTCCTGGTTGAAGATATCGGCGATGTGCATCTGCAGTCTGTTGTGCGCAGCTCCCAAAGCGTGAATGAAATATCGGCCTGGTACCAATCCGCTGTTAATCTTCTGATATCCCTTTCATTGATCGGCGGCAGCGGATTTGATCCTTCCTGGACTTACCAGACGCCGGTCTATGACAAAGCCCTGATACTTGAAAAAGAATGCCGGTATTTTGTCGAAGCGTTTTTAAACGGTTACCTGAACCTGGATATTCACGTTCAGGACCTGATGGGTGAATTTGACGACCTGGCCTGCCGGGCATTGGACGGGGCCATGAACGGATTCATGCACCGCGATTTTCAGTCCCGGAACCTCATGGTGAAGGACAATCGCTTATACGCCATTGATTTTCAGGGAGGCCGGATCGGACCCCTTCAGTATGACCTGGCATCCCTTCTGATTGACCCCTATGTGGACCTTGACCCGAACCTTCAGGACCGGATCCTGGAATTTTGCATTCAGGCGCTTTCCGATCGCGTTCCCGTTGACCCGATTTCCTTTACAAGCGCATACCGATATTGCCGGATCACCCGCAATCTTCAGATCCTGGGGGCTTTTGGATATTTAACGCGGGTCAAAGGCAAATCCGGCTTTGACACTTACATACCGGCCGCGCTGAGAACGCTGAAAAGCTCTCTGTCACAGCTCCGGGAAGCTGAATTTCCGAAGCTGACGCGTATCGCCGGAAAAGCCCTGCAAGAACTCGAAAAGGTGTTTCATGAAACTCTTTGACAGCCACTGTCATTTGGATGACGGCGTTTATGACCTGGATTTTGAACTTGTCCTTGAGCGCGCCCGAAAGGCCGGTGTATGCGCCATGATGATTGCCGGCATCAACCTGAAGACCTCGCAAAAGGCCGTAATCCTGTCTGAAGCCCACAAGGGACTCTTTGCTGCCGTGGGATTTCATCCCCACGATGCCTCGCAAGCCGGCGAATCCGGCATGGAAGCGCTTGAAAATCTTGCGGGCCACCCCAAAGTGCTGGCATGGGGGGAAATCGGTCTGGATTTCAACCGGATGCACTCCCCCAAAAATATTCAGGAAAAATGGCTGATCCGGCAACTGGCAACAGCCGACACCCTGGATCTTCCGGTCATTTTTCATGAAAGGGAAAGCAGCGGCCGGCTGCTGGACATCCTGACACAATGCCACCGGCATTCCGGCAACGGCGTCATCCACTGTTTCAGCGGAACCCGATCGGAGCTCACGCAGTACCTGGATCTGGGGTATTATATCGGAATCACCGGTATTTTAACCATTCAGAGCCGCGGAGCGGACCTGCGAAAGCTGGCAACGGAGATCCCGCAGGACCGCATCCTGATTGAAACAGATGCCCCATACCTGACGCCGGCGCCTGAAAAAAACCATACGCGCAGAAACGAACCCGCCTTTGTCCGCTCCGTCCTTCTGAAACTGGCTGAAGTACGCAAAGAAGACCCGGATGAACTGGCGGATTCGCTATGGGAGAACACTTGCCGGCTTTTTCGGGTTCCGCTGGACATGGAATGATTTTGCAGTTATTGTGTATGGAATTCATCATGATGGCTTCGCAGAAAGTCCAATTTTGACTTTCCATAAGTTCATCAAGATATATCAATCAACATGTTAAGGAGTTACGTATGGAATCTTGCCCTTGCGGCGCTTCGCTGCCTTACAGCGAATGCTGCGAACCGTTTATCCGGGGAACCAAACCGGCACCGACCGCCGAAGCGTTAATGCGGTCCCGGTATACCGCATACACCAAAAGCGAAGTGGATTATATTATACGCACCACCCATCCCGACCAGAGAAAACAGGATTCTGAAAACAATATCCGGCAATGGGCCCAGAAATCCGTCTGGCATCAGCTGGAAATTCTGGACACCGTCGGTGGCGGCAGCGAAGATCCGGCCGGCACCGTTGAATTCATGGCGGAATATTCTGAAAGCGGAGAGAGGATCAAACACCATGAGCTGGCGCAGTTCAAAAAGGAAAACGGAACCTGGTTTTTCTGGGACGGCGGGCCGCCCAAGCCCAAACAATTTATCCGCCAAACCCCTAAAACCGGTCGAAACAACCCTTGTCCCTGCGGCAGCGGAAAAAAGTTCAAGAAATGCTGCGGATGACAGTTCTTCCCAATTTCTTATGTCATTTCCAGGCTAACTGTGATAGATGAAACAGGTTGTGCAATATTGACCAAAAATGGTAATCGCATGGGGCAGAACTCAACTTATAATATTCTAATGTATTCCCATGACACCTATGGGCTGGGCCATATCCGTCGCACCATGGCCATTGCGTCCCATCTGGCGGGTCCGGATGTCAATGTGCTGATACTCACGGGCTCTCCGATTGCCGGCCGTTTTTCCTTTCCGGAGCAGGTTGATTTCGTGCGCATTCCGGGTATGATCAAAAAAACCAACGACGAATACCTTCCCATGTCCATCAAAATCAACCCGCAACATGCCGTGGATATCCGCACCAATATCATCACCGCAACTGCCCAGACATTCCAGCCCCATCTGTTCATCGTGGACAAGGAACCCCTGGGGCTGAAAAAAGAAGTGCTGCCCACCCTTCAATGGCTGCGTCGATGTCTTCCCAACACCCGCACCATCTTGGGCCTTCGGGACATCATGGATGAGGCGGAAATTGTCCGCAACGACTGGAAAAAAAAGGGCGTCTATCAAATCCTGGATGAGCTCTACAGCGAGATCTGGATCTATGGAAATCAAGATCTGTATGATCCCATCAGCGAGTATGACATGCCGGGTTCCGTCAGTTGCAAAATGCACTTTACCGGATATATTCCCCGCAAGATTCCCGGAAAGGATGCGGTTGCCAGAATCAAGAAAAAATATGCCATCAGGGCCGATGAAAAGCTGGTTCTGGTGACCACCGGCGGCGGCGGAGACGGGCATAGCGTCATGCATCATTTTCTGACCATGCTGGAGGAGTCGCCCCATCATCCTCCCTTTAAAAGCATCCTGATCACCGGCCCTTTCATGCCCAAACACGAAAGGGAGGATATTTTTTCAAGGGCGAAACGCCTGGGAATCCGCACCTGGGAATTTTACCAGCGGATGGAGGAAATCATGGCAGCCGCGGATCTGGTAGTGACCATGGGCGGGTATAACACCATCTGTGAAATCCTCTCTCAGGGGACCATTTCACTGGTTATTCCCAGGGAAACCCCCCGCAAAGAACAATTGATCCGGGCCAAGGCCCTTCACGGCCAAAATCTATTGGATTTCATTCCCTGGAACGCCATGTCCGCCCAAACCCTTCGCAGCAGCATCATGAACCTTCTGGACCACCCGGAATCCTACCAGGAAGCCATCAACCGGTTTCAATTGACGGGCCTCAAAGCCATGACGGAGCGGCTCGACCTGTTCAGGGCCTCAGACGATTGAGCCGGCCGATTCCCGTGCTGGGGATGATCCTGAAAGGTTATCCCCGGATTTCTGAAACTTTTATATCCAATGAAATCCTTCTTCTGGAAGAACAAGGCATCAGCCTGCATATTTTGTCGATGCGCCGGCCCAGGGAGGATTTTTTCCACACCAGCGTCGGCCGGATAAAGGCGCGTGTGGACTATCTTCCTGAAACCTTTCTGACCTCGCTTCCGTTCTTGATGCCGCAGAATCTGCTGCTTGCGGCAAAGAAGCCCCGGTGCTATGCCGCTGCCTTGCGAACGGCTTTTCGGCGTTTTTTACGCACGCGCAAGTCCGCAACCTTCAAGCACTTGTTTCAGGCCGGTTATCTGGTCAACAAACTCCTGCCCGGCAGCAACATCACCCATTTTCATGCGCATTTTGCCCATTCGCCGACATCCGTCGCCTTCTTTGCCAGCCTGCTTTCCGGTATCCCGTTCAGCTTCACCGCCCATGCCAAGGACATTTATACAACGGACCCGGCGCAGCTTCGCGAAAAAATAGCCCATGCCGCTTTTGTGGTCACCTGTACCGAATACAACCGGCGCCACCTGGCCCGTCTTTCCGGGGCAGCCGCGCCCGCCGTTTTCCGTATCTATCACGGCATTGACGTCGGCCTTTTTTCCAGCCGGCATAACGGGGCATTGCCTTTGCCGCCTTACCGGATTCTGACCGTCTCCCGCATGACCGCCAAAAAAGGACTCCCCACTGTTTTCAAAGCTCTGGGTATCCTCCGAGACAGAGGCATTCGTTTTCATCACACCCTGATCGGGGATGGGGACGAGCGGGATTCGCTTCAAAAACAGGTACGGGATCTCGGGCTGGAACCCCTTACCCGGTGGATGGGAACACAGCCCCACGAGGAGGTCATCCGGCAGTACCAGCAGGCGGATCTCTTTGTTCTGGGCTGCGAGATTGCGGCCAATGGCGATCGGGACGGCATTCCCAATGTCTGCGTCGAAAGCATGGCCATGGGAGTGCCCGTGGTCGCCACCCGGATTTCCGCGATTCCGGAGCTCATTGAAAACGGCAAAACCGGCCTGCTGGTGGCGCCCGGAAATCCCGAGGCCCTGGCAGAAGCCATGATCAAGGCGCTGACGGATACCGATTTGCGGCAGGAGATGATTGCCGCCGCCAGGGACCGGGTGAGCCGGGATTTCAACAACCGTAGCCTGATTGGCGACCTGGCGGGCCTTTACACCCGGGCACTTCAGGAAAACGGCGCCAAACCGATTTGAACCAGAGAGATTCGAATCGGATGCCTTTGTCCGAAAACAGCCGATATACATGGAATCGATGATAAGGAAACAACAGAGATGACGGTCATCGGTTATTATACCCCTTTCAAACCGCTTGACTTTCATCTTCCGTCCGGAGACCTGACCATTGCCACCGGCCTTCGGGATTTTCTGGAAAGCGGCGGCCACCGGATCATGCTTCCCAGCCGGCTCCGGGCCCGGTGGATATTCTGGAAGCCCTGGCTGTGGCCGATCGTTGTCAGGGACCGGCTGCGTGCGCTCCGGATGCTTGGCCAAGCCCGCTGCGGACTCTGGCTGACCTACCATGCGTATTACAAATCGCCGGATTTGATCGGTCCCTGGGTTTGCCGAAGGCTTGACATCCCCTATATCATTTTTCAGGGAATCTATTCGAGCCGCCGGAAAAAAGCCATAAAAACCCTGCCGGGATATTTTCTGAACCGTGTAGCCCTGATACGGGCGGACCATGTTTTCTCCAACCGGAAAGAAGACCTTCTCAATCTGCGTCGGCTGATCCCCGATGATCATCTGACCTACATTGCCCCGGGGATTGATCCGAAACAGTTCACCTTTAACGCTGATGCCCGCCGCGAGCTCCGCCTTTCATGGAAAACCCCGGAGAATATCCCGGTTGTGGTCTCGGCCGCCATGTTCCGCCCCGGCGTCAAGACAGAAGGGCTGATCTGGACGATTAAAGCCTGCGCCGAGCTTTTCCGGCGGAAAAAGCCCGTTCAACTGGTCATTGCCGGAGACGGGAAAGAAAGAAAAACCCTTCAGCCCCTTGCCGAATCGCTTCTTTCCGATAATGTCCGGTTTATCGGAAAAATCCCCAGAGACCAAATGTACCGGGTTTACAGCGCCGGAGACATCTTCGTCTTTCCGGGAATTCGCGAAACCCTGGGCATGGTGTATCTCGAGGCCCAGGCCTGCGGCCTTCCGGTGGTTGCCTTTCATAACGGGGGCATTGCCGAAGTGGTCCAAGACAAGGTTACCGGATTTCTGACGCCGTTATATGATCTGCCGGCATTTACGGATGCCATCACCCGCATCCTGGACGATGCGGCACTGCGAAGACAAATGGGCGAGTCAGCCGGGCGGCATGTTCGAAAGGCTCACGACATCCATCGGAATTATCATCAGGTAGAAACGGTTCTGCAGCGCGTGATTGCCGAATATCGATCTCGAAAGAGGCATTGATGAAACCAAAATGCACAAACGGGTTATCTTTCCTGCTCATATTGCTGATAATGGCTTTCCCCGCAATTTCATCATCAGGGGAAAAACTCGGTTTCGGAATATTGCCTGTCGTGGATGTGCTGCCGCTTCTGGTCGGTCAGGAAAAAGGTCTTTTTGAAAAAGAAGGAATCGATCTGGAGCTGATCAGCTTTCAAAGCGCGCTGGAGCGGGATGCCGCGCTTCAGGCCGGCAGGCTGGACGGCTACTTCGGGGATATCCTGAACACGGTCCTTCTGGTGCAGAGCGGCGAGCAGCTCAAGATCATCGCCACCGCATTTCACACCCATCCGCAATGCCGGATGTTCGGCATTGCGGTCGCTCCCGGGTCCGGAATCACCGATCCGGCCGGAATCAAGGGAAAGGACGTGGCCATTTCCAGCGCAACAGTCATTGAATACCTTCTGGATCAGCTTCTTGCCACCCGGAACATGGGCACCCGGGATGTGACCAAGGTGGATATCAAGAAAATCCCCATCCGCCTGCAAATGCTTCTGTCCGGTCAGGTGACTGCCGCACTGTTGCCGGAGCCGCTTTTGACCCTAGCCGAAACCCACGGCGCCAGCATCGTACTGGATGACCGGAAACTGAATACGGCCCTCACGGTTCTGGCCGTTAACCTGAAAAACAGGCCCGCCGCTACCACCCTGATTCCGGGGTTTTTAAAAGCCTACGATGCCGCAGTCGATCTGATCAACGCGAACCCATCGGCATTCAAAGAGCTTTTAATCACGAAAACCCAGTTTCCCCTGGCCGTAAAAGACAGCTATCCGGTCCCGGTTTTTCCGGCCCGCGCTGTTCCGGCTGAGGCGGATGTCCAGGCCGTTCAGGAATGGCTGCTGAAAAACGGTTTGATCAAAACGCGTATCCCTTACGCCGATATGGTCATTTCCGGCGGAAAGACCTTATGATGATAGAAGTGGACGGATTGACCAAGAAATTTGGCAAGGACGGTGAAGCCGTTCTGGAGAACATTTCGTTTTCCCTGAATGCCGGGGATTCGCTGGCCGTCATCGGCCCCTCCGGGTGCGGCAAAACCACCTTGCTTGCCATCATGGCCGGACTGATTCCGGCCACCGCCGGCACGGTCCACATTCAGGGAAACCGGAGCCGGCCCGGAAAGACGTCCATTATCCTGCAGGATTACGGACTGTTTCCCTGGAAGACCCTGGCGGAAAATATGGCCCTGGGCATGAAGATTCAGAACATGCCCGCCGATGTGCGGGCCGCCAAAACCAAAGCGCTTCTTTCGGAGCTGAACCTGGCCCCTTTTGCCCATTTTTATCCGGTTCAACTGAGCGGCGGGCAGAAGCAGCGGGTTGCCATTGCCAGAGCCATTGCCACGGAGCCGGATATCCTTTTGATGGACGAGCCGTTTTCCTCCCTGGATGCCATCACCCGCGAACATCTGCAGACCGTCATGAAGGACATGTGGCGGAAAAACAGATTGACTTTTGCCATCGTTACCCACAGTGTTGAGGAAGCCGTTTTTCTGGGACGGTTCATCCTGGTTCTCAGCAACCGGCCGGCCCGGATCCGGGCCATGATGGACAATCCGCACGTTGGCATGGAGAATTTTCGATTGAGCGACACGTATTTCAACAAAATCAAAGCAGTCCGCAAGGTCCTGGAAAGCTGAACATGAAGGCCATCCGTTATACCCTGTCCGGCTTGCTGCTCATCCTGTGCTGGAAACTGTTCTCGTTAGGACTTTCTTCCGTCATGCTGCCGCCTCCGGAACAGGCATTTGCCGCATTTGGAGAAGCGCTGAAAACCGCGCTCTTTTGGAAGCATTTCTGGGTCAGCGCCTTTCGTGTTTCAGCGGCCATGGCGCTTGCCTGGCTGGCGGGATTTCCGCTGGGAATTCTGATGGGGTATTCCAAGGCCGCCGACCGGGTGCTCTCCCCGATTCTTTTTTTAACCTATCCAATCCCCAAAATCGTGCTGCTTCCCATTTTTTTGATTCTCTTTGGGCTGGGAGATGCCCCCAAAATCCTCATGATTGCCCTGATCATGGGCTATCAGATCGTGGTGGCCACGCGAGACGGCGTGCTGAGGCTGGATGAAAAATACATTCAGTCCTTCCGGTCCCTTGGCGGCAGCCGGCTTCAGGCCGTTTATCACGTCGTGATACCGGCCGCGCTTCCCCAGGGCTTTACCGCCCTTCGCATCGGCACCGGAACCGGCATTGCCGTGCTTTTTTTTGTGGAATCTTTTGCCACTGCGACCGGACTGGGGTTTACCATCATGGACGCCTGGGGCCGGTTTGATTATGTGCAGATGTTTATCGGCATCATCGCCATGAGCCTTCTCGGGGTCCTGCTGTATGCGTTTTTCAACTACCTGGAACAGAACATCTGCGCCTGGAATTTTCTGGAATCCGGCAGAACCGCAGCCACCGGACCCGCGTCCGTCCTGGCCCGCCAGATCGTGGATTTCGGCCGCATGATCAAATTCAGCCATACGGTGTTTGCCCTGCCCTTTGCCCTTTCCGCGGTGGTCCTGGCGCATCGCGGCAACGAGATCACGATAGAGACCTTTTTCTGGATACTGGTTGCCATGGTCAGCGCCCGCTCCGCGGCCATGGGCTTTAACCGGATTGTGGATGCCCGCTTTGACCGGCTCAATCCGAGAACCGCGGACCGCCATATCCCCTCCGGAACCGTTTCATCGTTGTCGGCAATCCTTCTTGTATCGGGGTTTTCCCTGGCTTTCATCCTGGCATCGGCCATGATCAGCCGCCTGTGTTTCTGGCTCTCCATGCCGGTTCTGGGAATTTTGTTTTTTTACTCCTACACCAAGCGATTCACCTCCCTTTCCCATCTCTATCTGGGAATGAGCATCTCCCTGGCCCCGCTGGGGGCCTGGATCGCCGTAACCGGCCGGTTCGAACCCGCCATTCTCATTTTATGCATTGCGCTGCTGACGTATATTGCCGGATTCGATATTCTTTACGCCTGCCAGGATGTGCAGTTCGACCGGGAAATCGGCCTGTATTCGATTCCCTCGCGCCTGGGCGTGAAGGCCGCCTTTCACATTTCATCCATCCTGCATTTTCTAACCTTCATATCGCTGACGGCGCTGTTCATTGTATTTAATCTGGGGATGATCTACCTCCTTTGCCTGGTAATCATCTGCGTGCTGCTGGTTTTTCAGCACCGGGTGATCCGTCCCCATGATCTGGCCCATATCGAGCTGGCGTTTTTTCATGCCAACAGCGCCATTTCCATTCTCCTGTTTCTGGGAATCCTGGGAGACGAATTATTGAGATAACGGGACAGCCTTTTTCCCTTGGAGTAGAATGATGAACCCAAAAATAATCGTGGCAATTACCGGCGCATCCGGCGCCATCTATGGTGCGGTGCTGGTTGCGGAGCTTTTGCGGCGGCCGATCGAAGTCCATTTGATCGTATCGGACTATGGCCGCAAAGTCATGGTCCATGAACTGGGCATATCCGGCCCGATCCTGCCTTTTCTGGAGTCCGAGTTCAGCTTTGTTCCGCACGAGCTTTCGGTTTTAAAGGAATATTTGCCGGACAATCTGTTTGCACCGCCCGCAAGCGGCTCTTTCCGGCATGCCGGCATGGTCATCGCCCCCTGCTCCATGAAGACCCTGGCTGCCATTGCCTCGGGCCTCGCGGACAATCTGATCGTCCGGTCCGCGGATGTGTGCCTGAAGGAAAAGCGGCCCCTCATACTGCTGCCGAGGGAAACCCCGCTCAGCACCATTCATCTGGAAAACATGCTGAAGGTGGCGCGGGCGGGCGCCGTGCTGCATCCCCCGGTTCCGGCCTTTTATCACCGGCCCGAAAGCGTTCGGGACATCGTCAATGCCACCGTCGGCCGGGTCCTGGATCATCTGGGGATTTCCCATGATCTGGCCGCAGAATGGAGCGGCGCATAACACACCAAGGAAAAACCATGAAATACACCAATCTGGGCGAATTTATTCAGGCCCTGAAAAATAACGGCGAGTTGAAAATCATTTCGCATCCCGTATCCGCTGTTCTGGAAATCAGCAAACTGACCGATGCGCAGTCCAAGAGCCCGCTGGGCGGAAAAGCGCTCTATTTCGAGAAGGTGAAGGACTCACCGTTTCCGGTCGCCACCAATTTGTTCGGCAGCCAGAAGCGGATCTGTCTGGCCCTTGGCGTTGAAAACCTGGAGCATCTCGGGGACCGGATCAGGGAAATCATTCACATGTCGCCGCCCAAGGATCTGCGGGACATGCTGGGAATGCTGACAACAGCATTTTCCGTATCCCGGTTCTTTCCCCGGAAAAGCCGCGCCAAGGTTCCCCCCTGCCAGCAAGTCGTTCTCAAAGGCGAGGACATCAATCTCTTTGATCTTCCGATCCTGCACTGCTGGCCCCAGGACGCCGGCCGGTTCATCACCCTGCCGCTTGTCATCACAAAAAGCCTGTCCACCGGAAAGCGCAATGTCGGCATGTACCGGATGCAGGTCTTTGACCGCCGGACCACCGGCATGCACTGGCACATCCATAAAGACGGCTCCAATTATTTCAACGAATACCGCAAGGCCGGAAAACGGATGCCGGTAGCGGTGGCCATCGGCGCGGACCCGGCCACCATCTATGCGGCCACGGCCCCCATGCCCCGGAACGTGGATGAAATGATCCTGGCTGGCTTTATCCGGAACGCCCCGGTGGCCATGACCCGGTGCCTGACCTGCGATCTGGAGGTTCCGGCCGAAGCCGAATTCGTCCTGGAAGGCTATGTGGATCCGGAAGAGCTGCGCCGCGAAGGCCCGTTCGGGGATCATACCGGTTATTATTCCCTGGCCGATGATTATCCGGTGTTTCATGTCACGGCCATCACCCACAGAAAATCGCCGGTGTACTGCGCAACGCTTGTGGGCCGCCCGCCCATGGAGGACTGCTACCTGGCCAAGGCAACGGAGCGGCTCTTTTTGCCCCTTCTGCAGACGGTTTTCCCGGAAATCACCGACTACTGGCTTCCCTGGGAAGGGGTTTTTCACAATATCGTCATCGTTTCCATCAAAAAAGAATACCCCAGACATGCCCAGAAAGTCATCTCCGGCCTCTGGGGACAGGGCCAGATGAGCTTCTGCAAGGCTATTATCGTTGTGGATGAAACCGTCGATCCCAAGGATCCGGATCAGGTCATGCAGCGGCTGGTGGACAATTTCGATTTGACAACCGACATCATGAATGCCCAGGGCATCCTGGATGTCCTGGATCATTCCTCACCCTTTGCCAATTTCGGCAACAAGATCGGGATCGACCTGACCGAGCGCATCAGCGGGGAGCCCCTTCGCAATCCCCCCTTGCCCGTTTCCCGGCCCGGAATATTCACCGAGGATGCGCTTCTTTCCGGCATTCAGGCCGGCTGCAAAGGCGTTTTGTCGCTTCGCGTTCTGGAAGGTGATTCAGCGCGGCGCAACCGGATTCTGGTTCTGAAAGTTCAAAAGAGGCCAAGGCTTTCCGGAAGCTATTTTGCCGAACGGCTACTGAACGCCGATATCCTTCTGCCGTTTAACCTGATGCTTTTCTATGACAGCAACGTGGATATCCGGGACAATTCCTTCATCCTCTGGAAGCTCTTCAACAACGTGGACCCGGGCCGGGATGTGACCCTCAGTGATGGTCGCTGCATCGTTGATGCCTGCAAAAAAGGCCCGGAAGAAGGTCACGTCCGGGAATGGCCGGATGAGCTTTCATTTGATTGATACCAGGATGACATTTATAGAAACCATAATGAGTTGCCAGCATAACGAAGTTTAGAAAACACTCCCTTTGTAACATTCACTATAGTTCTCCCCTTTGAAAAGTGGGCAGGGGGGATTTTAGAGGAGGACACCCATGAATAACACCGTCTTAATCACCGGCGCCACATCCGGCTTTGGCCAAAGCTGCGCCAGACGTTTTTCGGAAAACGGCTGGAATATCGTCCTGATCGGAAGGCGAACCGACCGGCTGGATACTTTAAAAGCAGAACTATCGAACAAGAGCCAGGTCCACACCCTCCCCCTGGATGTCCGCGACCGAGATAGCGTGACCGACCGGCTGCAAAGCCTTCCGGAGCCTTTTCAAAACGTGGATATTCTCATCAACAGCGCCGGCTTGGCACTGGGCCTGTTGCCCGCCCACCAGACGGACCTGGATGACTGGGACACCATGGTCGACACCAACATCAAGGGCCTGATGTACTGCACCCGTAGCCTGCTTCCCGGCATGGTCGAGCGAAACCGCGGCCACATCATCAACATGGGCTCGGTGGCAGCCAGCAACCCCTATCCCGGCGGCAATGTTTACGGCGCAACCAAGGCCTTTGTGGCGCAGTTTTCCCGCAATCTTCGCGCCGATCTTCTGGGCACTCGCATCCGCGTGACCAACATCGAGCCGGGCATGGCCGAAACGGAATTCTCCATCGTCCGGTTCAAGGGAGATGTGCCAAAGGCGGACAGCATCTACCAGAACACCGAACCCTTAACCGGCGGCGACATCGCGGAAATCACGTATTTTGTCGCAACCCTTCCTGAACACGTCAACATCAATAGCCTGGAAGTTATGCCCACATGCCAGGCATGGGGACCCCTGGCCGTTCATCGGGAGAGGTAAGAGGTAATCGGTGGGAACAAAGCGTTTTCGTCAGCCAGACAAGAATTAATTACATAAAAGGGAAAATGAAAAAGGGTAGTATTACCAATGACCGAACGATATCGAAAGCAATGGGAAGCGCTTGGGACTAACGATCCATACTGGGCTGTTCTTGCAGACCCAAGAAAGAAAGATGGCAGATGGAACAAGGCGGAGTTCTTCCAGACAGGAATTGATGAAATAGATAGCCTTCTAATAAAAATTTCCCGTCTTGGTATACAACTCAAATTCGAACTTGCTATAGATTATGGCTGTGGTGTCGGGCGGTTAAGCAGAGCACTTTCGACATCATTTCAGCATGTCTTGGGCATTGATATTTCTGATTCAATGTTATCAGAGGCACGTTCTGCAAACACCGGATTTGACAACATACAATTCTTGCGCAACAACGGTGACAGCCTCTCGGGTGTTGCTGACGAAACTGTCGATTTTATTTATAGCAATATAGTACTTCAGCATTCTCCGAGGAAGATCCAACGGTTATTGATCAGGGAATTTTGTCGGGTCCTACGTCCGGGAGCAACGCTTATATTCCAGACGCCTTCACACCCAAATATGGGAACGATCAGCGGCTTTCTTTATCTTATGTTAAGCAATCGTATTCTAAACATCGCAAGAAGAATTTGGTTCGGGAAAGGGCACGTATTTGAAGTCCATACCATAAGAAAGGATGAGGTTCTAAAACTTCTTAGAAACGAAGGACTGTCGGTTCTTGAAGCAGAAAGAGATGATTCCGCTGGACCCACATTTGTTAGCTACAGATACTTTGCTCTAAAGGGCTAATTGGGTAGTCGATGCCCCCCATCCCCCCAGATTTCGATTTCAGTGTATAGGTCGAGTAGAGCGACTTCTTCGATGAAAACAATGCATCCACAACGAGTCTTTCAGTGGCACCTTGCCACACGCGGCTACTACGTGCCCCTGCCGTTTTCGCCTCGCACTCACCGTTGTCACCGGCACCTCTCAGAACCGTGCTTGCGTTAAATGGGTTTCATTCACAGGGCAAGGGACAAAGTAATTGACTTTGACATTCAAAAGAAGATATGAATTTTTCTCCCAACGGTAATGTTCTTTACATATTCCATCAACCATTTGTTAAGAAGGAGCGCATGATGAAAAAGGGTATTGTAATCTGTTGTGTATTCTTGTTCGGACTGATGATGGCGGGATCGGGAATCGCATCGGAGAAGCCTGTCAAAATCGGTTTTGTCTATATCATGTCCGGGCCGTTTGCTACCTATGGCCAGTTTGCCAAGCAGGGGGCGGAGCTGGCGATTGATGAGCTGAACAAAGCAGGCGGCATCAACGGCCGCAAGATCGAGGCGATGTTCGAGGACAGCACCGGTAAGCCGGATGTGGGCATTCGCGTCATCCGCAAACTCGTATATGAAAATGAAGTGGATATCGTTATGGGAATCGACTCGAGCGGCGTGGCATCGGCAGTGGCTCCGGTCATGAATGAATTGAAAACGCCCCTGATCATCACCCACGCCGCCACCCCTGATGTGACGGGCGACAAGTGCAACCGGTATACCTTCCGCATATCCTTGAATGAGAATCAAAACATGGCCATGGCCGCCGCCGTTGCTACCGAGTTGAAAGCAAAAACATGGACCACGGCCGGACCCGATTATTCCTTTGGGTATCAGTCCTGGGAATATTTTCAGAAATATCTCTCGAAAAAGAAACCCGACGCCCAATTTCTGCCGACATCCGAGGTGGCCTTTTCACCCTCCGCCACAACGGATTTTTCCTCATTTATCAGCAAGGTCATGAATTCCAAGGCCGACGGCGTCCTGATTTCGCTCTGGGGCGGCAACCTGATTGACTTTGTGCGTCAGGCAGGGGATATGGGGTTTTTTGACGGCAAACGCGAAGTCCTGTTGACCCTCGGGGCCGCTACCGAAGTGCTGTATGCGTTGAAGGAAAAAATGCCCGAGGGACTCTGGGTCGGAACGCGGTACTGGTTTCAGGCCAATGATACCCCGATCAACAAGGCCTTTGTCGATGCATATTTCAAACGTTACGCGGTTTACCCATCCTACAATGCCCACGGCGCCTATGCGGCCGTGAAGGCCTATGCGGCCGCAGCAGGCAAGGCAAACTCCGTGGATAAAGAGAAAGTGATCGATGCACTGGAAGGACTTTCCCTGGATTTGCCGGTGGGGAAAATCACGATTCGGGCCGAAGACCATCAGGCGGTGACCGATGGCGTCTGGGGCAAAACCGCATCGGATCCCGGCATGCCCATCCGTATCCTGAAACCGATCCAATTTTTCCCGGGTAAAGACATTACGCCGCCCGTTGATGAAACCGGGTGCCATATGAAGAAGTAATGGCATGGGGGGGATTTCAAACGACCTGTATAAAAATCCCCCTCAATCCCCCTTTTCCAAAGGGGGAAGCCGGCGTTTTCATTTCCGGTAGTAAATGCCGGACTCATGACTGTTTAGACGTTTTTGATAGGAATTTTTCCGTGGATGCTTTTCTGATCAATCTTTTAAACGGCCTCTCCTGGGGCATGCTGCTGTTTTTAATATCAATGGGGCTCACGACGGTATTCGGCGTGATGGGCGTCCTTAATTTCGCTCATGGGTCTCTTTTTATGCTGGGCGCCTATGTCTGTCTGCAACTGATGCGATGGAGCGGTTCCTTCTGGATAGGCCTGCTGCTCGGGCCGCCGGTTGTCGCCGCGCTGTCGGTATTCATCGAGCGGTTTCTGTTAAGACCGCTTTATGGCCGTGACACCGGTTTTCAACTGCTGCTGACTTTCGGCATCATGCTCTTTCTGGATGACGGGGTCAGAATCATCTGGGGACCGGCGTATCATGTCGTTAATCCGCCGGTCATGCTTGCCGGCGTAGTGCATATCTTCTCCCAAACGTATCCCGTCTATCGCATCTTTCTGGTGATTCTGGGACCGCTGGTGGGAATCGCGCTGTGGGCCTTCTTTACGTTTACGCGATGGGGAAAAATTCTGCGCGCCGCTGCAATGGATCGCCAAATGGCGGAGATCATCGGAGTACGGGTTCCCATGCTGTTTACGGCCGTATTTGCATTTGGCGCCTGGCTTGCCGCTCTGGGCGGTGCTTTGGCCGCGCCCCATCAAAGTGTCGGCCCGGCCATGGGAGAGCGTATCATTATTGAAAGCTTCATTGTTGTGGTCATTGGCGGCATGGGAAGCTTTCCCGGCGCGTTTATCGGGGCGATTATTCTGGGATTGCTCAACTCTTTCGGAACCACGCTGATGCCCAACATTCAAATGGCATTGCCTTATATCCTTCTGACGGTCATTCTTCTGACCCGGCCCAAAGGTCTGTTTGGAGGGGAAACCTGATATGAAAAACCTTTCCAGGCCCAATGCGATCAGCGTAGCACTGCTGCTGGCGTTTTTATTAATCGCCCCGGTCTTTTTGTCCACCTACTGGATAATCACGCTGACAGAAATTCTGACCATGAGTCTTTTCGCCATGAGTTTCAATCTGCTTTTCGGATACACGGGTCTGTTGTCTTTTGGGCAGGCCGGTTTTTTTGGCGCAGGGGGGTATTTTGCCGTGCTCATGCTGCTCCATGGGCCGCAGTCCTTATGGACGGCACTGGCCGCGGCCATGGTCGGGTCCTTCATTCTGGCCACTGTGATCGGATGGCTTTGCGTAAGACTCGATGAGATTTATTTTGCCATATTGACCCTGGGCTTTGGCATGATGCTTTTCACCATCGCGCATAACTGGCGTTCCGTGACCGGCGGCAGCGACGGGCTGGGCAGTTTTACACTGCCGGCGCTCAGTTTCCTCCACTGGCAGATATCGCTGGCCCATCCAAAACATTTTTACTACCTGGTTCTTACAGTGGCCGCGCTGGGTGTCGGGCTGCTTTGGCGCGTGGTTCGGTCGCCGTTTGGACTGCTGCTTCGGGCCACGCGGGAGAACAGTAACCGCATCGATTTCGTGGGGGCCAATGTCCGCTCGGTCCGGCTGTTTGCGTTCGTGATTGCCGGCGTCCTGGCCGGACTTGCAGGCGCCTTGTTTGCATTATTCAACAGAATTGCATCTCCGGAGATGCTTCACTGGTCATTTTCTGGGAAAGCGGTGCTGATGACCATTCTGGGCGGATCCGGCGTGCTGCTCGGACCCGCAGTGGGCGCCGCCGTCTTTTTTGTCCTGGAGCACGTGATTACAAAGTTTACGACAAGCTGGATGATTATTCTGGGCGCAATACTGGTGATTCTGGTTTTGCTTTTCCCCAAAGGCGTGCTGGGCAGCGCCTTGGATGTTTTGTCTCGAAAAAAACGGGAACCCAAAGCATGAGCGATTCAATTATTCTGGAGGTACAACACATCACACGTGATTTCGGAAAATTCCGGGCCCTGAACGGCGTATCCTTAAAAATCCCCAAAGGACGGTTGTGCGCACTTATCGGACCCAACGGCGCCGGCAAGACAACATTTTACAACGTTGTTTCCGGCCGCTATCGTCCGAGCTCCGGAAAAATCTTCTTTGACGGCCGGGATGTCAGCGGATTGCCGCCGCATCGGCGCGTGGCGCTGGGCATGCTTCGATCATTTCAAATCACCAATATTTTTCCCGCGCTGACCGTTATTGAAAACGTGATGGCGCCGCTCATCGTGCATCAGGGGCTGAGTTTTTCATTTTGGGGGTCCTTGAAAAAGCACAAAGCCCTCGCAGCAGAGGCGGAACAAATTCTGGAGCGGGTTGGCCTGGCGGGGCATTCCGGCAGTATGGTTTCAACCCTGGCCTATGGGGATAAACGATTGATTGAAATTGCCATCGTCCTTGCCCGAAAACCCAAGCTTGTTTTGCTGGATGAGCCAACCGCAGGCATGAATCCCGAAGAAACAGACCGGATGATCAATCTGATTAAAGAGTTGTCGCAACAATCCGACACCACATTTTTTATCACCGAACACGATATGAAAGTTGTTTTTTCCGTTTCCGAAACGATTTTTGTTCTCAATCAGGGAAGCCTTCTGGCCGAAGGCGCGCCCGAGATCATCAAATCCGATCCAAAAGTCAGACAAGTGTATCTGGGAGGCAATCTTCATGCTGCGGGTGGCTGATATTCATGTGTATTACGGCGACAGCCATGTTCTTCAAGGCGTATCCCTGACCGTGCATGCGGGTGAAATCGTTGCCCTGCTGGGCAGAAACGGCGCCGGCAAGTCGACAACCATGAAAGGAATTGTCGGCGTCAATCCCCCAAAGTCCGGACAGGTCATCTTCAACGGAGAGGATATTGCAGGCAGGCCGGTTTATGAGACGGTCCGCAAGGGAATTGCCTTTGTTCCCGAAGACCGGCGAATCTTTCCGGGTCTGACCGTCCGGGAAAATCTGGAGGTGGCTGTTTTACCGCCGCGTCAAGCCCATACTGCATGGACCATCGAACGCACCTATGATGTCTTTCCGCTGCTGCATCGGCTGAAAAATCGCAAAGGCGGGAATCTGTCCGGCGGAGAGCAGCAGATGCTGGCCATTGCCAGAGCGCTTGTCGGTAATCCGACGTTGCTGCTGCTGGATGAACCCTGCGAGGGCCTTGCGCCGGTCATTGTTGAAGAACTGGGCAGAATCATATCCGGAATCAAATCCGACATTCCGGTGCTGCTCAGCGAGCAAAATGCGTTTTTCGCGCTTTCCATCGCGGACCGCGGTTATGTGATCGACAAGGGCGTGATTCGTTATGAGGGAAGCCGCCAGGATCTGATCACCAATACGGAGGTGCAATCCCGGTATCTGTCGGTATAGGAAGCTGCATGGAGAAAAAATATTGTCTTACAAACGCCTGATAGGAAAGCCATCCCTAAGCCGATTTCTGTTGATTTTGAGTATGATGGTCCGGATAGCCGCTACGGCGCATGCCCAGGAGAGCCCATCTTCTTTGCCGGTTTCCGGCCCCTCCGCATCGGTCTTGAACAAACCGCCCTGGATGACTGAACTATCCCTTGAACTCAAGGAAAGTTACGATGATAACCTTCTGGGCGTATCCGGTGACGGCATGCCCAAAAGCTATTCTTGGATTACCACCCTGACGCCCAAAATCGGGCTGGATCTTGCCCCCCTTATAAACCACCAGCGCGTGCTGCAGGTCTTGTCCCTGAATTATGAGCCCGCCTTTGCCACATATTCCCAGGCATCGGAAGAAACCAACACCGCGCACCGGATTTTAAACAAAATCAAGGCCAAATCAGGCCATCTGTCTTTCAACCTCGACAATTCCTTCATCTACATAGACGGCAGCAGTGTTGCGCCGATCTATCCCACTCCGGACAATGTCCGAAGCAGCTATGCCCATGCCTTCCCCCGTGAACGCCGGAATCAGTATCAGGACCGATCGAAAATTGAGCTTCGACTCGATTGGAACGATTACTTCGTCCGGCCGACGGGTTCCCTTCAGTATTGGAATATGTTGACGGACCAGCGGGCAATCACCGGGTATCAGAATTGGGTGGATCGATATGAAATTATCGGCGGGACGGATCTGGGCCGCAGGATATCTTCGCAACTGGCCATTTTTATGGGGTATCGTTATGGTCGCCAGTTTCAGGATACAGTCATCAATTCGAATTACAGCTCAACCAACAACTTTCACCGGACACTTATCGGAATTGAGGGAAAACTCTTCAACCGACTGACCTTTTCACTGCTCGGCGGGCCGGATTTCAGGCATTATGATGACAGTGCTGCGGTAACCGATAAAAATCAGGTCAATTTTTATGCAGAATCCTCTCTGACGGGCGAGCTATCGAAACAGGATACGGTCACGCTCAAATACAAAAGTTCCCGGTGGATATCCAGCACCGGACAGATTTCGACTTTTGATAGCAGTTTCGACCTGGGTTACCGTCACAAATTCGATACGAAATTAATCTGGAATCTGAACTGCCAGGTAAAGAACGCGGATTACACCGTCGGGAATCTCACCAAGGGATCTGCTCCCTCACTGCGTAACGATTGGCTGTATACGCTTTCAACCGGTATGAGTCATGACTTCAACGCCCATATCGGAGTCAATATCAGCCTCACGGCCAACCTAGGGCGAAACGCACAGGATGGGATTCCCAATGCCGGTTACCGGCAGTTCGATGAATATTTGACCTCAATCGGAATCTTCAGCAAATTCTGATTTCCACATATCCTTATCCACTGCTTCGAACACTGCGGTAACCCGCTCAAACTCTGCCGCATCCCGTACACTCCAGGTGCCGGCCAGGTGATCAAGATCGTCGTAGAGAACGCTTCGTTTTTTCTTCTCAAGGCCCAAGGACTTCTTGAGAATTCCAAGCATAACGGTATTGACGCTGGTATCCTCTTTTCTGGCCCGTTCCTTTAAGGCGCCTGCAATCCGCTCATCAATGCCGCGCAAGGTCATGGTTCCCATTGTTTTTTCTCCATTTATAGCTTGTTTGCCAGCAACAGACCGCTGATGCTGTTGAAATGATCATCGTAGGTTGCCAGAGCCAGGCCATGTTGCATAGCCGAAGCTGCCAGCCACAGGTCGTTTGTGGGAATAGGACGACCTTTTTGTTTCAGGTCGGCAAAAATCTGAGCATAGAATTCGGCGGTTCCATCATCAACAGAAAGAAGGTCCACACGGGGTGAGTCGAAAAACAAATCAAGCTCCTCCCGGTTCCGTTCCTCTCTGGTACCGCAGCGAAAACCCGCCAGCAATTCACCAAGGATAACCGTGTTGACAGCAATATAATCCGCTTTTTTCAACGTAACGATGGCCGCATCATCCCGCTTTTTGAAAGCGACATAAAAATTCGTGTCTATGATAATCCGCTTCATGTGCAAGGCTCCATCATTATGATTGCATTATTTGAACTCATTATGATGTCATATTTATAATTTGTCAATCTGCTTCCGCTGTCAACTTCTCAAACCAGTTAAACAGTGATCCCGACAATTCCGGCATCACATCATTTATCTCAGACTTAATAATCAAAGCAACATCTGATAAAATAAAAAATATTTACGAAATGATTTAAGTGTTTTATAGCGTTATGAATTCTTTTTAACTTGATTCTTTTGGTCTGAAGCATTTCATGAATCATTTCAAGCCATCTTTGCAGATGCGCCGGAAATGATGCATCAGCAAGGAGACTGCCGATGGGAGATTTCCTTATTCTTGAACGCTTCAAGTGGTTCGACCACCAGGTACGAAACAGCCGGTTCCCCAATGCCGCCACCCTGGCCGGCCAATTTGAAGTTTCCTCCAAAACCGCCCAACGCACTATCGACTTTCTGAGAGACCGTTTCGGAGCCCCCCTGGAATACAACGCTTCCCGAAAGGGCTACTGCTACACCGATGCCGGATACGAGCTTCCCCGGCTCTTTGCCTCTCAGGAAGAAATTCTGGCTGTTCTGATGGCGCAGCACCTGCTTTCAAAAAACGACGGCGGCCTGATCGCAAAAAATCTGGGTAGCTTCAGCCAAAAGCTTCTGGCGGATGCCCATTGCTGCAATCTGCCACGGGCCGTCCTTTCGGAATCCTTTTCCGCGGTCTGGCATAGCTATGCGCCGGTTCATCCGGACATTTTCCAGGCTGTCGTAACCACCCTGATGGATACCCGCATCCTTTCCTTTTCCTACACCTCCCCCAGAACAAATGAGACCACCCGGCGCCAGGTTGAACCTCACCATCTTCAGAATTACATGGCCAGTTGGGTGCTGATCGCATGGTGTCATAGCCAAAACAACTGGCGAAAATTCTATCTTTCCCGGATGCAGGCACCGGAGCTGCTTTCCCGGACATTTTCGCGCCGCCCCCGTGAATCCTGGCGCCCGCTTCTGGAAGAAACATTTGGCATTTTCCAGGGAGCCGACCCGATAGAAGTCACCCTGCGATTCACCCCGTTCCGGGCGCGCTGGATTCGGGAACAACTGTGGCACCCCTCTCAGAAAATCACGAATCTTGCCGACGGCAGCCTGGAGCTGTCCTTTCCGGTTGCGGATTTTCGCGAGGTTAAAATGAAGATTCTCCAGTTTGGGGCAGATGTGAAAGTTATTCAGCCAGAGGAGCTTCGAAAGGAAATCCGGGAAGAAATCTTAAAAATGACGTCCCTGTATGCCCCATAGGCCAAATCGATTGCCTCCTCCAGCAGCATATTTTTATCAACCTATGACATCATTTGTCCGTATAGGTATGCTATGGTATCTAACATCCATCCGTAAATGGCATTTTCGAGCCAGATCATTTCAAATCGGCTAGGCTATTTCTCAAAATAAGGACATTGAAATGGAGCCTACATTCTATTTAGCACATTATCGCGTTGTTGATTCTGCCAGCCAGAGCGTAAAAGAGCATTCAGCAGAGACATCCCTGTTTGCGAAAAAATTTGCAAGCAAAATTGGATTGGACCTGATCGGAGAGTTGATA
>CAIVVZ010000134.1 GCA_903909505.1 uncultured Desulfobacteraceae bacterium
AATGTGCGATACCAGAAAGCGGAACTGTTGGTCGTGGTCTTGCCGGCCACGATTTGCGTATTCGACACGTTTCGAATCGTATAGCCCTGATTGATATAACTATTCATAAATACAGACCGGACGCAGTCGAATTTGACGTTGGTCAGTATGAGCTCCGGATTGCCGGATGCGGTATCGGGTGGGGGTATGGATGCGCAACCTGCAATCAAAAATACAAAGACTATGAGGATGATTCGCGGCATGGTTTCCTTCCTTCCTTTTTTTCTTTCTGCAAACACAGTGGAAAATGGGAGTCGATCATTTTGTGCCCTGATCCTTAATCATCTCGATTTCCAGATTGATGAATACCGTGTCGTCAATCATCATTCCGCCTGTTTCCATGGACTTATTCCAGTTAAGTCCGAAATCCGTGCGGTTGATTTTTGTGGTTGCCGAGGCGCCGCAACGGGTGTTGCCCATGGGATCCTTGATTTCGCTGGTGGGTCCGTCCACATCCAGTACAACTTCGCGCGAAATGCCGTGAATCGTAAGGATACCAAGGATTTTCAGTTGCCCCTTTCCGATTTGGGTCACTTTCCCGGATACAAACGTCATGGTCGGGTATTTGGCTGCATCGAAGAATTCATTGCTTTTCAGATGCGCGTCGCGTTTGGCGACTCCGGTGTTGATCGAATCAATTTCGATGGTGACATCAACGGCTGATTGCGCCATATCCGTTTCATCAATCCGGACTACGCCTTTCACCTTGCCGAATGTGCCGTTGACATTGGCGATCATCATGTGGCGGATCTTGAACTGGACATTTGAATGATCCGGATCGATCGTCCAGGTTGACTCCGCCATTGCCGATGAAGAGATCAGGCAAACCGAAGCTATTGTAAGAATACGCAGGATTCTGTTCATGATTTCATCTCCTTTCGGGATCGGTTCAATCTAATCCCTACTCCTCCTGGATGCGAGCGGTTTGAGGTTATCGAATGCTTTCCACTGGGTCAGTAGTTGCCGTCGATCACCTCAGCAAGCACGCCATGACATTGTTTCGGATGCAAGAACGCGAAGTACCTGTT
This sequence comes from uncultured Desulfobacteraceae bacterium, assembly GCA_903909505.1. Taxonomy (GTDB): domain Bacteria; phylum Desulfobacterota; class Desulfobacteria; order Desulfobacterales; family Desulfatirhabdiaceae; genus RAAP-1. The sequence continues at coordinate 1,068 of CAIVVZ010000134.1, forward strand.
CAACTCCCTGGCAAACCGTGGTTTCCGGTCAATCAGCCTTGCTCTGTTTCTTTTGAGCAGGTCGAGAGATTCAACGGTATTATCTACGTTCATTGAGAATACCATAATCCCTTCACCATGTTTGTCAATAAATTTGGCGACCTCGCCGGTTCCATCGATGTCTTCCATGATTTCAAGAGCCGTTTGGCCGATCATGTAATACGCCACGTTGATCTTCTCGTCATTGTCGGAATACCGTCCATCGACTTCCCATCCGAAAGCCTGTTTGAAATCTGCTTCGGCCTCCCTGAGATCTTTGACTGCGATACTGATATGGTCGATATAATTTGGTTTCAGCTTTTCCGGCATGCTTTCTCCCTGTTTTTCAGGCTGGACCCCGTCGGCATCAAAGGCTTCTTTCCAGGTTAATGGTTTCGGAAGGGCTGAACTGGTTCGCGGTAAAGAAATGGGTCAGTTTGGAATCTTTACTGTCGACCAGGGTGTTTACTTTTTGAACGCCGAGACTTCTCAAGTGCGCCATGAATTCATTAATCAACTGCGCGCCGATACCCTTTAGCCGGCTGGAGGGATCAACGCCGATGGTATCCAGGGTGGCTTGCTGCTGAAAAATACCGAATTCTCCCATATAGAGCTCACCCATTATAAACCCAACTACCGTTCCATCTTCTTCCTCCGCCACAAGAGAAGTGGGCAAATATTCCTTGGATTTAAAAAGCCTTTCAAACTTCATTTCATAGTACTCCGTCCGGGAAGCTTTGAGTACTTTCTGGTCAATCCCGACCACGGCGTCAAAATCATCCGCCTTCATGAGTCTGATTTTAATGGTGCTCTCGTTCATGGGGCCTCCTTTCTCTTTATAGTGATATCTTGAGATTCAACGACAACGGCCTGTTTATGTGCCTATAGAAAATACATCCGTTGTCTTGCCGGGAAAAACTAGCCCAAATCGAGCTTTGCTTGACACTGATTACATTTTGCAACGCCACTATTACAAAAGTATAACGATAAAATTTTCAACAGACATCCCTTATGTTGTCTGGCTGTCTGAATTGAAGGCTTTGTTCGCCGCGGTTTCAGACGATTAAGGCCGAAATTTTTTAATTTGCATGTCTTTGAATATTTTATAATGTTTGTCATTCCCTGTTAGAATAGGTAGCCCGTAAGCAATCGCCGTGGCTCCTATCAAAGCATCCGCCAGTTGAATGGAATGGCTTAAATAATGTTGTTCTACAAAGAACATTGCTTTAGCTGATATCTCTTCTGAAATATAGAGAATTTTTGAGTTCCAAACGTGGAGAGCCTTACGGAGATGATTCAGCTCATTCTTGTTTCTCATGCCTTGAACCAATTCCATATATGTCACTACAGAAATAAAGAAATTCTTTGAATTCTCGATAGCTTCAAAAGCCTTTTCATTCCCTTTCATGTACCAGACGAGGACATCCGTATCGATAACCATCTAAAATCTTCCTTTTCTTAAATCCCTGACATATTCACCAACGTCTTGGATCACATCGTAATCTTTCCAGATTCCAAACAATTCGTTTTTTGTGATTTCCTTTATTTTTTCTGTATAAGGAATAAGCTTGGCGCGAGGCTTGCCGCGAAAAGTGATGACAACTTCCTCGCCCCGGTTGACCGTATCCAGTAGTTCTTTTGAGTGGAACCTGAGATCTTTTGCAGTTGCTTTCATGACACCCTCTCCGTCTGTTAAAGTTTACACTATGAAATATAAACTTTAAGAAGACGCATGTCAATACGCAACCTTATGCGTATTGTAGTCGGGCTTTCGATCTTGTTTGTATAATGCCCTATACTCCCGTTGCAAGCTCTGCGGCCAGTGACCGGATATGCCGGTCGTCGGTCCCGCAGCAGCCGCCCAGAATCTTCAACCCCAGTTCCCGGTGCAGCGCGGCGACGGATTTGCCGAAGGTTTCCGGATCTTCTTCCACCAGGCGGGTGCTGTCATTAAGATCTTCGGGGCTGAGCGCCGCGGTATTGGCCAGCAGACCGATGACCCGTTGCCGGACGAGAAATGAGGAATTGGCTTCGTGCATCAGTGCTGCCCTAGCAAAGGTGACATGGGTGCAGTTGATCATATAGGCCAAAGGCCGCGGCGTCACGGCGGTATCCATTGCAGCGACAGCCTCTTTCAGCGGTGTTCCATCCAACAGCGTCCCTTCGGGGCGGGCAACGAAACTAATGATGTACGGCTTGCCGGTGGCGGCAAGAGCCAAGGCAAGGCCGGTTGCCTCGCTTAAGGCCGGAAGCGTGGCGGCGAGAAGGAAATCACACCCTGCGTCAGCCAGCTTCCCAGCCTGCCAGGCGTGAAATGTCCGAGCCGCGTCAACAGCCAGCGCGTCGGCAGGACTGTAGGCATCTCCGCGGCAGCTCATCAAACCGCAGATGACAACTTTCTTTGCGTACTCGCCATAACGCTTCCGCAGCGCATCCAGAAACCTGAGATTGTCGCCGTTCACATCGACTCCGGCATAACCGGCCGCATCGATCCGCTCCTGATTCGCCCGCCAGGTCGGGGTGGACAAAAGGAGCGGCAAGTCGAACTCGTGACCGATGTCCAGGTACTGCCGGCATATGGTCTCCAGGGCCGCGCGTTTAGCATCCTCATAGATAAAGGCCGAATTGACCAGAAAAGGGTCGAGCTCCAGGTCGCCACTTCGTCGAAGACGTTCGATGACCGCCCCCTCGCCGAGGATGCGGGGTGAGCTCCGAAGAAATTCCGCGATAGAGATAGTGTTCATTTATAGTAACGCTCTTTGTATGGTTCCTGGACGATCGGCCGGCACGGGGTCCTCTGCCAGGTCATGGCTTCCCGACATTTCAGGATACGGTCAAGCCGACCCTGTGCCTGCAACCGAAGGTAAATCTGATGCCAGGCGCAGGGTATCTCGTCGGCTTCGCTGATTTCACATAATCCGTCATGGGTGCCCCCGCAGGGACCGTTAAAAAGGCTCTTGGCACATCGGGTGACGGGACAAATGCCGCCCGTGTACCCCAACACGCACTCACCGCAGGCCCTGCATCGTTCCTCATAAAACCCCACATCCCGGTCGATGCCAATGGCCACGGTATTGACGGCCGGATATACCGGGATATTCGGGTAACGTTCGGCCAGTAACTGGGCGCCGGCCCCGCAAGCCATGGACAGGAACGCATCGAAACCAGCAATCAGATCGTCGAGTTCCTCCAGGCAGAGCGGGTTGCACTGGCGCTCCACCGTATAACCTTCGATGCGCGCAATCACTTTTTCGAGCTTAAGGTTCAAATTCAGTTCAGTACAAAGGATTTGAACCTCCTTGTGTCCCCCGACCAGACAGACGGACACACACCCGCCACATCCTACATTGAGGATTCGCCGATGGTGTCGAACGGTTTCCAATATTTCATTCAGCGGTTTTCGTGTTGCTTTGACCATGGATTCGTTTTTCCCCACCCCGATGCATTTTCAAAATCCGGCACCACATTCTGAGATCGGCAGATGCGCCGCACCAGAGCGATCATTTCCGGGATGTTAATTCCCAAGGGGCAGTAGCACCGGGTGCACAGCACACAGCGTCGCCAGGCGATATGGCACATGCTCTCAAGTTCCTCACGCCGGACATGCCCTTTCTTTCGATATAAGGTCCCGAGGGTATGGATAAATTTATGGGACGGCATGTATTCGGGCCTTCGGTCCCTGGCCACATACAGAAAACAGCTCTCGGCGCATAGGCCGCAATGGGCGCAAACCCTGAGTGCCATCCGCATGGCAAATTTGTGCTTTTCAAGAAGGGTCCACACGGCAGCACCGTTAATATCCGCTGAAATCGATTCCTCGGAGGCGGCAGTCGTCTCAATCTCTTTTACAGTCACGCTACAGCCCTCCCTTAATGGCAAAAGGTTCCCTGGGGTGGCAGTCGATGCACAGGCGGGGGCCGCTCTTTCGTCCCGATTTCTGGAGTTGCGTGTGGCAGCCAAGGCACAATTGGTGAAAAACGGTCTGCAATTGGCAATTGGACCCAGGGTTGTGGCAGGTGGTGCATTTGGCCGCAGGCGATCCCTCCTCAAGCTCTGATTTATCCAGTATATTTGTTTTGTCCTTGTACCGGTGATGGCAGTCCAGGCAATCGAAATCGTTCATGTGCTTGCCATGCGAGAAACGAACCGGATTCTGGCGCGGGTGGCCGAAGACCTTGCTGTGATTCAGCAGAATTTCATCTGGCTGAGCCCTCAGGGGTTCAGACAGAACCAAACCCGCGATGATCAAGCATGCCATGTATTTGAAGATTGGAGATGCCACAAATATCCTTTTGGCAAGTCACGTCCAGGTTCTGCGTCCGGGTCCAAAACTCAATTCTCCGGCCAGAAGGATCCGGTTGATAAAAAACAT
>CAIVVZ010000135.1 GCA_903909505.1 uncultured Desulfobacteraceae bacterium
GGTACGGCTGTCCAGTTGGGCGGCCTCCGCCATCATGGTTCAGGAAGGGCTGGAGCCCAATTTTCAGATGGTGTGCCGGGACCGAAACCGGCTGGCCATCCAGTCGGACATTCTTGGCGTCTATGCGCTGGGCGTCCGTAACATGTTGTGCCTGTCCGGCGACCACCAGAAATTCGGCAATCATCCCGCAGCCAAAAATGTCTATGACATCGATTCCATGCAGCTCATTTCCCTGGTGAAAAAAATGCGCGATGACGGCAAATTCATGAACGACGACGCCATTGACGTGCCGCCCCGGCTCTTTGTCGGCGCGGCGGCCAATCCCTTTGCCGAGCCCTTTGATTTCCGGGTGTACCGGATGGCCAAGAAAATCGCCGCGGGCGCGGATTTCATTCAGACCCAGTGCATTTACAACATGGACCGGTTCCGGACATTCATGAAACAGGCCGTGGACATGGGTTTGACCGAAAAATGCCATATCCTGGCCGGCGTCACGCCCATGAAAACCGTCGGTATGGCCAACTACATGTCCAAATCCGTGCCGGGGATGGAAGTGCCCGAATCCCTGATCAAGCGGCTTAAAGGCGCTGAAAAAGGAAAGGTAGCGGAAGAAGGCATCAAGTTCTGCCTGGAGCAGATTGAAGAATTCAAGACCATGAAAGGTATCGCCGGTGTTCATCTCATGGCCATCGAGTGGGAACACCGGGTTCCGGAACTTGCGGAGCGGGCCGGGCTTCTGCCGCGTCCCGTGATACCCTGATCAAATATTAACCTGAAATTATGGAGAAGACATGACAACGTGGGAACCCAATATTACCGCATTTCTGTGTAACTGGTGTACATACGGCGCTGCCGATCTGGCTGGAGTAAGCCGATTGGAACATCCCCCCAACATCCGCATTATCAAGCTGCCGTGCAGCGGACGGGTCAGCCCCAAATTCATCCTGTCGGCTTTTCGCCAGGGGGCCGACGGCGTATGGGTTTCCGGTTGTCATCCCGGCGACTGCCACTACATCGAGGGCAATTTCTACGCTCGCCGAAAATTTGCGTTGTTCAAGAGCCTGATTGAACACATGGGCATAGAGCCCGGAAGACTGCAATTTTCCTGGATATCCTCTGCCGAAGCCACGAAATTTGTCGATGTGGCCACAAACGTTATCGAAACGGTCCGGAGCCTTGGCCCTTCCCGGCAGTTTGTGAAAAAACCGATGGAGCCGCGATATGAATTCCAGGAAGCTTTCGCAAAAACAGGCTGAAGGTTAAAGGCGGAAGGCGGATGGTGATAAAAAGAAATCATCCGCTTTCCGCATCATCATTCCATAAAAAAGGTTCCTCTCTACGATTTACTTTCTTGAAAAAGGAATTTCAATGAATACAGATTGTGTCGGTGCGGTGATGGTGGTGGGCGGCGGTGTCGCAGGGATACAGGCTTCCCTTGATCTTGCGGATTCCGGGTTTCTCGTTTACCTGGTGGAAAAAACACCGGCTATCGGCGGTGTGATGGGGCAGCTTGACAAAACCTTTCCGACAACGGACTGTTCCATGTGTATTTTATCCCCCTACCTGGTGGCGGCCGGCCGCCACCCGAACATCAAACTGATCACCTATTCACAGGTCGAAGCCGTTTCGGGAGCGCCGGGCCGTTTTACCGTGAAGGTCAGAAAAAAAGCCCGTTCGATCATTGCGGAGCGGTGCACCGGGTGCCGCGCCTGTCTGGATGCCTGCCCAGTGACATGCACTGCCGCCTGATGATTATTGAACACAAATGACAACCTGGAAAGTCAATATGATTGCGTTTTTGTGTAATTGGTGTACATTATGCGACTATCAGCGGGGATCTATACGTTATCCGCCCCACAAGACATAGACACCATAACATGCAGAAACAGGATCTATGAAAACCACGAAAGACCCGCATCCTCTCCGACTGACTGAAACCGTAAAAGGCGCCGGCTGAGCGTCCAAACTGCCTCCGGGGGATCTGGAGAAGGCGCTGTGCGGAATGGTGTTTCCTACCAATGCCAATGTGCTGGTCGGGCTGGACCGAGCGGATGACGCCGGGGTCTATAAAGTATCCGATGATCTGGCCCTGATACAAACTGTCGATTTTTTCACGCCGATTGTGGATGATCCCTATGCCTTCGGCCAGATTGCCGCGGCCAATGCCCTGAGCGACATCTACGCCATGGGCGGCATTCCCAAAACCGCCATGAATCTGGTGGCTTTTCCCTTAAAAACAATGGATATTTCCGTTCTCCGGCAGATCATTCAGGGCGGCTTGGACAAAATGACCGAAGCAGGGGTGGTGCTGATCGGCGGACACAGCATCGAAGACAGCGAATTGAAATACGGGCTGTCGGTTACCGGGTTCATCCATCCCGGCCGTGTCCTGACCAAAAAATCGATCCGCCCCGGAGATCGGCTGATTCTGACCAAACCCCTGGGAACCGGCATCGTCAATACCGCGATCAAAGGCGGACTGGCGTCTTTATCCGTCATTGAAAGCACGATCCGCTTGATGGCGACCCTCAATCGCCGGGCCGCAGAGATCATGAGCGATTATCCGGTCAGTGCCTGCACCGATATCACGGGTTTCGGCCTGATTGGGCATCTGGCCGAAATGGTAGCCGGATCGGGATTCGGCATGACGATTCATGCATCGATGCTTCCTGTCATTCCGGAAGCCAGGGAATATGCCGCCATGGGACTTGTTCCGGCAGGCGCTTACAAAAACCGGGAATTCAGGGAAAACATGGTGACCTTCGGCCCGCAAGTGGACCGGGTCCTGCAGGATATTTCTTTTGACCCCCAGACCTCCGGCGGCCTCTTGATCAGCATTCCCGGTGCGCAGGCGGATGCGCTTCTTTCAAATCTGAAGGATAACGGCATTTTCCATGCCGTTATCATCGGGGAAGTGACAGAGACTTCAGAGCATATTACGATGCGTTAGCCGCTACACTTTCCACCCCATGCAAATTTTCCGTTAAAAAAATTGACAATTGATACTGAAGCATCATACAGAATTAATTGTCAATATTTGCAATATTGCTAATTCATTTATAAATATGAAGGATTCCCCGGCGTGATACACGACGACATGACTTCTTTTGAAAATCTGTTCGTGAAGTATCAAAACTTGCTAACCGAAAACAGCAATTTGAAAGGAGAAATCAGAATCCTAAAGGCTTGCCTGGCCGGTGTGGAGCTGGGGATTCCGGTTGGCGAAAGCTCCGAGCAAGGGGGTGAACCGGAGACGCCCCCTCGTCAATCCGAAGCTTATGTATCGCCGGTCGATATCAGCAATAAGTCCGACAGCGTAGAAAAGATCAAACTTTTCATGTCGCGTTTCATGGGCCGGGATGATGTATACGCAAGGAGTTGGGAAAACAAAAAAAAAGGCACATCCGGCTATTCGCCTTCCTGCGTGAATGAATGGAAGCCCGGCGTTTGCGCCAAAACGAAGGGGTCTTGTGCCGGTTGCACTCATAAGGAATATGCCGCTTTGGATGAAGCGGTCATCGATCAACATCTGCGGGGGAAAATTGTCGCCGGAATATACCCAATGGGGCTTGATGACACCTGTTGGTTTTTAGGCGTTGATTTTGATAAGGGAGAATGGCGAAAGGATATCTTGGCTCTGAGAGATGTGTGTGCCGAATTCGAAATTCCCGTTGCCGTTGAACGGTCTCGTTCCGGGGACGGCGCACACGCTTGGTTTTTCTTTGAAAGACAACTCCCTGCAACTCTTGCCAGAAAATTCGGGGCTTCCTTGGTTACCTACACCATGAACAAGCGGCACGAAATCACATTCAAGTCATATGACCGATTCTTCCCCAATCAAGACACGTTACCAAAGGGCGGGCTGGGAAATCTGATCGCGCTCCCTCTGCAAAAAGAAGCGAGAAAGCTTAATAACAGCGAATTCATAGACGAAAACTTCGTCGCGTATGCGGACCAATGGACGTTTTTAGGTTCTGTCCGAAAATTGTCCGATGATGAGGTGGAAAGGCACATATCAAGACTATCCGGCGGAAACGAATTGGGGGTCTTGAGAATAGATGAAGAGGAGGTGCCAAAGCCATGGGAATCGGTCAAGATCAAGTTGACGGGAACCGATTTTCCACGACAGATCGAGATTGTGAAGGCGAACATGCTATATGTCCCTAAGAGCGGCTTCTCTCAGCGGGGACTGAATCGGCTGAAGCGTCTTGCTGCCTTTAAAAATCCGGAGTTTTATAAAGCTCAGGCGATGCGCTTATCGACCTACGGAAAGTCGAGAATTATCGCCTGCGCCGATGAAACCGCTGACTATCTCATACTACCCAGAGGGTGTGAGACGGACCTTAACGCGATCTTTTCCGAATATGGAACCGAAATCATCTGTATTGACCATACCACTTGCGGTCGAAAAATCGATATCGATTTCAGCGGCACCCTGAGGGATGAGCAATCCATCGCCACCGACAAATTGCTCAACCATAACATCGGTGTCCTCTCCGGGACGACCGCCTTCGGTAAAACGGTTGTGGCCATCAAACTGATCGCAGAAAGAAAAGTAAACACGCTGATCATTGTCAACCGGACCAGCCTGGTCTCCCAGTGGACAAAGCGATTGATGGAATTCCTTGCCATTCATGAGACATTAGCGGCATCCGATACCGATGGTGAAAAGAAAAGAGGAAGAAAGAAAGTCAGAACCGTTATCGGGCAACTGGGACAGGGAAAGAACATGCTTAGCGGCATTATCGACATAGCACTCATGCAGTCGCTCGGCAGAATAGGTGAGATAAAGGAACTCTTGAAGGATTACGGCATGATAATCGTCGATGAATGTCACCATGTCGCGGCCTTCAGCTTCGAGAACATCCTCAAGAACGCAACTGTCAAATATGTATACGGGTTGACCGCGACCCCCACTCGGAAGGACGGTCATCATCCAATCATTTTCATGCAGTGCGGTCCCATACGGTACCGGGACGATGCAAAAAAACAGGCTGAAAAACGGCCTTTTGCGCATTATGTGATTCCAAGGTTTACCCCGTTTCGGGTTCCTATGGATAAAGATGAAAAAGATGTCTCCATTCAGGAGCACTATGGGGAAATAGCGGTAAACGAAATGCGCAATCAACTGATTTTCGATGATGTGATCCAGTGCTATGAGAACGGCAGGAATTGCCTCGTTTTGACGGAAAGAACCGCCCATGTGGCACTCCTCGCCGAGAGACTGAAGAAGCGAATTCCCGGCGTGATGTCGCTAACCGGAGGACGGGGAGCCAAAGAAAGCGGAGAGATCTTTAAACAAATAGCCGATACCCCTCATGACGAGCAATTGACGCTAATCGCTACGGGCAGGTACATCGGGGAAGGGTTTGATGAGCCGCGTCTCGATACCCTCTTCCTGACCATGCCGATATCATGGAAAGGCACGCTGCAGCAGTATGCGGGGAGGCTCCACAGATTGTTTGACGGCAAGAAAGAGGTGCTGATCTACGATTATGTGGATGTTCACGTGAGAATGCTCGAAAAGATGTATCATAAGCGTCTCAACGGATATGCCGCCATCGGCTACAAGGCAAAAGGCGGGTTTACGGTACCTGATTCGATCGATATCATTTTTAACAGAAGCAATTTCTCTCCGGTTTACGGGAATGATATCCTATCGGCTGAAAGAGAGATCCTGATAGCAAGCCCTTTTGTTACACGAAAACGCACCGTAGAGATGATGCAAATTATTGAGGCCGCTTTACGGAAAGAGGTAAGTGTAACCGTGGTGACGAGGCCTTCGCAGGATTACGGAACAAAAGATACGGCTATGCTGCAAGAAACCCTGGATTTATTGCAGGGCGCCGGCGTGCGTATGGTATATCGCTCGAACATCCATCAGAAATTCGCGATAATCGATCAAAGGATCGTATGGTATGGGAGTATCAACCTGTTGAGCTTCGGCAATGCGGAAGAAAGCATCATGAGGCTCGAAAGCCCGAATATCGCCTATGAACTGATAAAAAGCCTGGAACGGACCGGAACGAGTGCAAGGGGGAGTCAGGAAGGTTCCTCTGATATTCGGATTTTGGGACTTTGTGGAAGTTCTTCAGATTATAAGTTTCCTGATTTTTGCCAACCAGTCGTTCCAGCGGATAAACCGATGAACTAATTGTTGATAAGGACAACGAGCCAGGGGGTGGACAATTTTTATAACCCTTGCAACGGACAAGGTGAGTGCGACCGGGGACCACGTGAAGACAAGAACTGTGTATTCACATGGTTTATCTTGGCAAAGACAATTTCTTGTTAACCACAACAGATTAAAGCGAAGAAGGAAAAATGTATTGTGGAATATAGGCTGCTGTTTGTGGAGAAACAAGACTCCTTCATCCCGTGAAACAATCAAAGGGCTAACTAAATAGGATGGTTTTTTCCCCACGTCTCAAAATTCTCCATATACTGAGCCAGCGACCCGATGCCACCGGCAGCGGCTTTTTCCTTCAGAATATGCTCCGGCAGAGCGCTGCCCGTGGATATAATAATTATCTGGTCTGCGGTGTTCCTGCCGGCGATATCCCCGTTCTCGATTGCATCGATAAAGATCGATGCAATTTTGTCTTCTTCGATAGTCCTGATCTCCACTTCCCCATACCCGGAATGAGTGATGTCATGCCGTATCGGAGTTCCGTTTTCAGCGAATTGACCGAAAAAGAACTCCAGGCATACGAGAATGTCTTTGTCGCTAAAATTCGGCATGCTGTCGAGGAATTTTCGCCGGATATCATCCATAGCCATCATCTTTGGCTGGTGACAGCTATGACACGCAGAATCCTGCCCGATATTCCAATGGTCACCTCCTGCCACTCCACCGACCTCCGGCAGTTCGTGCAGTGCGAGCATCTACGGTCGCGGGTGGTTGAGAATTGCAGGAAGGTGGAGAGGATTCTTGCCCTCAGCAAGGACCAGAGCAGGATGATCAACAGGTTGTATCGGATTGACAGCAATCGGATTGATATCGTCGGCGGTGGTTTCAATCAGGAGGTGTTTAACTGGGGACCGAAGGACGCATCCCCGGTTCACCTGCTGTATGCCGGAAAATTGAGTTTTGCCAAAGGGGTTGACTGGTTGCTGCGCGCTTGCCGCCTTTTGACCGGCCTGCAGGTGCAATTGCACCTTGCCGGATCCGGGGCCGGACATGAGGCCGAAGTCTGTCATGCCCTTGCCGATAAGTTGGAAATACCGGTGCAGTTCCATGGCAATCTGTCGCAACCGCAGCTTGCAGCTTTAATGCGAACCGCCCACATCTTTATTCTGCCGTTCTTTTATGAAGGCTTGCCCCTGGTGCTGTTAGAGGCCCTGGCCTCAGGCTGCCGGATTATCACCACCAACCTGCCAGGCAGTCATGAGCTTCTGGGAAATGTGCGGCACGATTGGGTGCAGTTTATCGACCTGCCTCCCCTGCAGACGGTTGACCAGCCATTTCCCGGGGATAGGCAGCGTCTGGAAGAAAAATTGGCCGAAGCAGTACGGCACATGGTCGATCTGGCGCATAAGACACCGGCACCGACTGGAACAGAGGTTGGCGAGTTGACAGCACCTCACTCCTGGGAGGGGGTTTTTTCAAGAGTGACGGCAGCTTATCGCAAGGTCCTCAAGCCGTGACGTCAATGGCGATGAAGATGACCGGTCGCTTCCCTGAATGAACGTTCGAGCAGAGGGTAAATTGAGAGTTCCTGTGATGGATGCGAAGGCTATCGGTAATGTCGTTATCAGGAGTGCGGTGGTGCCGAAAATAACGAGAGCCTATGATTGCGATTGTTGACGACAGCCTGCGGGGTGCGTGGGATGAGCATATCGATAACAATCCCGGCAGCCTGTTTTTCCATCGCTACGGCTGGGCCGAGGCCCTGGCCGCCACCTATGATCTGCAGGTTTTTCGGCTGGCTGCAAAGGATAAAGCCGGAAGTATTACAGGTGCGCTACCGCTTATCCTCTTTTCACCTCCGAATGCAC
>CAIVVZ010000136.1 GCA_903909505.1 uncultured Desulfobacteraceae bacterium
TCCGCAAAGAAAAATGCCGTCTCCGGGCATATCAACGGGCCTGAGCTTGACATGGGCTTCGATGAAATAACCTTCGGGATTGCGGTTGAACTTCATGATTCCGCAAAGCTCGGTGGTGTCTTCAGCCACCATGCCGGCGCTCAGCGTCACCAGATCCGCCTGAATCTCCAGGTTCCGCTGCAGGATATGATCTTTTATCGTCACCATCATGCCTTCGGCGGATGGCGCGACCTGGGGCGGATTTTCCGGCTCAAACCGGATAAAGATGACCCCCAGGTTTCGGGCTTCCTTGTAAAAATCCTCCATCAGGCCGTAGGTCCGGATATCCCGGTACAACACATATACATTGGTTTCCGGATTCAGCTTCTTGATGATCAGGGCGTTTTTGACCGCATTCTGGCAGCAGATCCGGGAGCAGTTTTCATTTTCAGCGTTTCTGGAGCCCACGCACTGGATCATGACCACGGACGAAAGATCGGCGGCGCCTTTTTCTTCCAGAATATCACCGAGCTGAACCTGGGTCACCACCCTTGGGTCCTGATTAAAGCCGTATTCCTTGGGCGTATATTCCCTGGCGCCTGTGGCTACAATGATGATGCCGTGCTTGATGGTGCGCTTTTCATTTTCCGGGCCGACCTGAACGCTTGTGCTGAAATTTCCCTTGTATCCGCTGAAGTCCGTGACACGGGCGCCGGTAATCACCTCGATTTTATCGTGGGTTGTGACTTCCGTAATTAAATCATTCAGGTATTCCTGAATATCCCCGCCTTCAATGGTATGGTGGAGCATTCGGGAATAGCCGCCCAGCTCGGTTTCTTTTTCAAGAAGCGACACGTTAAATCCCTGCTTGCCCAGCCCCAGGGCCGCGTTCATGCCCGCAACGCCGCCGCCGATGACCAGGGCCTGTTTGTTGACGGAAATGACTTTTTCCTTGAGCTGCTTCAGGGTCGCGGACCGGGCCACCGCCATCCGGACAAGATCCTTTGCCTTCTGCGTTGCAATGAGCGGCGTCTTGGAATGAATCCAGGAATTCTGGTTGCGGATGTTGGCCATTTCAAAAAGGTACCGGTTCAGGCCGCAGGCCTCCAGGGTTTCCATGAACATCTGCTCGTGGGTCTTGGGGCTGCAGGAGGCCACGACCACGCGGTTAAGCTTGTGCTCGATGATTTTTTCCTTGATCTTGTCCTGCGTATCCTGGGAGCAGGTGAACAGGTTATGATCCGTATAGACCACATATGGCAGGGTCGCGGAATATTCGGTAACTTCCGGAACATTCACGATCCCGCCGATATTGATGCCGCAGTTGCAGACAAAGACGCCGATCCTTGGCGTTTCCGTTGCCACATCCTGCTGATCCGGCATCTCGATGACCTTGGTGTCGGTGCCGCGTGCAACGGCAAGATCCGAACCTGCGGCGCAGGCCGCAGCGCTTGCCTCGGTGATGGAGCCGGGAATGTCCTTGGGCCCCTGAAACACCCCACAGGTGTAAACCCCTTTTCGGGATGTGGAGACCGGGGTAAATGGATCGGTTTGAACGAAATTATACTGATCCAGTTCGATTCCCAGTTGCTGGGCCAGAATTTTTGAAGTTTCAGGCACCTGAAGCCCGACGGAAAGCACCACCATACTGAAGGTCTCTTCCAGAATTTCGCCGGCCTCATTCACGAAGCGAACGGTCAGGTCCCCGGTCTCCGGAATTTCGGTAACCGTATGGACTCTCGACTTGATAAAGCGGACCCCGTCCTTATCCTTGGCCCTCAGATAATATTTTTCATAATCCTTGCCGAAAGTACGGATGTCCATGTTAAAGATGGCGCAATCCAGATTACCATGCGCATGTTCCTTGGCAATCATGGCTTCCTTGACCGCATACATGCAACAGACCGAGGAACAGTAGCCGTTTCCGCATTTATTGGTGTCCCGGGAGCCGATGCACTGGAGCCACGCGATTTTTTTGGGTTCTTCCCGGTCCAGAGGCCTACAGAGGTGGCCGCGATAGGGGCCGGAAGCGCTCAGAATCCGCTCGAATTCCTCGCTGGTGACCACATTGGCGTATTTTCCATATCCCAGAAAATCCAGCTTGGAAGGATCATACCCCTGGCTGCCGGATGCCAGTATGATGGAGCCGACGGTCAGCGTGGATTCCCGCTCAGTGTCATCATACTGAATGGCCTTGGCAACGCACATGTTCTCGCAGAGCCCGCAGCCGATGCAGGTTTCGGCGTCTATGCCAAAGGCCAGGGGAACGGCCTGGGGGTATTCGATGTAGGTGGCCCTTCGATCGTCCAGGCCCTTGTTGTAAAGGTTGACCGCGGTAACCGGGCAATGCCGGGCGCATTCCCCGCAGCCCGTGCATTTTATTGGATCAATGTACCGGGGGTGATTTACCAGGGTGACGGTGAAATCACCGGGTTCCCCTTCAACCGATTTTATTTCGCTATTGGTGATGATATTGACGTTCAGATGCCGGCCGACCTCGACCAGTTTGGGTGAGATCACTCACATGGCGCAGTCGTTGGTCGGGAAGGTCTTGTCCAGCCGGGCCATCATACCCCCGACCGTCGGCAGCTTGTCAACGAGATGCACATAATAATCCGAATTGGCCAGATCCAGGGATGCCTGCATACCGGCAATTCCGGCGCCCACGACCATCACTGATCCACTTGTCTTGCCACGAACCGATCCCATGATAACTCCTCTAGCGTAACACTCTACACTATGTTATACGTGATGATATATTTGAATTTTTTATAACGCTCCGAAAACAGGAACACACTCCGTATGACCCTTGAACTCGATCATATTGGTCTTTTCCATATCCGCCAGAAGGTAGGAAATCCGTTTGAGCCCCAGCCCGATTCGCTGGCTGATGGCTCTGACGGATGTAAAACCGGCAATGATGGCCTGGCGGATCAACTGTTTTTGGTATTCCCTTTCCAGAACTTCATCCAGAATCGCCTCAAACCGTGCTTTATCCCACTTGCGGCCATACACATCGCCTCTGGCCAAAAGTTTTAGTTCTTTTCCAACCATCCAGCGCAGGGTTTCGGCTTTTAATGTTTCTTCCGCAGCCGCCAGCTCCAGGGAAAACAGCTCCGGATCGAATTTCCCCAGGGCCTTGACATTGTCGATGACCGCCGTGGATATCTCGACAAACCGCTGGGCTTCGGCAGACGAAAGCCATGCCAGATGGAGCCGGTTTTCACCGATACCGGAGAGTTTCAGCAGTTTTTGGGTCATGAGAATCTTTTTTTCAGCTTGGATATTACCTTCCAGGTAATGGCAGTCGCCGAAATGTCAGCCGGCCACCAGAATACCGTCGCACCCGCTTTTCAGTGCCTGAACAATAAAGAGCGGATCCACGCGCCCTGAACACATGACCCGGACGGTTCTCATATTCGAAGGGTGCTGAAGCCTGGACACCCCTGCCAGATCAGCCCCGGCATAGGCGCACCAGTTACAGAGAAACGCAACAATTTTGGGTTCAACTTGTTCCATATTTACACCTTTTGCATAGTGATGAATGATTCACCGCGTTAAACCGCCGCACAGACCGCCGCTATTATCTGATCATCCCGGAAATGCAGCATATCAATGGCCTTCTTCGGACAGGATGAGGCGCAAAGCCCGCATCCCTTACAAGAAGCGGAAATATTTTTGGCTTTAAACCCCTTGCCGTCCACATCTTCCTGAATAATGGCGCCGAATGGACAGACCTCGGTGCACAGACCGCAACCGATACAAAGATCCCGATCTACCTGAGAGACCAGCGGGGATATCTGAATGGAGGCTCTGGCCAGAACCGTGGCGGCCCGCCCGGCCGCCGCCATTGCCTGGCCGATGCTTTCATCCAGCGACTTGGGATAATGGGCCAGACCGCAGACAAAAAGGCCGTCTGAAGCAAAATCCACGGGCCTCAGCTTGGCATGGGCTTCCATGAAGAAATTTTCGGCATTGACCGGAACCTTGTAAAATGCGGCAATATCCGCATTCGGTGAAGGCTCGATGGCGGTTGCCAGATTCACCAGATCCGCATGGATCAAAAGTTCTTTCTGGAGAATCGGGTCAAATATCCGAACCGCGAGTCCATCAGGGGTTACCGTTACAACGGGTTTTTTCTCCAGGCTGTAGCGGATGAAGATCACGCCTTTTTCCCTGGCTTTTTTATAGAGAATTTCTCGTTCGCCAAAGGTCCGGATATCCCGGTAAAGGACAAAGACATCGGTTTCCGGCTGTTTTTCCTTGATGGAGATGGCCTGGGATACGGATGCCGTACAGCAGATCCGGGAACAATAAGGCCGCTTTTCATCCCGTGAGCCCACACACTGAATAAAGACCACGCTCCCGGCTCCGGCCAGTTTTTCCGGGTGGTTCTCCAGATCGTGCCACCGGGTAACGGACGGGTGGCTGCCGTAAAGATATTCTTCGGTTCCGGCTGCCTGACCACCGGTTGCCATAATGGCAACCCCGTGTTGAATGGTGTGGTTTTTTTCGCCGGCCTGAATCCGGGTTTCAAAATTGCCCACAAAACCGGATGCCTCGACCACCTCAGCCTGGGTCAAAACCATAATCCGGGGATGCCGGTTGACGCGTTCGATCAGACTTTTCAGAAACTGCTGAACATCTTCCCCGGACCAGGTGGTGTGCACATCCCGGGCAGAGCCGCCCAGAGCGTCGGATTTTTCAACAAGGGTCGCGCCAAAGCCCTGGTCCGCCAGACTAATTGCCGCGGTCATACCGGCAACACCGCCGCCAATGACCAGGGCGGACTTATTAACACTTACGGACAGCGAAGGAATCGACTCCAGCAGCGTTGCCCGGTTGATTGCCATCCGGACCAGATCCTTGGCCTTGTCCGTTGCCTTTTCCTTTTCCCCCGAATGCACCCAGGTGCACTGATTCCGGATGTTGGCCATCTCGAAGAGATAGGCGTTCAATCCTGCATTTCGAAGGGTTTCCTGAAACAGCGGCTCGTGCGTTCTCGGCGTACAGGCCGCAACCACGACGCGGTTCAGGCGCTGCTCGCGAATGATCTCGACCATTTTATCCTGAGCATCCTGGCTGCAGGCAAAAAGGGGCTCTTCGGTATAAACCACATGACCCAGTTCCCTGGCATATGCTGCAACGGCCGGGACATCGGCAATGCCGCCGATATTGATGCCGCAGTTACAGACAAATACACCGATTCTCGGTTCTTCGTCCTGGACGGCCAGCTCATCAGGAAAGATTTTTTCCTTTACCAGCGTTCCTCTGGCCGCTGACAGACTGATCCCGGCGGAGCAGGCCGCGGCGCTGGCTTCGACCACGGACTGCGGGATGTCCTTGGGGCCCTGAAGCACGCCCGCCACGAAAATCCCGTCCCGTGATGTGGAGACCGGGGCGATATCGGACGTTTTGACGAATTTGTAGGAATTCAGCTCCACACCAAGGGTATTGGCAGCCTCGATGGCGGATGTTGCCGGCTCCATGCCCACGGAAAGCACCACCATGTCAAAGTCTTCGGACACACGCTCCCCGGCGTCCGTTGCGTACACCAGGTTAAGGGTTCCGGTTTCATCGATTTCGGTAATGGTATGGACTCTGGAGCGAATAAAACGGACGCCCTGGGACTTGGCGCGTTCGTAATATTTTTCAAAGTCCTTGCCGTGGGTCCGCATGTCCATAAAAAAGATGGCGGGCTCGAAATCCGGTCCCAGATGCTCCTTGGCAATCACCGATTCCTTGATGGCATACATGCAGCAGACCGATGAGCAGTATTCATTGTCGCAGCGGTTCAAATCGCGTGATCCCACGCACTGGAGCCAGGCGATTTTCTTGGGCTCTTTTCCATCCGAGAGACGATGAACATGACCCCCGAAAGGTCCTCCGGCAGACAGAATCCGTTCGAATTCCATGCTGGTAACCACATTGGGAAATTTGGCGTGCTGGTAATTATCAAACCTGTCCGGATTAAAAGGGGTAAATCCCGCGGTCAAGATGACCGAACCCACATTGAGGGTAATATCCTTTTCGACGTCATCAAATTTAATGGCGTTTGTCGGACAGAATTTTTCACAGGCCCGGCATTTGCCTTTTTGAAAATAAATACACCGATTCTTATCAATGGCATACTTCAGCGGCACGGCCTGGGCATAAGGAACGTAAATGGCTTTTCGCTTGGCCAGCCCTTCATTGAATGGGTCCGTGGTTTTTGCCGGACATTTTTCCGCGCAGGTTCCGCAGGCAATACATTTTTCCATATCCACAAAACGGGGGGACTGTTTGAGGGTAACGGTAAAATCGCCAGAATCGCCGGAAATGGCGGTAACTTTGGAAAGGGTGAGAAGTTCGATGTTCATGTGCCGGCCGACCTCGACCAGTTTTGGGGAAATAATTCACATGGAACAGTCGTTGGTGGGAAACGTCTTATCCAACTGGGCCATGGCGCCGCCGATGGCCGGGCTTTCTTCAGCCAGGTAAACATAGTATCCAGCTTCAGCCAGATCCAGAGCCGACTGCATACCCGTGATACCACCGCCCACAACCAAAACAGATCCTACCGGAGTCTTGTTGCTCATATTTGTCTTCCTGTTTTTCTCGGTAATTTAAGGGTGTCCACAACGCAAAAAAGCCATAATATGCCATAATATAATGGATCAGTCACAGTAAATTCACCCATCAATCATGTCATGATGCTGCCGGAATAAAATGTCAATCCTGAAGTAACATTTTTGTTCGAATTTCAACCTTTGCCAAATAATCCAATACGTGTCAAGGAAATAATCATCCGGAAGACGGAATAATATAAGTTGCGGCAGCCATTTTCTCCGTCTGAATCGATTTATCTTTCATATCCGCAAGATAGTGGAACACGGCGTAAGTGATCAAACCATTTGGCTGAATTTCAAAGTAATCCAACGAAAATTGAAGATATTCGGCGTTCGATGAATTCGGTTGATTTGTTCACAACTTGTTTATAACCGGAGATCACCTTAAAATATTTGATAAAAAATCGGATTTTTAATAAGCTGTATTTCTGCATAGTTGATTATCTAAAATTATATTTATTTTAATATTTCAATCAGATACGATGCGTGCGTATTTTTTTTGTCAGCCCTTCCAGATTCGGATTTATCCCGTTTGACTCTTTCCGGGTGCTTATGTAAAACCGAACTCACTCGAACGGAAGCTATCGGGTTTGATCCGATAGTCGCCATGAGACAGTTCCT
Source organism: uncultured Desulfobacteraceae bacterium (assembly GCA_903909505.1). GTDB lineage: Bacteria > Desulfobacterota > Desulfobacteria > Desulfobacterales > Desulfatirhabdiaceae > RAAP-1. The sequence continues at coordinate 7,209 of CAIVVZ010000136.1, forward strand.
TAATGTGTCAGAATCAATCACATACGCCCCTGTTTTTTCGCATGCATTTCTTTGGGAGGTAGCAGGCTGTGATCGTTTTTTTCATTCTATCGTAGATTTTCATTTCACTCAGATTCGCAACTCACAACTTACCCGGAACTGTCGAGACCATTATGGAATCCATCTGGAACAAAACCAAGGCCGTTATTAAAACCCGAATGCCCGGTCATAGTTATCGAATGTGGATTGAGCCGGTTGAATTTAAGAACGCGAATAATGATGTCGTGGTACTTTCCTGCCCGAACCCGTTTTCAAAAAAACGGGTCCTTGAGGTTTACAGCGATCTGATTCTGTCGGAAATGCAGAAGATTTCGGGCAAGTCCTGTCAGATTGCCCTGGAAGTATCCGAAAAGCGTTCGATCTGTCACAGCCAACAGGATATCACCCATCAAAAACCCCTTTTCCCCCAGGCTGAGGCCCAGCCTTCAAGCGGCAGGTTTTTAAGAAGAGATTATACCTTTGATCAGTTTGTGGTCGGCGGCAACAACGATTTTGCCTATTCAGCATCCCTGGCTCTGGCCTCCAGAAAGAAAACCCAGCAGCATTCCCTGTTTTTGCTTTCAAAAACCGGCATGGGAAAAAGCCATCTGACCCAGGCCGTCGGCAACCATATATTAACGGAAAATCCGGCGGAAAAAGTATATTATATTACGGCGGAAGATTTTTCCAATGAAATGGTTTCCGCCTATCAACATGATTCCATCGACCAGTTCAAGAAAAAATATCGAACCGGCTGCAATGTCCTGCTACTGGATGATGTGCATTACCTCAGCGGCAAGGATCGAACGCAAGTCGAGCTGGCCATGACACTGGATACCTTGTATGATTCAGGGAAAAAAATTATTTTTTCCAGCTCCTATCTTCCCGGAGATATCCCAAAGCTGAATGACAAACTACGCTCAAGACTGTCCAGCGGATTGATATCCGCCATTGACCCGCCAAATTTCAGAACACGTGTCAGAATTCTTCAAAAAAAGGCAACCGCCAACGGCATTCATATTCCGGATGACATTACCCAGTATCTGGCCGGTGAACTGACAGAGGATGTGCGTCAATTGGAAAGCGGTTTGATCGGCATTACGGCCAAATCTTCCCTTCTGGGCGCTCCCATTGATATGGCGCTTGCTGAAAGCGTTATTAAAAACATTGTCCGCCAGCGCAAACTCATCACCATCGACGGCATTAAAAAACTGGTTTGCCAGGAATTCAACGTTTCCCCGCACGACATTGTCTCTGCTTCCCGCAAACAGGCCCTGGTAAGAGCCAGACAGATTGCGATGTATTTATCCCGGCGCTATACCGACTCGCCCCTTCAAGCCATTGGAAAGTGCTTCAATCGTTACCATGCCACGGCATTGCATTCTATCAGCGCCGTTGAAAAAGGAATCCGGGACAACCGTTCCCTTCAGAAACAGATCGAATACCTTTGCGCCAAACTTGAAGAAGGGATCTGCTGATACGGGTAAAACGGTAAGGGGACGAATGCAGGACCCGTATAAAACGGGTCGGATGGCAGGGTTACTGATTTTTCTCGGAAAACGTTTCGGAATACATCAAGTCTTCCAGGATTTCAGCCCGGATGTGGTGGTTGCTTTCAATGGCACAGCGTAAGCTGAGGGCACAAAACTTGAAACACATACGATCTTCGGCATTATAATCACCCAGACATCCCAGATCATCGCTCAGCACTTCAGCAGTAACAACCTTCTTTTTTTTCATGCATCTTCCTTTAATAGTCTGAGCATATCCTCATGTATCCATCCATTGGTTGCAAGAATCTCGTTACCATGGATGGAAAATGCCCGATTTGAAAAATCCGTGATGTGCGCTCCTGCTTCCCGTGCAATCAAATAACCGGCTGCCGTGTCCCAGGGTTTCAGATTCTGCTCCCAGAACCCATCAAATCGCCCACATGCCAGAAAACAAAGATCCAGAGAAGCCGAACCCAGCCGCCGGACGCCTTGGGAAGCCCTCTGGCAGTTTGAAAACCGCATCATTACCTCTTGAAAAATTTCGCTGAAATTATAGGGAAACCCGGTAACCAGCAGGCTTTCCAAAACCCGGCGGGTTTCAGTGACATGAATCGGCCTGCCGTTAAGCTGGGCGCCCTGACCCTGTACTGCCGTAAACAATTCGCCGGACACCGGATTCAGAACAATGCCCACTGCGATTCTTCCTTCCATCTCAAAGGCAATCGAAACCCCGAACAGCCCAAGCTGGTGGGTATAATTGGTGGTGCCATCCAGAGGATCGATAATCCATCTGCTCCCTTGATTCTCGCCGCTCATACCACTTTCTTCAGCCAGAATGGCGTGATCCGGAAAAACCTTATGGATCGACTCGATGATGGCTTTTTCCGAGCCCAGATCCGCTTCGGTGACCAGATCGATGTCGCCCTTGTGATCCGGAGCTTTGATTTTCCCCAGAAAAGAGCGAAGAACCCGGCCGCCGTTATAGGCAGCGCCGATTCCAACCGTTTTGATGCGTTCAAGATTCATATCGTCAGCTTCGCTTATATGCCCTTTCCAGGGGATGTCAACCTTTTTGTCGCTGTTCAATAGCCCCAGCCATCGCTTCAATCAGCGGCAGCAACGTGGCTTTGTTGTTAGCAGAAACAGCAATGCCGCCATGGCTATTCAAGCACCGCTCAACCTCTTCTTGAGCCAGCGCATCCTGCTTGTTCAGAACCCGCAGGCAGGGGATTTGGTTCAGCTCCAGACTTTCCAGAATCGCTTCAACCGATTGAATCTGGTCCTCGCAGCGCGGATTGCTGATATCGATCACATGCAGCAGCAGATCCGCGGTTTCAAGCTCTTCAAGCGTCGCACGAAAGGCCACCTGCAAGTCAAGAGGAAGATTCTTGATAAAACCGACGGTATCCGTGATAATGACATCGATATCCTTGGGAAATCTGAGCCTCCGGCTGGAAGGATCCAGGGTGGCGAAAAGCCGCTGCTCCGCAAGGACCTGGCTCTGGGTCAGGGTATTTAACAGCGTTGATTTGCCCGCGTTCGTATACCCGACAATCGAGATCACCGGCAGGCCCTGCTTGCGACGCCTGGCTTTTTGCTGGCTGCGCTGCTGAACCACTTCGGCCAAGGCCTTTTCCAGGCGGACAATGCGATCTCGGGCCCGCCTTCGGTTGATCTCCAACTTGGTTTCGCCCGGACCCCTGCCGCCGATGCCACCGGTCAATCGGGACATGGCGGTATTTTTGGTCACCAGCCGCGGCAGCAGGTATTTGAGCTGAGCCAGCTCCACCTGAAGCTTGCCCTCGCGGGACCGGGCCCGCTGCGCAAAAATATCCAGAATAAGCTGCGTCCGGTCAATGACCTTCATCTCGATCTGATCGGCAATGGAGCGAATCTGGGAAGGGTTGAGTTCCTGATCGAAGATGATCAGGTCAGCCCCTTTTTGAATGGCCAGCAATGCAATTTCCTGAAGCTTGCCGATACCCATCAAAAACCGCGGATCCGCCTGCCTGCGATGCTGGAATACGGTATCCACAACGAATATGCCGCTGGAGCCGGCAAGCTCTTCGAGCTCACTCAAAGAATCCATGGCAGTCTTGCGCGATTCCGTCGAAACGCTGACCAGAAGCGCTCTTTCCTGCCCCTGTATGGAACCCGTTTTGGATTCTCGCACCATGCCGGCCTGCCCCAGTTCGGATTCAATGGCCTGGATGAGATTCAGACAGCCCATATCCAGCTTGTCGGCCGGAAAAGGCGGTAGAATTCGATACGGAGCCGCGGCGGATGCCGATGGCAGGATGTGGGCCGCCATGACTTCCAGGGGCTTTCCATTTGGAGTCAGGGTCAGCACGGCCATGAGATCCAGGCGAAGCAACGAAAGATCCGTCAGGTCATCATGGGAAAGCGGCTCGGCTTTCAAATGGGTATGAATGCACCGGAGTCCCTTGAGCCGGTCCGAAGCGCTTCGGTATTCACTGATATCCGGAAGAACAATGCCGTGATAATCTCCGATGATGACCGATGTGACCTTGCCCTGTCGGTTGACCAGAATCCCGATCTGCCGCCGGATTTCATGAGAAAACCGGCAGAGTTCATCCGCTATTTCAGGGGAAACCAGATACTCGGGAGAAACACGCCTGTCGTAAATGTCTTCCAGGCCGGCAATCTGACTGGCCTTTAATCCGGAAATATTTCCATGGAGTTTTTTCATCTGATTTCCGGCGCCGGATTTTCAAAACGGGTATAGGATTTCAGGAATGTGAGCGGCGCAAGGCCCGTGGGCCCGTTTCGGTGTTTGGCCACAATGACTTCGGCCTTTCCCCGGTTCGGATTGTTTTCGTCCCGGTTGTATACTTCGTCCCGATAAATAAAGGTGACCACATCGGCATCCTGCTCCAGGGCGCCGGATTCCCGAAGATCCGACAACTGGGGACGTTTATCGCTACGCTCTTCGAGCTTTCGGTTCAGCTGGGACAGCGCCACAATGGGCAGGTCCAGTTCCCTGGCAAGCGATTTGATGGATCGGGATATTTCAGAGATTTCCAGATCCCTTCGATCATTGGATATCGAACTTTTCATGAGCTGAAGATAATCAATGACAATCATTCCCAGGTTTTTTTCCATTTTCAGTCTTCTGGATTTTGCCCGGATGGTCATGGACGATATTTCTGGAGAGTCGTCAATGTAAATCGGCGCTTCCGAAAGAACACCGGCTGCGTGCGTGAGCCGCTCCCAGTCATCATCGCTGAAAAAGCCGTCCCGCAGCCTTACCGAATCAATTCTGGCCTCGGCGCAAAGCATCCGCATGGAAAGCTGCTCCTTGGACATTTCCAGGGAAAATATGGCGCAGGGAACATTGTGGTCGACAGCGGCATTTCGAACAATATTCAGGGCCAGGGCCGTTTTTCCCATACTCGGGCGTGCCGCCAAGATGATCAGATCCGAGCGCTGAAATCCGGACGTCAGATGATCCAGCCCGGTAAAACCAGTGGGCACGCCGGTCAAAAAAGTTTTATTGCCCTGGCGTTCTTCCAGCTTGTCAATGTTCTGTTCAATCAGGGTACCGATGTGATTGAAGGCCGGCTTGATCTTGTTTTCGGAAATCTCAAAAATAGCGGTTTCCGCAAAATCCAGGACATCGTCGACCTCTCCCTGATCTTCAAAACACCGTTTGACAATATGATTGGCCTTTTCAATCAGTCGGCGCAAACAGCCCTTGTCATGGATGATTCTGGCGTAATGAACGGCATTGACGGCGATCGGAACCGACTCCAGGATCTGTACGATACTGGATACGCCGCCCACGGTCTCCAGATGCCCCTTGGCTTTCAGGGCATTGGTCAGGGTGACCAGGTCAACAGGTTCCCCCTTGCCAAAGAGCTCCAGCATGGTTGCGTATATTTTCTGATGGGCGGATCGATAAAAATCATCCGCAGCCAAGACTTCAACAATGTCCATCAGGGTGCTGTTGTCATGAAGAATGGCGCTGATAATGGCTTCTTCAGCTTCGAGACTGTGGGGAGGAAGGTGGTAAAGAGATGGGTCTTGTTGGGATTTCATAAAGAATAACCAGACACAATGTAAGGTTGAGTAAGTTGAAAAGGTTGAGCAAGTTGAGTTTTTTCTAAAACTCCTCAACCATCCTCAACCTTTTCAATCTGATTTGACTCAACCGTAATTTAATCGGAAACGATTTCGACCGTGATTTCGGGCTCAACCCCTTTGTACACACGAATCGGAATTCGGAATGCGCCCAGGGTTTTGATGGGCTCTTTCATCAAGATCATTTTCTTTTCCACGATGATTTGCTTGGCAGCCAGCGCATCAATAATATCGCGAGTCGTAATAGAGCCATAGAGGCGGTTTTCATCACTCACCCTGGCAGGAATGGTACAGACGACGCCTTCCAGTTTTTGGGCCATTTCTTCAGCAATGCCTTTTTCCTTGGCAATTTGAAGATCGACCCTGACCTTCTGTTGTGCAAACAGTTTGTGGTTTTGCAGACTGGCCAGAACAGCCTTTTTCTGGGGCAGCAGATAATTCCGTGCATATCCATCAGCGACTTTGACTTCACTGCCGATGATGCCCAGAGATTCAATGGTTTCAGTTAAAATGACTTTCATAGTATCCTCCACGTATCACCAAAGCCGACCCGTGAATCATAAGGCCTGCCACATCCGGCAGAATTCACGACTCACTGTTCAACTTTTCGTTTTTATTAATTTTTCTAAAATCAATCCATAAATCGAAAAAACCCAGGCCAATAACCAGCAGGGAAAACAGTTGCTGCACCCCGATAAGGCCATACAGCACCCATCTTAAAATCCGCGGAAACTTCCTTTTATCAAAATAAAACGAGACAATGGAAATCCCCTGAATAAAATAAATCATAATCAAGGCAATCACGATATTCAGTCCGATAATCTTCAGGGATTTTACCGGAATCAGCAGCAGCGCGCCCCCGGCAATCACGATCCAGACCAGAACTTCGGGAGACTTCCATTGGGTCAGGCTGCCAAGGTCCGGAGTTTTCAGCCCCCTGAATCTGACCAGCGACCTTGTCATCAGCAGATTGACCCAGGTTACAAATAGGGTGGACATGACGGCCATCCCCGGAATAATCCGAACCAGCACGTACTGAATGGTCTCCAGCGACCGTGAAAGGGTCTGAAGGGTTTCTTCGGGCATCGACATTTGTCGATACAGCTCAAGGGTCAGGTCCAGATTCTGCTTGACATAAAGATTGACGAGACTGCTGAGCGCTGTCTGGCTGAAGGCGCTGTAAAATAACGCCAGGGCAACTCCGGATCCGATGACCGACAGACAGGGATAAAGAATTGTCTTTTCGACAGACGCCTCCTCCTCCAACATCTCCCCAAGCACAAAACCCAGGACCAGGAGTACCGCAAACAGCGCCAGATCAAATGAAAGGCCTTCGGCCATGATTGCCATGACGATACCGCTTATAGCCAGTATCAACCCCCCGGCGGATCTTCCCAGTTTATACCGATAATAACTGACCGGCAGCGGAATCAACACGACGCTGATGAACCCGATGATGGGAATATACAGGGTTGCGGCAAATATCAGGCAGGTAAAGCCCACGCCGGCCGCAATTTTTTTCAGTAAATCCCCATCCATTGGTAAGAACACAGGCCATATCCTCTTTACAGCATCATCCGGGCAAAAGCCTCAAGTTACATCTCGGCAGATCCGACAAAGGGCAGCAACGCAATGGTTCTGGCACGCTTGATGGCCTCGGTCAACAAGCGCTGGTGTTTGGCGCAGGTTCCTGAAATACGTCTGGGAATGATTTTTCCCCGTTCGGTAGTAAAATATCGAAGCGACTTTGAATCCTTATAGTCAATCACAATGGTGGCATCCGCGCAAAAGCGGCATATTTTCCGGCGATGAAATACCCGTTTTTTCCGGGTTACGGGTTTACGCTTATTTGAACTGTATGGAGCCATATTTATTCCTCCTCCTCATTATTTTCAAATGATGAATCGACGTTTTCATCAAATGGCGATTCCGGCTCGCCGGAAATGTCGTCCACGACGGACTTAACGGGCGAAGATTTGGCAGCGGCGATTTCTTCCTTGATTTTTTCGACATCGGCATTATCTGCCAGCATGATGGTCATAAATTTCAAAAACCGATCATTGATTCGGAAAAACCGCTCCAGTTCATCTACCGCAACACCGGTACCGCAGTAATCGAGGCGGATATAATATCCTCTTATCTTTTTTCGAATTTCATAGGCCAGCCGTTTGATTCCCCATTCTTCAAGTTCAATCAATGATCCATTCTTCTGTAAAATGACATCCTTGATCTTGTCACAAAGGGAATTGCGTTCATCCTCGGGAACATCCGGATCAACGATCACAATTGTCTCATACCTTCTCATAAAACCTCCTTGTGGATATTAAGCCCTGAAACCATTCAGAGCAAGGACGAGGAACCCCCCAGTCATGTCAGTACCATCTGACTGGATTTTAGATTCCTCAAATTTTTTAGTATAGCCTTACGGTTATCAGGATGTCAACAGCAAATAGAAATGGCCAGGAATATTCGAAAAATCGAAGCATCATTGTCGAATCAGCTCTTTCTCTCATCCAGCACATAACGCACTTTATTGGAAAGCTCCGAGAGATTATACGCCTTTTGAATGAACCCATTGCATCCTCTGGCTATGATTTCATGCGCATGACCATTCATGGCGTATCCGCTGGAGAGCAGAACCGGCATCCCCGGCTGAATCTCGCGAATGCGATCAAACGTCGTGCCGCCGTCCATCCCCGGCATGATCAGGTCAAGGATTACCA
>CAIVVZ010000137.1 GCA_903909505.1 uncultured Desulfobacteraceae bacterium
AACTGATAGAATAGCAGGAATTGGGAGTGATGGTGAAGGTTTTGCTGCCGCCGCAACTGACAGATCCAGTTGCGGTGATGGTTCCGCCTGAACCGGCACTGGCGGTAATGGTATAAGGACCGGCTGCAGTGAATGAGGCTGAAATGGTATGGGCTGCTGTAACATTGCTGAATGTGTATGAGGTTACCGCACCGACAGAAACTCCATCAACCAGAACCGAACTGATAGAATAGCAGGAATTGGGAGTGATGGTGAAGGTTTTGCTGCCGCCGCAACTGACAGAGCCAGATGCCGTGATGGTTCCTCCTGCTCCGGCACTGGAGGTAAGGGTAAAAGTGCCGGCTGAGGCAGTGAATGAGGCTGAAATGGTATGGGCTGCTCTAACATTACTAAAAGTGTATGAGGTCACTGCACCGACAGATGATCCATCAACCAGCACCGAACTGACAGAATAATAGCAGGAATCGGGAGTTATGGCAAAAGTTTGATCGTTGCCTCTTAAAACACTCGGATTTGTGGGGCTTATTGAACCATTTGCACCTGCAGTAGTCGTGATGGTGTAGTATGTTGCAGATGCAGCCAGCCTTGCAGAGGAAAACAACAGGAAGGACGCCAACAGAGCCAGAAAACACCCCCTTGCCAGCCATTTCATTGCTTCGTTTGAATACGGTACGGGTAACATGGCTTAAATCCTCCCTGCACGATTAAATCGAAAATGTCTTGGTGATTGCATTCCAATGGCTTTCAAAATGCTTTTGATCGGAACGCCCGTCATTTTCAAATGACATCGCAAGTAAACTGCAATCACCTCAGGTTTGCATTGGTGGCCATTGCTCCTAAATTGGCTCCGGATATCGCTGCAACATCGGCTGCATTATAATTCTTCCCGGCACCTGCCCCTGCTTGAGCTGTGTAAGCGGAGGTCGATGTGGATTGATCGATGCCGCCATTCAGAACAACTTCTATGGCAGCACGGGAATTGTTGGGGCCTGTAGCGATTGCGCCCACAACGATAAGGCCATCCGTATCGGTTTGTGCAGGTATTCCGGTTGCAGGCGGAGTGTCCGCGTTGTTCCAGACTCTGACATTATAGGTATAACCACTTCCCAGATTCGCATTTACAATCCAGGGTGCTCCAGCGTTAAATCGAGCCACCCATTGTGAACCGGGCGCTGGTTGTGTGCTTGCTGCTGTTCCGATCACATCGCCATTTAGCGCGAAATTCCATCGGGGTTGAGGAACCGACCCCGCAGCCAACGCTGTCTGGATCGCGGTTTGATTCCGTGCAACGAACAGGCTTCGCAGCATGGCGGTTGCATGTTGAACGCCGGATTCGGCAACATAAAATGTGGCGCGGTTTACCTCTTCCGCCGAAGAGATCATGGTTTCCGTCGTCGAGGTATTGATGGCTGTTGTACCAATGATGGTCAGGAGCAGCAGGAGTATGAGCGCAACAATTATCGTAAAACCGCCTTCGTTATCGACAGGCCTCGTTATTGTGTTGTAAAAATTTCTCATCGATTTCTTCCTGAGCCCGTGGTTTGATCTGTCTGAAGAGTCTATCCCTGCATGTTTCGTGGTTTTATTTCAAACTGAAGCAATTCTCGAAGATATCTCTCCGAAACCGTTCCTGCAGCATGATCCTCAATAAGAGGCCGGGTATTCGGCGATTGCCCGGGCATCTGATCGCTGCTTCTGCCCAGGATGCTGATCCGGACCTGACGGATCTGAGTTTTCTGGGTATCATCCAGATTCGCATTGTTAATCCAGGTATCCACGGTTCCGTCACCGGTCGTATCCAGTCCGAAAGCAAACTGAAGGTCTTCAATACTATCGGCAATTGCTCCGGTTACATTGGCGGGTTGCTGGTTTCGTATCAACGTGTTGTTTGCACAGCTATAGGTAACCGTAACAAGCTGAGTTGAGCTGAAAAACCTGATCGAGCTGTTTAGCGGGATAGTTGTTGAAATGCCGGTTCTCAATCCAGTGCAGTTCAATGTACTGGTGCCTGTAACACTTGTAACAGTAAAAACATCGGATGTGATATTAGTTGGAGTGTTTGGGTTGACAACTCGTGAATAAACCGCAAAAAATGGCACTGTTGCGCAGGCAACACCCGCGGTCCATGACGAGTACGGCGGGGACGGAGGGGTCGCCGTACTCGTCAAATTTTGTGAAGGAGCTGCCGTGATTGTTTGTGGTGATGATAATGAAATCGCTGTCGGCGTCAGCTGGGGCAATGCTCCATTGCAGGGGTCGTCATAATCCACATACGTGATGACCAGCGAGTCGGAACCGGCAGCGCTGCCATTGGTATTTACCAGCGCAAAAACCTGAGCTCCTTGATTGTAAAATGTGCTGCCCATACCGCATCCGGCCATTCGGATATCGCGCTCCAGATACATTTTGGCGACGCGAAGGTTCTGCTGCAGGGTGGCCATTTCATCCTGATGCGTGTAGGATCGGTTGGTGGTCCAGAATATTTGTACCAATCCGGCCAGAACGATTCCAGAAACAGCGGTGGTGACCAACAGTTCGATGAGTGTAAATCCGGGATTGGATCGTATTCTGGGAAGCTTTTTCACGCTAAATTCCAGTTTGTGCGATAATGGTTTGAAACACGACGGATCTTGGGACTTTATCCGGCCAGGAAACAGTTACGGTGATGGTTTTGGAGCCGGGAACCGGCGTCCCGTCTTGTACGGTCGTGGTTCGAGTGAAAATGCCCCAGGGAGACAGGGTTGATCCCGATTCAGTTGAGGGGGAGGACGGAATGCTGTCGTAAGGTATATTCTTGTAACTCTCGATTTGATCTTCCGCCAGCAACACCGCCATCGAATGCTTGTTGGCCCTGCCGGTTCCGGAGATGGCGGTTGTCTGAAGCGCGGCTAGTGCCAGCAGCCCGATGGCAATGACTGCAATTGCCATCAAGGTTTCAATCAGCGTGAACCCCTTTTCATCGGGGCAAGTTTGTTTTGTGTCCATCCGAATTGCCCTGTCCGATCATTTTATGATGATTTTATTCTGCCTGAAACTGAAACAACTACCTGGGATGAGTTCCCCCTTGAATTTCCGAAGGATAGTGTTCCACCATTGCTCGTGCCGTCAGGATAGAATTCCACCGTGCCTGGCAAACTTGTGATGCTGACTCCGGAATATGCTGAGATGCTGGTTGCCGTGTAATTTATGTTATCGGTTGTTCCAGAACCGCCACAAACATTATCCGGGCCGCAGTTCAGCACTCTATATGTTGAAGAAGTAAATTCAACCGCCCATCGGGTGTGCTGGCGAATGGCGTTCATTCGGGTCTTCTGAAGGGTGGAATACAAATCGCGGCTGGCGCTACGAAGTTTCATTCCGGCGGCATAAGAATAATAATTGGGGACGGCAATGGCGGATAAGATCGCCATAATCGCAATCACCACCATCATTTCAACCAGTGTAAACCCCTTGTCTTTTCGCATGGGTAATAAACCATCAATCCCTTAATTCAGAAGTAGCTCATATTCATCATGATTGCCGGATTAAAATCAAACCGTATTCTCAGAGCCTTTTGTCAATATCATAAGCGGATCACAATAATAAATCGTTGTTATTTTAACGTTAAATGAACATGAACTACAAGTTCTATTTATCTGAAAATGAACTTACTATCGACTTGTATATATATGCTTAAAAAATTAATAGCAATTAATGTGCCAATTAATGAAAAAAACCAAATATATCAGGAATGTTTTGCACGGTCTGTCAACTGTTTTTCTCAAAAATCTGTTCAATAGCTTATTGAAGGCGCATTGAACTTGGTTCTGGTATGTAACGATGAAGTTGTTTGGTTGATCCGATTCCACCCCATTTGCGGGAAGGAAGAGAGCTGCCAACAAAAATTGTAAAATTCTCGTCGGTTTTTTGACAAATAGGCTTGTTTCGGGAAAGTGATTTCTTGCCAGCAGAATGGATAATCCATGACAGGCAGCGTTTGGGGGAGAGGAATCAATACGTCATACCGTGAAAATGCCTCTGGAAGAGCTGGCCTCTTGCCTGCTCGTTGCGGGAGGTCCGAGTTCCCAGAATTTTCATTTGATGGGGCGTTTAATCGGTGCGGGGACAATCAGTGTTCTGTTTCAGGCGATTGGTCAACCATCATATCGGTTTGAATGTCAACTTCCAGAAGCCGCGCGACTTCCATGCAAAAGGGAGTTTTCTGATTCTATGATAAATGCCCTGCTACATGCCTTGTTGCTTGCTCCTGCTGCCTCGGATACCAGCGGTCGATGGTACGTTTGATTTCATCGCCGGTCTGTTCGGCCGCAAGGTCAAGCTCATAGCTCTTTTGAAGATTCATCCAGAAAGCTGCCTCAACGCCTAACCATTGCTCAAGGCGTAAGGCGGTATCGGCCGTCATGGCTCGCTTGCCTGCAATGATTTGATAAATCCGGTTGGATGGAACATGCAGTTTTCGCGCAAGTTCGGCCGCCGTCATTTGAATCTCGGCAAGCTCATCGGCCAAGACCTGGCCAGGATGAATAGGGTAAATGGGTCGTTTTTCGGTCATGGGTGTTGCCTCCTCTAATGATAATCAACGATTTCAATATTAAACGGCCTTGCGGCATCGTCAGGCCATTCAAAGCATACGCGCCATTGTTGATTTATGCGGATGCTGAATTGTCCCTTGCGGTCGCCGCCTAACGTTTCGAAACGATTGCTCGGCAACAGCATCAGGCCATTGCGTGAAACGGCATCTTTTAAGATTAACAGTCGCTTTTTTGCCTGCAGTTCGAAAGCCTCAAATTCTTTTACTCGCTCGCCACCAGCAAAACGTGCTGTCCGCTTGTCACGATAAAGCGGGCGTGCCGGTGCACATGGTTCTTCGGCTGCCTTTTCCAACTGTTGTCCATTGTCAATCATAATAGCATAATAATGCTGATGACGAACTACGTCAAGCGTATAGATTATAATAAGCTGGTTTTCTATTATGAAAATTCAAAAGGATACAGCTTATATATTACCTTGAAAATCCTGCTTGACATGCGGGATATTCAAGGTAATATATAACCATGATCCAGCGTCCCTCTGCAATCGAAGCCATCCGGACGGCCCTCGACCGGAGCCGTGTCGTTGCCCTGCTCGGCCCTCGCCAGTGCGGCAAGACCACGCTTGCACGCCAATTTATGCCGCCTGACTCGCCCAAATACTTCGATTTGGAAGATCCCCTCAGTCTTGCCCGCCTTGATGAAGCCATGACCGCACTTCGAGGTCTCACGGGGCTTGTGGTAATTGATGAAGTCCAGCGGCGACCGGAACTCTTTCCGATCCTCCGTGTTCTGGCAGATCGCGAACCGCTTCCAGCCCGGTTCCTCATTTTAGGAAGCGCGACTCCTGCTCTTCTCCGTCAATCATCTGAATCACTCGCCGGTCGTCTGGAGACGGTATGCATCGGTGGACTGACGATTGGGGATGTGGGTCCGGCAATACATGAACAGCACTGGCTGCGGGGAGGATTCCCTCTCTCGTTTCTGGCTGCAAGTGATACCGACAGCATGGCATGGCGGAAAAACTTCATACAAACATTTCTGGAACGGGATATTCCACAATTGGGGATCGGTATTTCAGCGCCAATGCTCTTTCGTTTCTGGACCATGCTGGCCCATTACCACGGTCAGGTCTGGAATGCGGCCGAACCGGCTCGCTCGTTGGGTGTAAATGAATCCACGGTTCGCCGCTACCTGGATCTTTTGGAAGCTGTGTTCATGGTGCGGCAGTTGCGGCCATGGCACGAGAATCTCAAAAAACGGCAGGTCAAATCGCCCAAGATCTATTTCCGAGACAGCGGACTTCTCCACCAACTTCTCGGCATTCGCGTACCGGGGGATCTGCTTTCCCACCCAAAATGCGGCGCTTCATGGGAAGGGTACGTCATCGAAGCATTACTCACATGCGCCCAGCCTGACGGAGCCTACTTTTGGGCCACTCACGCCGGCGCGGAGATAGACTTGCTGCTCTTCAAGGATGGTCGTCGCACCGGCATAGAGATCAAACGGACCGATGCGCCCCGCCTGACGCATTCCATGCGGACGGCGCTTACAGACCTGCGTCTGGATCGGCTTCTGGTCGTTTATCCCGGTGAGCGGCGCTACTCCCTTGCGGAAAACGTCGAGGTTATTCCGCTGAAGGGTTCATTATGTTGTGAGTCAAACAATTGCCAGCGGTGACCTCAAGGGGGCATAAAAGGTAATTAATGCCTAACTATCTTCGAACCTCATACCATGACGATATCGCCACAGCCTTTGTCAAGAATCTGTTTTTCAGTGCAATATCAAAATAAAAATTTCCGGAATTTTTCACATCAACGGTTTTTGCATGAATGGCGCCGTAAAACGCTGCGCCGTTAAAGATATCAAGGTCGGCAAAAGGCGCATAAACCACACCATAAAACGCGCTTGAAGTCGCTAACGATACCGGATCGGATCTGTCCGCGAAAATGTTAAATTTCCTGGGATCTCCACTGTCGTGGGTGATGGTCCCGTTTTTTCCATCCAATTCTCCGGATATGAAAAGATTGACCGGTCCGGCCAGGGTGTCGATATTCATGGTCGCGCCGGTTTTTAATTCAATACTTGTAAAATGATAATTGGCGCCTCCGGGTTTTCCGGACAGCGTTACGGTTTCTCCGTTTCCAAGAATCAGGTCAGCCGGAATCATTCCATTATCATTGAAGAAGCGGCAGTCATTCAGTTTTTCCGCATACTCTCCGCCAACAATGCCCAAGGGGTCCGGTTCCACGCGCCCGACAGTTCGAACAACATTGCCAGTTCCATATATTCGAGGCTCGGGATTTCCGGTTGGATTATAGATGGCTGCAATTGTTTCAGAGCTGCCAAGCCCGATATGACCGTGAACTTCGGTGTTCCCGGATAGGGTAACGCTTTGGTTGGAACCGATGTCACACCGGTTTGTCCCATCATCACCCACTGGAGTTAAAGAGACGGTACTGTCATATCCATAAAAATTTGAAAATTCCGGTGCCGTGAAACCTTTGTCGCCAAATGCTCCGAATTTGAAGGCGGACCGTTTTCTGAAGGTGACGTGGATATCCGCGTCCGCATTTCTTGAGCCGTAACCGCGAACAGTGAACTGGTACTCATTTTCGGCGATTCGGGTTAGGACGGGCGCGCCAGTCGGCAGGTATTCAAAAAGAATATCGGTGATGTCCGGGTCTGACGGTAGCATGCAGGATGATAAGGATACGGTGGCCCCAGTCGTTTCTGGAAGAGTCATCGTGTTTGCTTTAAGACCTTTTTGAATTGATGCGAGTGCAAAATGAACCCCAGCTTCGGCACTGTAAAATGCCTTTCTGGACACTTCGTTGTTAACGGCTATTGTTGAGTCATTTGCTGTAATAATGCATGCGATGGTACCCAGGATTGACATGATCAAGACAAACATCAGGGCTGTGAACAACACCACTCCACGATCATTGCCGGAATATTCCGTAGGGTCCAAAACGTATTCTCCCTGTTTTATGAATATCCTCCACAAACTGTCTTGAATTGAGCTCCCCCTGTCAACGAAACCTCAAATTCCGGGGGGAAACTTCTTCGATAAGCGTCAGGGTTGAGGCTCCGCTGCCCGGATTGAGGGGATCGGATTTTACCGTCCTTGCGGTTATGGTGATTCTGATTTTTCGAATCGCGGCATCGGATGTAGCAGGGTTGCCATCAGCGTCAAAATATAAAAAAGAGAAGGCTTGAATATTTTCAGCAAAAGGCTGTGCCCCTCCACCGGTATTCCTTCGAATCATTTTATTGACTGAATCGAAGGTGTAGATAATTTGCTCATTCTCATCGTCTGTATCCCCATCGCCGGTTAGATCTGCCAGGATCTCCAAACGAGCAATTGTATTGGGGATGCCGACAAAATGGGGTTTGGCGGCGCTGTCTCGCTGCATGGGGTTTGAGAGATTAAAATATCCGGCCATTCGCACTTCCCGGCCGATTATATCCATTGCAGCCCTGGCAATCTGCGTCATTTCAATGACCTGCTCCTGGGTGTTGTACGCTTTTCTCTGAAGGATAAACGTACTGGTGAGTGCTCCCAGAATGATCATTCCGATTGAGAGTGCGATCATCAATTCAATCAACGTCAGTCCGTGCGAGGTGTTGACAGAAATATTCGGCATTTGTACCGCCTCCCGATATCTGCCGCTACATGAAAATTCCTAAGAAAAATGCCGGAGCGCTCTTACAGCTAATCCGGATCGGTATTGGATATAATGGACTGCAGTCGTACCCATCGGTTGTCATTGTTCCAATATACGTCAACCGTGATGAGTTTCATGTCCGTATCCGGGTTATTAATTTTAATATCGGTAATCCGCTTGTATGAAAGAAAATTTGGCATGGCGCCATGGGCTTCGGTAACGGTCTGATTCGTTGAAGACAGGTTTAAGTAACCCTTTGTAATCGTTTCTTCCATTTTATCCTGAGCCAGGGTGATGGCCACGGTCTTCTCGGCGCTGTTTCGGTTGATGGTTACGGTGATGTTGATCAGACCGGCCATTCCCAGCAAAACGACAGATAAAACAACCATCGCGATGAACACTTCTATCAGGCTGAATCCCCGATTGTCGTTGAGTTTACGAATCATGCTTGCTATTTCATGAAATGAAGTTCGGAATGACGGTTGAAAAGGAATTCGGCTGTTCAAAAGACAATCCCCGTGCCGCTAATTTATCTTAACGCGTCCGGTAATAGCGATCGTAATCTTTTTTATGCCGCTGGAATTCTGCAATATAAGCGTGCGGGGAGATGTTGTTCCCCTCGATGAAAATATAACGCTCGTAAAATTCAGGGTTGTTCCCGGATAATCCGGCTGCAAATCCCGGATGCTTGGGGTTCGGTTTCCGACACTCACCGAATATGAATGATTGTTCAGTTGCATTATCACCACACTGGCGTTTTCCTTGACAGATGACATCCGCGCGGCAACGAGATCGCCCATGACCTGACGCGCCGCGCCATTCAGGCGAATTCCCGGAATCCAAGACCGGTAATTGAAAAATGAAATGGTGGACAGAATGGCAATTATGACCATCGCCACTATGACTTCAAGCAGTGTGAAGCCAATTTTAGTGTTTATTATTTTCAATGCGGGTGTCATGGGGTCTCCGTAATTCGATGCAATAAAGAATATCAGGAGAGGCAATGCGTTTACGTAGGCCACAATCTGAGCATTTATATCCTCCATCTTTCTCCCGAATGAAGAGGGGGGCAAAAAGGGAAGTTCTGCGAACAGCCTTAATTTAAAATCACAACGAAGCATGAAAGTGCGGTTCCCTCCTTTGAATAAAAGAAGGGGGCAGGGGATGAATTGATTCATTTTTAAAAAAATGATATCTTTATCCTATCAACATTTTTTGACAAAAATACAACATTTTTTTAGCGGTCGGATGATTTTTTGAAGATTCGATTCAAAACAAAGTTCGTTCCTGATGAAGAGATGGAGACATCGCAATGAATATCATCGCCATATTTGGAAGTCCCAGGGTAAATGGCAATACCGCTTTGCTGCTGAAGCAGGCCGTTAAAGGCGCCAGAGAAGCAGGGGCTCATGTTGAAGAAATATTTCTGCGGAATTTAAAGATCTCACCCTGCCTGGAAATCTATGGCTGCAAGACAACGGGGCGATGCGTCATTCAGGATGATTTTCAGAAGGTCCAGGATCTCCTGTTGGCTTCCGACGGCATCATGCTGGCATCCCCCATTTTTTTCTATTCCGTCAGCGCCCATACCAAAATATTCATGGATCGATGCCAGTCTCTTTGGGTGAAAAAATACTGGATCGATCAGGTTCAGTTTGGAAAATGGGAGCCAAAACGAAAGGGTTTGTTCATTTCCGTCGGCGCGACCCGAGGGAAAAAACTGTTTGAAGGTCCGCTTCTGACGGTAAAGTTTTTTCTGGATGTGCTGGATGCGGAACTTTGGCGCTCCCTTCTGTATCGGGGACTGGATTTTGAAGGGGATGTGCTGAAGCATCCTGAATATCTTTCGGAAGCCTTCGAAGCCGGGAAAGTGTTAGCCCGGACGCTTACCCAGCAGGAGAATTTCACGGATACATATCTTCAATAATGCCCTGATATTTGCTGACCACATTCTTGCGCTTGATTTTCATGGTTGGGGTAATCTCGCCGCCGGTAATCGAAAACTCGTTCGGCATCAAGGTGAACCGGATGATCTTTTCATACCCGGCAAGGTCATTTGAGCGCAATTCGATTCTTCTGCGAAAAAGCTCGATGACGGAAGGGTGCTGGATCAGGTCTTCCCGACAGGTCCATTGGATCTGGTGGGCTTTGGCATATTCCTGCAATACCTCAAAGGATGGAACAATCAGCGCCGAAACATACTTCCGGTTGTCGCCAATAATGGCAATCTGTTCGATAAAATGGTCGCTGCCGATGACCGACTCGATATACTGGGGGGCGATATATTTTCCGCCGGAGGTTTTTATCAAATCCTTGATGCGGTCCGTGATGCGAAGCTCGCCATTGTCATCAAACTCACCGGCGTCCCCGGTTTTGAACCATCCGTTTTCAAACACTTCTTCGGTTTCAGCCGGCTTTTTATAATAACCCTTCATGACCGTGCCGCCCCGGACCAGGATTTCCCCGTTTCCGGATATTTTGACCTGGACGCCGGGCATGGGCGTTCCCACCAGCCCGAACTTGAAATGACGGGGTTCGTGGCAGGTAACAGTTGCCGTTGTTTCACTCAGGCCATACCCATAACAGATAAAAATTCCCGTGGCATAAAAAAACTCTTCGATGTTTTGAGAAAGCGGCGCGCCGGCACAGGGGAAGAATTTGATTCTGCCGCCGACGATATCCCGAATCTTCTTCAGAACCAGTACGTCGGCAATGCGATACCGGACTTCGAGAAAAAAAGGAACCGGCTGGTCATCCTTAATGCAGTTGTTTCGTCTGGCCCCGACGCCAAGTGCCCATCCAAAAAGCCGTTTTTTGAGTGGAGAGGCCGCATCCAGGCGGTGGTGGACCGTGGCATAAATTTTTTCATAGAACCGCGGTACCGCGCACATGATGGTGGGCTTGACTTCCTGAATGGCTTCAATAATGGTTTTGGGATCTTCCACGTAGTTGTTGGTCATGCTGCGATACAGGACATAGTACGTCCATGCCCGTTCAAAAATATGGGACAGGGGAAGAAAGCACAGCGAAACATCCCGGTCATTGATATCCAGAAGGCGCTTGTCGTGTGATGCCGCGCTGTGAAACATATTGGAATGGGTCAGCATCACGCCTTTGGGCTCGCCCGTGGTGCCGGAGGTATAAATCAGCGTCAGGAGATCGTCCTTCGAGGCTCGTCCCAGCCTGCGGGATATTTCCGGGCCTTTGGACGAGCTTCGTCCCAGATCCAGAAACGCATCGAAATACATGGCCATCGGATGACCGTTCAGGTTGATTTCTTTTTGAAAAGCAATGATTTTCTTCAGGCATGAAGACGCGGAAATAAATGAAATGACCTTGTCATATTGATCCTGGGTTCCGACAAAGATCATCCTGGACTCAGAGTCATTGACAATATATTCGGCTGTTTTGGCTGGATTGGTGGGATAAATGTAGACCGGTACCCCCCGGATACTAAGGGAAGCAACGTCGGCGATGGTGCACTCCGGCATATTGGGTGAGAAGATACTGACCATTTCGCCTTCATTCAGTCCCAATTCCAGAAGCGCCCTGGCCGCAGCATTGAGCTGCTCCCCCAGCGCACTCCACGTGATTTCCTGCCAGCCGCCATCCCGTTTGCACCGCAGGGCCACTTTGCTGCCATACTTCCGGGTCTGTTCCAGGATGGGGATGGCCAGGTTGGCTTCGGTCGGCAATTTCAATATCTGTGATGAATCTTTCATTTGATTGTCCTTTAAGGCAACATTGCGCCATGGTTCATGAGGTTGCGGTGCAGTTCATAACACCGGGTCAGGTCATGCCGAATGTGGCCGGGGCGGGATTCCTGAACATAGCGATTCAGATAGTCCCGATACTGGGGGTGAGCGCAGTTGTCGATAATGGCCTTTGCGCGCTGCTTGGGGCCCAGCCCGCGAAGATCCGCAAGACCCTGTTCGGTGACAATCACCTGCACCGAGTGCTCATTGTGGTCTATGTGAGGACACATGGGAACAATGGCGGAAATTTTTCCGCCTTTTGCAATGGAGGGCGTCATCATCATGGACAGATAACCGTTACGGGTGAATTCGCCACTTCCGCCGATGCCATTCATCACATCCATTCCATAAAGATGGGTGGAGTTGACATTGCCGTAAATATCGGCTTCCAGTGCCGTATTCATCGCAATCACACCCAACCGGCGAATGATTCCCGGGTGATTGGATATCTCCTGGGGGCGAAGCACAATTCGGGAAGCAAAAAAGTCCATGTTCCCGACGATTTCCTGTAATTTAGCCCAGGATACCGTCAGGCTGCACGCGCTGGCTCCTATCAGTTTTCCGCTGGCCATAATGTCCACCATGGCATCCTGAAACACTTCGGAATACATACTGAACGGCGGGATATCCGGATGCTCCCCCAGAGCTGCCATCACCCCGTTGGCCACGCTGCCGACGCCGGCCTGAAGCGGCAGCAAATTCTTTGGCAGACGCCCGGCCCGGATTTCATCGGACAAGAACTTGACCACATGCCCGGCGATCAGGTGACTGACCCCATCCGACGGAGGCATTTCGCCGACATGATCCGGTTCGTCATTCACCACGATTCCCAGGACCTTCTCCGGATTGACCACGGCATAAGGCCATCCGATCCGGGTCAGGGGTTCATGGATCGCAATGGGATCCCGGTGCGGTGGGGGCGGCATCACCACAATGTCCGCCATTTCTCTCAGCCTGGGGGAATGTCTTTTGTTAATCTCGATGATCACCTTGTCCGCATATTGCAGAAAAGTGGGAGAGGCGCCGATGGATGAGGTCAGATACACCCGGCCATCCCGGGTGATTTCCGTGGCTTCGACAACGGCAATATCCAGATTTCCCAGAAACCCATACGCCAGCATCTGGGGAACATGGGAAAGGTGAATATCCACATATTCAACCTCTTCGCGGTTGATTTTTTGTCTTAAACTGCTCTCTCCCTGATAGGGCGCACGCCAGGAAACGGCGTCGGCTCTGGCCAGTTCGTCATCAATGCTCTGGCCGCTGGATGCGCCCGTCAGGATTCTCAGTTTGAAGGGTCGATTTTTCGTATGCTCCTGTTTTGCGCGATTGGCCAGGGCAACCGGTACTACTTTTGCGGCGCCGGCCGGAGAAAACCCGCTGAAAGCCACCGTGCTGCCATGTTGGATGAAGGATACAGCCTCTTCGGCCGTTAATACGGGATAAGAATCTTTTCGAATCATGAGTTAACCTGTGAAAAGGGAATAGGTGATGGGTTGAAATTACCGAAGCAGTTCCTTGATCTTAAGGTTCCGAATCTTATGAGAATGAAGGTCTTTTTTTTCAAACGCCAGAGACAGTTTGACCAGAAGCTCTTCCAGTTTGATCGGTTTCAGCAGATAATCAAAGGCGCCGAGTTTAAGGCCTTCGATGCTGGTTTCCACAGAGCCGTGGCCCGTCAGCAGAACAATTTCCGCAAGGGGCTGAACTTTTTTCATCTCCCGCAGGGTTTCAATCCCATCCATTCCGCCGGGCATCTTAATATCCAGAACAACCGCATCAAACAAGTCATTTTTCATGATTTTTAGCGCTTCTTCACCGCTGGCTGCACCGATGGTATCGATGTCCCGCTTCATGAGCCGATTGACCAGCGTTTCCAGAAAGTCCTGCTCGTCATCCACCACCAGAACCTTAAACCGTTCCATAATCACCCCGTTTTGAATTAAAGTAAATGGACATTAATCAGCGACCAGTTCGTCGAGTCATTATTTTTTTTCAGGTGTCGTGACCGGAATTTCCACCGTAAATATCGCGCCTTTCCCGACCTCACTTTTCAAGCCGATTTTTCCGCCTAGCTTTTCGATAATGCTGTAACTGACCCAAAGTCCCAGGCCGGTTCCCTTTCCAGCTTCTTTTGTTGTGAAAAATGGATCGAAAATCCGTTTTTGTTTGTCTTCCGGAATCCCCGGCCCGTCATCCTTGATGCTGACGGTAACCACCGCGCCTGAAATTTGGCTGTTAATTTCAATCAGACCCTCTTTTCCAATAGCGTCTATGGCATTGGAAATCAGATTTAAAAATACCTGCTGCAGCTGAGCCTGGTCGCTGGCAATGATGGGAAGGCGCGAAGAAAGATCGGTCTGAATATCAATATTGTTGTTTCGTGCATAGTTCTCAAGCAGACTGATCGTTTGATTGATGGTATCGTTGATATCCACATCCTCTAGATGGGGCTCCATTTTTCGCGCATAACCCAACATGTTGTGAACCACTTTTCGAGCCCGTTCCACATGCTCCTCGATTTTTCGAATGGACACCTTAAACTCTTCAAAATTGTTGCTGCCTTGAAACTCTTCTTCAAGAAGAAGGTCTTCCATCCATCCGGTCTTCTGCAGGATTACCGCCAGCGGGTTGTTGATCTCATGAGCTACGCCGGCAGCCATTTTCCCCAAGGCCGCCAGCTTGTCCGATTGCATCAGTTGGGCGTTGAGCTCATTCATCCTGGCTTCATTGGAAATCAGCCGATTAATGGCCATGCGGGTGGTCAGTACGGTTGTCAGGATGATGGCCAGGACACCGGAGAGGATGATGAATATTTCCATATATTGCGTTGCAAAAAGGTTTTCCATCTCATCGGATACTTCCTGGCTGATAACCAGAAGCCATTTATTGTTTTTGAGCCAGCTTCCGGCATAAAGAGAGTGTTTTCCGTTCTTGCTTTCGGCTGTGATCACCGTCGTGCCGCTGCCGAACAGGGACGGCTGGATGATCGATTTGGACAGGATTTCACCGTCAAAGCGGGGAAGTGTCTGAAATATTCCTTCTGAATTGACGATATAGGCATCTCCGGTTTTTCCGACCTGGGCGGATCCGACGATTTCGCCGAAAACCTCCGGATCGATGGTTGCGCGAAGAATCCAGGTCTGCTGATTTTCCTGGCGGCGAACCGCGATGATAAAGTGCGGCAATTTCCGGTAGCCGGTATACACGTTACTGATATAAATCCCTTTACTCATCACCTCGTCAAACCAGGGTTCGTGAAAATAATTGAATTTTTTAATATCATAAGGACCCACATAAGCTCTGTGCTGTCCGACATTGTCAATCACACCAAGATCCACGAAATTGCCCTGTCGCAGGTTCATCATATGAAAGAGCTGAGACAGGTTGTTTTCATCGGTCATCTGCCAGAATGAATGGGTGTCCGCCATCAAACCCAGGATGGCCATGCGGGTTCTCAGAAATCGGTCAACAGCTTCGGACTGAGCCTGGGAACGGTATTTGATTTGCTCTTCAATTTTTTCTTTGTACATTTTCTCGAATTGATAATAAATTGTTGCACCCAACAGAATCAGTGGGGCAAGCGATACGGCCAACGTCAGGGAGATGATTTTTCTTCTCAGGCTGCTGTATAAGGATTTTTTCATATGGATTATCGGATCGCCTCCACAATGTCATATCAAAATGCCAAAATTAAAAACAGAAAAGCAATCCACATGCCACATAAGCGGAAATAGCTTTCCATAGCACCTATCTATCAGAATTTATTGTTAAAGATAGAATGTATTACAAATGAATGCATATCAGGACGGCCGAAATCTGTCAATGTTCTTTACAGGCTGTAAAGATGGGCCTTTGCACATTGGACGACGATTTGTATCAAATCATGATATTGTGATATTTATTGGAATCCGATAAGATAATGACCATTATGAACGATTCATTAAAAAACAAAAGGAGAATTCATGGAACTTCGAATGTTGATCCTATTGATAAGCTTGATGACGCTTATGGCGGGAGTGGGACAGGGGGTAGCCGCGGAACCCGGACCGCATGCGCTTCAACCCGTTGAGATCAGCGGCTTTGTCCCGGACAGGGAGCTATCCGATGATAAGGTGCTCAAATCCGGTCTTTCAGCAATCTACATCTATAAATTTTTCAGACATATCGATCAGATGCCGGTTCTGGATCCTAAAATGACAGCAGAAAAAGTGGGCAAACCGATCCTTTTTCTCAATCATCATTTTGGTGAAAAAGAACTAGTTTTTGACAGCGGCGTAAGCCAGGGCATCGGAATTCAAATGAATGGTTTTTTGAAATTTTCCGAAACCGGGAAATACGGGATGATGGCTTTATCGAATGACGGAATTCGGGTTGAAATTTGCGGCAAAACCATTCTAACGGACCCGAACATTCATTCCGACCGTTTTACGCCCCAGGCGGCACTGGATATTCCCAAACCGGGCTGGTACCCGATCATGATTCAGTATTACCAGCGAAAAGGAACGGCTGCCATTGAGATGCACTGGAAACTGCCGGGGAAAGCCGACTTTTCCGTTATTCCGGCTGAAGCCTATGCCCATGCGCCGACTACAGATGGCGCATCATGATGCCGCAGGAAGGCGTTGTTCAGTTCAATCTGACTTTTTTACCGGCTGATCCGCTGCCTGCGGCAATGCTTGGAAGCCTCAATGCCTGGCGACAGATTTTTTACAAACTTGGATTGATCGGACAGGACCCCCATCGCTATGGCGGATTGGGGTTTGGGAATATCAGCATTCGGCTGGAATCCGGCAATGCAACTTCCTTTATCATCAGCGGCACGCAAACCGGCGGCATGGATAAACTGTTCCCCGAGCATTATCCCATTGTCAAAACCTTTGATCCCGCAACCAACAGCGTTGTCGCAGAAGGAGTTATCCGGCCTTCGTCTGAATCCCTGACCCACGGAAGCCTTTATCGCCTGGACCAAACGATCGGTGCGGTGATTCATGTGCATTCACCGGATATCTGGACTCAGGCGGATTCGATCGAAATTCCCGTAATCCATCGGGATGTCCATTTTGGAACGCCTGAAATGGCTGAAGCGGTCTGCCGGTTATTTCAAAGCACGCCGGTCAGCATACTGAAGATTTTTGCGATGGGCGGCCATGAGGATGGCATCGTAGCCTTCGGCAGCAGCATGGAGCAGGCGGGCCTGACACTTGTCCGGTATCTGGCGTTGGCGACCGTCTGAGGAATCATTATGCAAAGAAAAAGGAGATGCTTTTTATAAGTGCATCTCCTTTTTCTTTAATCAGGCAATACCAGGGTGATTATTTGCCCGTTGCAGCGCCGTGCAGCTTGACCTCGACTTTTTCGTCAAGACCGGCATAATATTCCTTAAGAATGACGAGCACTTCGTCACGGCCGAAATGATCCGCAATCGGCGTTCCTTCGGAAAGGCCCTTGCGCAGTGCGGTACCGCTTAAAAGAACGCGGTCTGCTTTGCCGTGGGGGCAGGTTCTGAGGGATGCCATTCCATCGCATTTATAGCAGTAGAATGTCCAGTCAATTTTGAGCGGCGTACAAAGCAGTGCCTTTCCACCGGCTGGTTTGGGAATCTTGTCAAAAATGGTCTGAGCTTCGAACATGCCGTAGAAATCGCCAACGCCGGCATGGTCGCGGCCGATGATCATGCGCGAGCACCCATAGTTCTGGCGGAAAGTGGCGTGAAGAAGGGCTTCACGGGGACCGGCATAGCGCATATCCAGCGGATACCCGCCCTGAACGACTTTGTCTTCCACAAAATAATTCTTTACCAGAGCATCGATACATTTCACGCGGACTTCCGCGGGAATGTCGCCGGGTTTCAGGTTGCCGACCAGAGAGTGAATGAAGACGCCGTCGCAGACTTCGACAGCAATTTTACACAGATATTCATGGGACCGATGCATGGGGTTACGAAGCTGAAGGGCAGCCACTTCGTTCCAGCCTCTTTCGGAAAAAATCTTTCTGGATGCAGCCGGTCTCATGTAAACGCCGGCAAATTGGGTGGGGTATTCGGCTTCGCTGAGCACTTTAACCGGACCGGCCAAGTTGACGGGCTTCTGCTCCATCACCATCTGAACACCGGGATGATCATTCTTGGCGATTTTCCAGAAATCTTCGGCGGTTTTGGTACCTTCGCCCATATACACTTTTTCGCATTCAAACTTCTTGTCCGCATCGGTCATCTCAAATTTTTCAGTGACCTTCATGGTGGCCATGAACTCTTTGCGTTCCGGATCAAACAGTGCAATTTCTTCACCGATTGCGATTGCTGCAGCCTCTTCCTTGGATGCGGACATGGTAACCGGAATGGGCCAGAAAGTGCCGTCTGCCAGAAGATAATTTTCGCAAACGCCTTTCCAGTCGGCTTTGGTCATAAAACCGGTCAGGGGGCTGAATCCCCCGATGCCCATCATGATCAGGTCACCTTTTTCACGGGGACTGACGTCGATTTTTTTAAGGCCTTGTGCTTTTTTCAGTTCGGCTGCCAGTTCTGCGCCTTCGAGCAAACAGCAGGTCAAGCCTTTTCCGCCATGAGGTGGGAGTAATTCTGACATGTGTTACCTTCTCCTTTCAATAATTGTTGGGTTAACAGGTTATCGCATGGTAGTGTTCCATGATTACGTACATAAAGGCTTCGAATTTAGTAAAAGTTACAGATGAAGTCAAGCAAAATAATGTGCTTGAAGGCGACTCAGAAAAGGCTTTGCTTTGGCTGAATTCATTTTATGAGAAACCCGACTGTCTTTTCCAGCTTGACATATCAACGCGTCTTTTTTTATTGAATTATGAAGAAATCTCTTTCGAAATATGCTGGACATTGCCGATAAAAGCACTTATTGTGCCGAAATATCCATGATATTTAACTGTCGATGATCCGGCTGCCGGCAGTGTGATATTTGAAAATGCTTTCTGTTATAAAAATCCGTTGTCACCTCAAAAGAGGGAATCGCTGTTATGGAAAAGGAACAAATCCCTATCGTTAAACGGTCTCTTTTTTCGTGGGTTCTGCCCGGAAATGGCAAACTTCAAATCGCGCTGGTTTTGTTGATTGCCGTTACTGTTTTTGCAAGGGTGATTCCCCTCGAGATGCAAAAGCGGATCGTCAACGAAGCCATTAAGCTGAGAAAGATGGATCTTCTCCTGATTTACTGCGGCATTTATCTGGTATCGGTGCTTCTGGCCAGCGGCCTCAAATATCTCATTACTATTCTTCAGACCCGGATTTCCGAAAATGTCCTGGCCAATATGCGAAAAGACCTGTTTGCGCACATACTGGCTCTGCCGCTGAATTTCTACCGGAAGGCTCAGCCCGGCATGGTTGTTTCCGCCCTGGTTACCGAACTGACATCCGCCGGCAGTTTTGTCGGACTCGCCATTTCCGCACCGGTCATCAACATTATGACCCTGCTGGCATTTGCCGGATACCTGATATATTTAAATCCGATTCTGGCAATTATTTCTCTTGCCCTCTATCCCATTATTCTGTTCGTTATTCCCTTCCTTCAACGCGGAGCCAATACCGCCAACAAACAACGGGTGGACAGCACCCGGACCATTTCCAGCCTTATTGGGGAAGCCATCTCCGGGATTCATGAGATACAGGGAAACGGCACATTTCGTATGGAAAACCGGCGGTTTGGCAAGCTTGTGGACCAGATGTTGAAAATCCGGATCATCTGGACCCTGTACAAGCAGGGAGTGAAAGTTACCAATAATTTTTTTGTCAGCCTGGGGCCTTTTGTGATTTTTATTTTGGGTGGTTACCTGGCCATGCAGGGACAGTTGGAGCTGGGAGCCATGGTGGCGTTTTTGTCCGCGCAGGAAAAGCTGTATGACCCCTGGAAAGAGCTTATCGAATTCTATCAGGTCTATATGGATGCTGCGGTCAGTTATAAGCGAACCATGGAGTATTTTGATACGCCGACCGAATTTGCCCTTGAACCTGAAAGCCGCGAACCTTTTCTGCTTGACGGCAGCATCGATATTAAAGAGCTTTCTTATGTGACGGATACGGGTATTCAACTGCTGGACAACATCAATTTGTTCATGAAACCCGGAGAAACCCTGGCGCTTGTGGGGTTTTCCGGAAGCGGGAAAAGCACGCTGGCGCTTTGTATCGGTCAGCTGTACAAGTATTCGAGCGGACATATTCTTCTTGGCGAAAAGGAAGTCGCCGACCTCACCAAAAAAGATTTGATAATCAACATGGGTTTTGTTTCCCAGAGTCCGTTTATTTTCTCCGGCTCCATCGAGGAAAATCTGGTGTATTCGTATGCGGCTGTCCATGACGGGGAAATGGACACGGATCAGCCGTCGCTGGATGATAAAATTGCCGTTCTTCACCAGACGGGTATTTTTCTGGATGTGCTTCGATTCGGGCTCAACACCATTCTGGACAGGGAAAGTCAGGGAGATCTGGCAAGACAGTTGATTCGGGTGCGCGAAAATTTTCAGCAGGAGTATGGAGAAAAGCTTTCAAATTACGTTGAATTCTTTGATGAAAACAAATATCTGTATTTTTCGAGCGTAGCTGAAAATCTTTTTTTGGGAACGCCAAACGATACTTCTTTTTCAGAGAACAACTTGCCGCAGAATCCCTATTTTCTGAAGTTGTTGAGCCAGGCCGACTTAACCACGCCGCTGCTGAGTCTGGGCGCCGAGCTCTCCAGGCAAACCGTCGATATTCTGGGCAGTCTTTCCCCGGATCCCGTCTTTTTTGAACAAAGCCCGATTTCCCTGGAAGAATGGGATGAGGCCATACTGCTGGTTGAACGGCTCAAACGCACCAAGCTGCTTCAGCTATCGGATATAGACCGGAATTACCTTTTGAAACTGGCCCTTCGATTTAAACCGGGAAAACACAAACTGGTTGCCCTTCCGGCCATCCTCGAACGTTTGATTCTAGAGGGAAGATCGTTGATTCGCGAAAGCATCGCGCGGGATGACCCTGGCGCATTCTCGTTTTACCGGCTCTCCGATTACATCTATGACCAGACCATCATGAACAATATCTTGTTCGGACAGACCAAAACATCCAATCCCAAGGCCCTGGACATGATCAACCAAAGCATCATACAACTGATTATCGAGGAAGATTTTCTTGAAACCATCGTTGAAATCGGTATGCAGTTCCAGGTTGGCAGCAAAGGGGACAAACTGTCCGGCGGCCAGCGCCAGAAACTGGCCATTGCCAGAACCTTTCTCAAATCGCCCCGCATGATGATCATGGACGAAGCGACTTCGGCCCTGGACAACAAATCACAAACCCGTATTCAAAACCTTCTGGAAACCCGGTGGAAAGGAAAAACAACACTGATATCCGTTGTTCATCGCCTGGACATTATCAAGAATTATGACAAGGTAGCGGTGATGAAGGCAGGTAAAATCATTGAAATGGGGTCTTACGATGAACTTATTGCCAGAAAAGGAGCCCTGTATGAGCTGGTCGGCGGAAAAAAATGAATCATGCCCAACCTGTGAATTTCAGGAAAATCTCAATTTTTTAAGAGAAATTTATTTTTTCTCTGCGCTTCCCATTGACACCCTGAAAGTCTTTGCCTACTTGTGTACGCGGGAAAATTTTAAACCCGGGGATTATCTCTTCTCCCAGGAAGATGACGATGGCCAGGCGTTTTATCTGGTTTCCGGTGAAGCGGCCTTAATCCGTTCAGAAGATGGCAGTGAGGCGATCATTCGAAACTATACGGCAGGAGATTTTTCCGGCGCATTAACCCTTCTGGGGAATACCCCAAGGCTTTTTTCCCTGAAAGCTTCCACCCCGGTGACCTGTCTGATTCTTTCCCGTGAAAGATTTGTTCATGCAATGGATCAGTATCCACAACAAATGTCCAGCATTTTCCATGCAGTAGTGGAAAGAATCCATCACTGGGAAAAACATTTTTTAAGCGAGCGATCCGAAGGATGTAACGCCTGCAAGCAAAAGATCGGGGTCAGTCTAATATAGACCGACATGAATGATCAGCGCTACAAAGCATGAATGAAAGACGGAATTTTTCCCCAACAAAATCTATGCGTGCTCCCATATCTGTCTGGTTAGGCATTCGACCTACTGATTTTTGAGTACTTTTAAATAAGGGAATAAAATGGAGATCAATGAAACGCGGCAGCATCAGATCACGATTTTCAGCCTTGCGGGGCGACTGGATTCCGGTTCCTCGCCGGAATTTGACAAACGAATTGTTCAGGCAATGGAAAACGGATCCCGCTATATTGTTCTGGATTGCCAGAAGCTGGATTATATCACCAGCGCGGGACTGAGAGTTGTTGTCAAGACCGCAAAAAAGCTCAAACCCGAACAGGGCCAGATCATTTTATGCGCTATGGCGGATTATGTGAAGGAAGTATTTGAAATTGCAGGATTTGATTCCTTCCTGCCGATTCTTCCGACGCTGGAGGACGGCCTTAAAATGATAACCGGCTAGCGAAGAGGGCAGAAAGGAACCGCACGTTTTGATCAATACCAGGATTCATAATACTTAACCCCTACCTCGTAATGGGTTGGTTTTTCAGAGACTTGCTTGCACCACCGGACTTCGGCAAGCGTTGTCTGACGCAGCCCTTCCGTATTTTCCGGCATATTCTGATGCGAACTGTCGTTCTTAGCCCGAATAAACACTGCAGATCCAGGATAAAAGCTCATGTCTGAAACAAAATACATACCATCCCGGCTGAAATTGATGGTTCTGGCACTGGCGCTGGCGGGCATGTTAAAATAAGAGCAGAAAATGGGCGCTTCAATGTTATGCCGGCTGGTTCGCCTTTTTTCATGTGTATTCGCCATTTTTTACCTCCTTTCCTGC
This sequence comes from uncultured Desulfobacteraceae bacterium, assembly GCA_903909505.1. Taxonomy (GTDB): domain Bacteria; phylum Desulfobacterota; class Desulfobacteria; order Desulfobacterales; family Desulfatirhabdiaceae; genus RAAP-1. The sequence goes on from CAIVVZ010000137.1 coordinate 22,806, forward strand.
CATGATGGGCAGTGTGATTTCCTACCAAATTGGTAATCTGGAACATGATCTGAGCGCCTATTAAACAAAGCGCCCAACAATAGTTTCCAGATAAACGGAGAAAGGCTTTCGGCGATTTATTCAAAATGGTTAAAAGAAAGGCAGACGTAGCGCAGAGAATTCGAAAAGAAAGAGGGCAGATACAGCGTATTTTGAATAGATCGAAATAGTTAACAAAATCTACACAAAAATTCGTCAGTACATCTATTTATCCAAAATAAGCATGACGCATCGAATTGTCAAACTTCGGTGTCGCAAATCAAAAGGTGGATGCCGGAGTTCCGCCGGTGCCAGGGAATATAGCAGATGTTTTTTTGACCCGTCAGTGTTTAAACCGCATCAGGATATTGCCTGTGTCCACGGCCTGGCCTTTTTCAATCATTATCTCGAGCACTTCACCATCGCAGGGAGAAGCCACACCGCTTTCCATTTTCATGGACTCTACGATGACCAACTCCTGACCGCGGTAAATCCGGTCCCCTTTCTGGACGCGGATATCCACAACAAGGCCGGGCATGGGGCATTCCAGGACATTGTCCAGAACCCGTTTCTGGACTTTGGGCATAAATTGGGCCAGTTCCCATTCCTGGGGGCTGTAAACCTCAAAAACCCGGGTGATGCCGCAAAAGGCGGCCCAGATAAAATTGCCCCGGAACTGAAGCCGGAACATCTGGGACTGACCATTGATATTGAGCTTGATGCGTCTGCGGTAAAACTCCAGATCCGGAGTGATCACCTGGTACTGATTGCCATTGGCCCAGATGGTCCAGGTTTGCAGGTCGGGATTTCCCTGCAGCCGAAGTTCAAAAATATCCGATTCGCCCTTGACCATGTAATGGTACCAGGACCTGGGCCTTTCGGATCCGCCGACATGAGCTGCCATGGGTTTTAAGGAGTCCCTGACCAGTTTTTGCCGGTTGTGGTACACCAGCGTGGTTGCAATGGCCATCAGGCTGAGCCGTTCGCTTGACGGCGGAATCTTTGTCTTTTCATTGTCAAAATGCTGCTCGATAAACCGGGTTGACAGCTCTCCGGCTGCAAAAGCCGGATGATTCAGGATCAGGTTGACAAAATCGACATTGGTGATCACGCCTTCAACATGATATCCGTTCAGGGCATTGATGAGCGCCATTCGCGCGCCTTCTCGGGTTTCCCCCCAACTGATCACTTTGGACAGCAGCGAGTCATAGTAGACGCTGACCACACTTCCGGCCACAATGCCGCTGTCCACCCGGATGCTTTTTCCCCGTGGCAAGGCATACCGGGTGATCATGCCGGTTGCCGGCAGAAAATTTCGGGACGGATCTTCGGCGCAGATTCGGGCTTCAATGGCTGAGCCATTAAAGGATACATCTTCCTGGCGAAGGGAAAGGACTTCTCCGTAAGCGATTTTTAACTGAAGCTCGACCAGGTCCAGTCCGGTAACCAGCTCTGTAACGGGATGCTCCACCTGAAGCCGGGTGTTCATTTCCAGAAAATACATATTCAGGTCTTCATCCAGAATGAACTCAACGGTTCCGGCATTGGTATAGCCGGCTTCTCTGGCAAGGCCGCAAGCCATTTTACCCATTTTCAGGCGCAGGGCGGGGTCCACCACCGGCGACGGGGTTTCTTCAATGATCTTCTGATGCCGGCGTTGAATGGAACACTCTCTTTCACCAAGATGAATCACGTTTCCATATCGGTCGGCCAGGATTTGAATCTCGATATGCCGGGGATTGGCAATGTAACGTTCGAGAAACAGGTGCGGATCCCCAAAGGCTTTTCGTGTTTCTTCCCGACAGGCGGTAAACGCCGATTCCATATCCGCTTTGCAGGATACGATCCGCATCCCTTTTCCGCCCCCGCCGGCAGCGGGTTTTAAAAGAACGGGAAAGCCGATTTGCTCCGCGATGGATTCGGCCTCTTCCAGACCGGACAGCAACCCGATATGTCCGGGAACAACCGGAACGCCGGATTTCAAGGCCAGGGCCTTGGAGGCGATCTTATCCCCAAGTGTTGCAATTGCTGCTGCCGTCGGACCAATAAACACCATGCCGGACTGGCAGACTTTTTCGCAAAACACGGCGTTTTCGGATAGAAACCCGTAACCGGGATGAATGGCCTGACAACCGGTTTTCAGCGCTGCATCGATGATTTTTTCAGGAACCAGGTAGGATTCTGCCGAGCGTGCTTTTCCGACGAATTCTGTCTCGTCCGCTTCTTGAACATGAAGGCTTCTGGCGTCTGCCTCGGAATATACCGCAACAGTCCGGATACCCAGTCGTTTGCAGGTCCGGATGATCCGCACGGCAATTTCTCCACGATTGGCAATCAGTATTTTTTTGAACATCATCAACCTCTCACAGGGGAATATTGCCGTGTTTGCGATCCGGCTGGCGGGTTTTTTTGCTTTCCAGGAACTGAAGGGTCCGAATGAGCCGGTGCCGCGTGTCTCTGGGAAATATCACATCATCGATGTATCCCCTTTTGGCTGCCAGAAACGGGTTGACAAATGCTTTTCGATAGTGTTCCATTTTTTCGGTCATGGTGGCATCCGGATCTTTGGACTCCTTGATTTCTTTGCGGTAAATGACTTCCACCGCGCCCCGGGGCCCCAGAACGGCAATTTCGGCTGTTGGCCATGCGTAATTGATATCGCAATGAATGTGCTTGGAGTTCATCACGAGATAAGCACCACCGTAAGCTTTCCTTACAATGACCGTGATTCGCGGCACGGTTGCTTCAATAAAGGCATACAGGAGTTTGGCCCCATGCCGGATGATCCCTCCATGTTCCTGCTCCGGACCCGGCATGAATCCGGGAACATCCACCAGGCAGATCAGCGGAATGTTGAATGCGTCGCAGAACCTGACGAACCGGGCTGCCTTGGTGGAGGCATTGCTGTCCAGAACGCCTGCCAGGACCGCGGGTTGATTGGCCACTAGACCAATGGTTTGTCCTCCCATTCGGCCAAATCCGCAGATGATGTTCCGGGCGAAACCCGCATGAATTTCCAGAAATTCCGCGCCATCCAGAATGCTGTAAATCAGGACGTTCATGTCATAGGTTTGATTGGGATTAGGCGGAATCAGATAATCGAGGGCCGGATCCGAGCGCTCGGGCGGATCCCTTAAATCGAGAAAAGGCGCCTTCAGGCGATTGTTGGAAGGCAGAAAATTGATCAGCCTCCGGACTTCCCGGAGGCAGAGAATGTCGTTGGGGACCACAAAATGGGCAACGCCGCTGACGGTTCCGTGCACCTGGGCGCCTCCCAGTTCCTCCGAACTGATATCCTGATGAATGACGGTTTTGACGACATTCGGGCCCGTGACAAACATGTTGGAGGAATTTTCGACCATAAAGGTAAAATCGGTCATGGCCGGGCTGTAAACCGCGCCGCCGGCACATGGCCCCATGATGCAGGAAATCTGGGGGACCACGCCGCTGGCCTCGACATTTCGATGGAAAATTTCCCCGTATGCCGCCAGCGCATCCACCCCTTCCTGAATCCGAGCACCGCCGGAGTCGTTCAGTCCAATGATGGGCGAGCCGACCCGGACCGCATGGTCCATGACTTTGCTGATTTTTTGGGAATGGGCCTCCCCCAGGGAACCCCCAATAACGGTAAAGTCCTGGCTGAAGACAAACACCTCCCGGCCATCGATGGTTCCATGGCCCGTTACCACGCCATCTCCGGGGTAACGACCCAAAGATCTCTCGGCGTCTCCTCCCAGAGAGCCGCCCCTTCCGGTCTTTAGGATATCAAACTCCTCAAAAGAGCCTTCATCCAGCAAGAGGTCGATCCGTTCACGGGCCGTGAGCTTTCCTCTCCGGTGCTGAGCGGCAATGCGATCCTCTCCGCCGCCTTGTATCGACTCCCGGCGCATCTCCTCGAGTATTGAAAGATTGTCATGCAAAGGCAACACCATAAATTCCTCCAAGGGAATGCTAAATCCCATTTCAGGGCAGTGGACCAACATAAAAATTACTGTCTAAACCAATTTTGATAAAATATCAAATATGAAATATCGGAATCACTGAAACCAGGGAGTTTTTGGGCTGTCATCCAAATTGGTTTTGCAATGCATGTCGAAAAAGGGTAATGAAACAGCGAATTGCATTTCATGCTTCGTTGTGTCGAAAAAGCAGGGTTTTAGACAAAAAAGACATCAGGATAGATTATGATACAGATAGGGCTCGATAAATACCCCTCTTTTTTTTACCGGTTAAAACTCTTTCTTGCGCTGTCCCGAACTCCCCATGGCCTGATTGATATGACAACCCCGGTTTTTGCGGCATTGATCTGGCTGGGCCACATTCCGCCCCTCCCGGTTGTTTTCCTGAGCATGTTGACCGCATTTGCGGGCTATACCGCGGTTTACGCCTTAAATGACATCGTGGATTATCGCCAGGACCGGCAGGCAGTCCGGCAGGGTGGAACCTGTCCGGCTAACGGGGATTTGGATGCCATTCTGGTGCGTCACCCGATGGCCTGCGGTTTTCTGTCATTTCAGGAAGGTCTGACATGGACAGCATCCTGGGCGGCGCTGGCCATTATCGGGGCTTATCTGTTAAATCCGATATGTCTGTGGATATTCGCGGCAGGATGTGCGTTGGAAGCCATATATTGCGTGTTGTGGCGGGTCAGCCATTACCGCACCATCGTCAGCGGGGCTGTAAAAACCCTGGGTGCTGTAGCCGCGATATTTGCGGTTGACCCTCATCCCTCCGCCGCATTTTTAACCGCGCTTTTTTTATGCCTCTTTTTTTGGGAAATCGGCGGCCAGAACATCCCCAATGACTGGACCGATGTGGAAACCGACAGCCGATCCGGTGCCAAAACCATTCCCGTCAGGCTGGGTGTCCATCGGTCGAGCATGATTATTCTGGGAAGCATTCTGCTGACGCTGCCTTTGAATACCGCGGTGTTTCAGCTTTCCCCGGTCCATTATCCGCCGATATATCTGATTGCCGCGCTTGCGGCCGGCGTTTATCTGCTGCTGCTGCCCGCTCTTCGGCTATGGGTTTCCCGATCCCGTCAGGATGCCATGGCGCTGTTCAACCGGGGCAGTTATTATCCGCTGATCCTGATGGGAATCGTGCTGATTAAGGCAATGGTGAATGTTTAAAAAGTCCCGATTGAAATCGTGCGTGATGATTTTTTTCGCGATTCGCCTTCAACATCTATTGACAAAGTGTTCATCTTAAGATAGGCCTTAATATTCCAAAGCATTTGACTTCTTATCCCCAAAACGGTCATGAATTGAAAAGAATATCAGCCAGTGACGGAATCTGTTATTACATCAAAAACAACCCATTAACTACCGCGGTAGATTAATAGATACTTGACTTTTACATTGAAAGGAGGTTGATATCTCATAAGGGAAAAACGGCAAATGATGCCGCCCCATGGTCAGGAGTCCGTATTTATGGAGTTATTCTATTTCTAACACCTTTTTACCATCTAACGAAGGAGGTAACATTGGGCTTAGACATTTTTAAAGAAACATACGCCGGCGGTATCAAGGAAATCACTTTGGGCAAAGGCCCCAAGGCGGTGACCGTCGGAGGAGAAACCTGCTATCCGTTCTATCAGTTTGAAGGCAAGATGGCCAACAAACCCAGAATCGCCATGGAAGTCTGGGATGTCATGCCCGAAGACTGGGCTGAAGCCGCGCTGGCGCCTTTCAAGGACGTGGCCTCAGATCCGGCAGCCTGGGCAAAAAAATGCGTGACACAGTTTGGGGCGGAAATGATCGTCCTTCAACTGAAGAGCGTTGATCCCAATACAAATAACGCCAGCCCGGAAGAAGCGGCTGCAACCGTTAAAAAAGTTCTGGCGGCCATCGATGTGCCGCTGATTGTCTGGGGCTGCGCCAATGCCCAGAAAGATGAAGCGGTGTTTAAGAAAGTCGCCGAAGAATGTTCGGACGCAAATCTGGTCCTCGGACCGGTGGAAGATAAAAACCACAAGGGGATCGGGGCTGCTGCCATGGGTTATGGCCACACCGTTATTTCCTCTTCTCCCATCGATGTCAACCTTGCCAAACAGATCAACATCCTCCTGGAAAATCTGGGAATGCCTTCCAGCCGCATGATCGTTGATCCCACCACTGGCGGTCTGGGCTATGGCCTGGAATATTCCTACTCCGTGATGGAGCGTCTCCGAATGGCCGCCATGGCCCAGGGAGATGACAAACTTCAGCTTCCCATCATCAACAATCTGGGAAACGAGGTATGGAAGTGTAAGGAAGCCAAGCTGTCTGCCGCGGATGCGCCGACTCTGGGTGATCCTGAAAAACGCGGCATCCTGATGGAAGCTGTCGGGGCCGTTACCTATCTGATGGCTGGTTCCGATATTCTCATCATGCGGCATCCCGAAGCCATCCGGATGGCCAAAGCCTTTATCGACATTCTGTCTGACGGTGGCTCGGCTGCAGGCGTTGCGCCGATCAAGAAACAACTGGACGATGTGAACCTGAACCTTGCCGCCCTGTCGCCGGCCCCGGACCTGACGATTGAAGAAGACAAGGTAAAGGCCGCTGCCCCGGCTGCCCCCAAGGCAGA
>CAIVVZ010000138.1 GCA_903909505.1 uncultured Desulfobacteraceae bacterium
ATCGAGGAAGCTTGCAAGCGGGCCTTCAAGATCGGCATGGGGCCGTTTCTGCTGATGAATGTCACCGGAATCCCCATTGCCGTTCATGCCGCGACCACACTGGGCAATGAACTGGGGTCGTTTTACGCTCCCTGCAACAGGCTAAGAGCCCAAATGGAAAAAAAGGAAAACTGGAATCTGGACGGCGTCGTGGACGAAACCCGGATTCAGGCTGTGTCGGATCGGATGTACGGGGTGTGCCTGGGTGTATCCGCGGCCCTGGTGGATGAAGGTGTTGCCAGCGTCGAGGATACGGACCGGGGAGCCAAAATCGGACTCCGGTGGACACTCGGGCCGTTTGAAATCATGAACCGGATCGGAATAGAGAAGACCTATGCCGTAGTTCAGGCCATCAGCGAAAAATACCCGGATTTCAAGCTCCCCGAACTGTTGAAGAAGCAGAAACAACTGGGAAAACCCTTTGAATTCAATTTTGTGGATGTCGCGGTTAAAGACGGCATTGCAACCCTCACCCTGAATCGCCCGGAAGCCATGAATGCGCTGAACGAGCAGCTCGTGGCCCAGCTCGGCAGCCGATTTTCCGAAGCGGAGAGCCGTCCGGATGTCAAGGCCATCGTGATTCAAGGCGCGGGAAAAGCCTTTGTGGCCGGCGCGGACATCCGGTATTTTGTCAACAAGATCAAGGCGGACAGAATCCCTGATATCGTGGATTTTACGCGAAAAGGCCATGAGGTGTTTCTGAAAATCGAAAATTCCGCCAAACTCACCATCGCCCTTCTGGATGGGCTGTCACTGGGCGGCGGCAGCGAACTGGCGCTGGCCTGTCAGGCCATTGTGGCCACATCCGCCGGATCCATGGCCTTTCCAGAAACCGGCATCGGCATCTATCCGGGTCTGGGAGGCATGCTGCGACTGACCCGTCAGGTGGGGCCCGAGCTGGCCAAGTATTATGTCTTCACCGGCGCGCCCATCAGCGCTCAGGACGCCAAAGCCTTAGGCATTGTACAGAAGCTGGTTGACCCCGCGGATATCCCCGGCGCCATTCAAGCGCTGATTTCCGAAGGCCGGCCGGATAAATACCGGTCCCGGAATCTTCCGGACAAATTCAAACCGCTTGCGGACATGTTTACGGAGAAGCGTGTTGCATCCTGGCTGGCGGGAAAAATCCCGGAAAGCATATCCGCCGACAGCGGCGCAAAGACGCTGAAAACCATTGGATTCAAAGCGCCGCTGGCCCTTAAGGTTTCCGCTGAAATCATCGACCGGCAACAGGGGAAATCCATGACGGATGCGGTTGAAATAGAACTGGGCAATCTGTCCAAGATTTTTGCCACCGCCGATGCCCTGGAAGGATTGTCCACTGCGGGCCGAAAACGGCCGGAATTCAAGGGCGTTTGAATTGACGGTTCGCATTCGTTCAGAAATGCCGGTGGATCCCCTGGTTCTGGAAGGCTGGGAGCGTCAGAACTCCCTGGATGAGCCCCGCCTTTCCGAAGTGGCCGAGATGTACCGGGAAATCGGTTTTGAAGTTCGGATCGAGCCGTTTGATCCCGACAAAGAATCCGGATGCACGGAATGCATGAAGGCATCCGCGGAAAAATATAAGACCATTTATACACGGAGACTGGGGACTGAAGACTGAATGCCGATTGATTCGGCTATCCCGTTTTCGACCCATGCGCTCTGAGTTCCCTATCGCAAGGAGAGTTATTGTTATGAATATGATATCCTGGCAAATGACGGAAGTGAATAAGCCCATCATAAAAATTGAATCCCCGCTGCCAACTCCCGGTCAGGGCGAAGTCCTGCTGCGGGTGGCCGGATGCGGCGTCTGCCATACCGATCTTGGCTTTTACTACGATGGGGTTCGGACCAAATCCCCCCTGCCCCTGACCCTGGGACATGAAATCAGCGGGTTTGTTGAAGCCACCGGCCCCGGGACCGAGGCCTGGAAGCAGAAGGCCGTCATTGTCCCGGCGGTCATGCCCTGCGGCGGTTGCGATGTCTGCTCCCGGGATCTCGGCAATATCTGCCCGACGCAGAAAATGCCCGGAAACGATATTCAGGGCGGTTTTGCCAGCCATATTCTGGTTCCGGCCGCTCAGCTTTGCGAAGTTCCGGTGAATGTGGACGGCAAACCCATGGGACAGGCCGATGTCTCCCTGGCGGAGATATCCGTAATTGCCGATGCCCTGACCACCCCCTATCAGGCCATTGTGGAATCCGGTCTCAGTGACAAGGACACCGCCATTTTCATCGGCGTGGGCGGGGTAGGCGGCTTCGGCGCTCAGATTGCCAAGAGTTTCGGGGCCACCGTCATCGGAATCGATGTGGATTCGTCCAAGCTGGATGCCCTTGCTCCATACGTTGACGCCACATTCAATGCCAGAGAAATGGCTTTCAAGGATCTTCGCAAGGCTGTGTCCGATTTTGTCAAAAGCCGGGGCCGCAGGCGAACGGAATGGAAAATATTTGAAACCTCCGGAACCGCGGCCGGCCAGAAAACCGCCTTCGGGCTCCTGGTTCACGGCGCCTCCCTGGCGGTTGTGGGCTTTACCATGGATAGCGTGGAAATCCGGCTGTCCAATCTCATGGCTTTTCATGCCACGGCCAGGGGAAGCTGGGGCTGCATTCCCAAATATTACCCGGCTGTTTTAAGTCTTGTTCTTTCAGACAAGGTGAAAATCAAGCCGTTTGTCAAATGCTTTCCGCTGTCTGAAATCAACACGGTGTTTGAAATGGTCCACAGCCGGAAAATCCAGCAGCGGCCCGTTCTGGTTCCCGACTCCCTTGCCTGACACCATGAATTTATTTTCTAATGAAGGAATAAATTATGCATAAACTCCTGACCGACCAACCCGGCGCAACCATGGTGCTGCTGGGAAATGAAGCCATTGCCCGGGGAGCCATCGAGGCCGGTGTTGCGGTTGCCACCACCTACCCCGGCACGCCGTCTTCGGAAATCTCCCTCAATTTTTTTCAGATCTCCCAGGAATCGAGCCTCTATTTCGAATACAGCACCAATGAAAAAGTCTCCCTTGAAGTGGCTGCCGCAACGGCCAATTCCGGGGTTCGCAGCATGTGCGTGATGAAACACGTGGGACTGAATGTGGCGGCGGACGCCCTGATGACCCTGGCGTATGTCGGGGTTAAAGGCGGCCTGGTTATTCTGACCGCTGATGATCCTTTCATGTTCTCCAGCCAGAACGAGCAGGACAACCGGTATTATGGAAAACTTTCCGGGCTTGCGATTTTAGAGCCGTCTTCGGTTGAAGAAGCCAAGAACATGATCCCCTATGCCTTTGAACTTTCCGAAGCCTTGCAGGAACCGGTCATTTTCCGGACCACGACCCGAATCAATCACTCAACGGCGCCGGTTACCCTGGGAATCATCCGGGAGCGTGTCTGCAGAGGGGATTTTATAAAAGATCCGTTCAATTATGTCACGGTTCCGGCGGTTTCCAGAAAACTTCATGTCAAGCTTCTGGCCAATCTGGAAAAGGCCGCGGAACGCTCCGAAGTCTCCCCCTATAATTTTATTTCCGGAAAAGGCGCATGGGGAATCATCTGCAACGGCGTCAGCTTTGCATACTTATCCGACGCGATTCGGGATCTGGACATTCAGGACAAGGTCAAGCTCCTTCGGATCGGCTTTTCACACCCCCTGCCCCAGAAAATGATCAAGGGGTTTTTAGGGTCCTGCGAAAAAGTACTCGTGGTCGAAGAAGGCGAGCCTTATATGGAAGAAGCGGTCAAAGCCTTTGCTCAGGAGGCCGGACTGACCCTTCCCATCAATGGCAAGGGCAAGGATCTTTTTTCCAGACTCTATGAATTCAATCCGCGAATGGTCCGCCAGGTGGTGGCCGCCTATTTCGGCGTTCCCTGCAAGCTCGAGCCCATGGTGGACCTGTCAAATATTCCCGAAATCCCCCAGCGCCCACCCAATCTGTGCGCCGGATGCTCTCACCGGGCCACTTTTTATGCGGTCAAGAAAGCCGCGGAAGGCCTTTCCACCATTTATCCCACGGACATCGGCTGTTATACGCTCGGGTTTTTGCCGCCCCTGGGAATGGGTGATTTTTTGATCTGCATGGGATCATCCGCCGGCACCTCCTGCGGGTTCTCCAAAGTCACGGACAAAAAAGTGGTTTCCTTTATCGGAGATTCCACATTTTTCCATTCCGGAATTCCCGGTTTGGTGAATGCGGTTTTCAACAACCACAATTTTACTTTCGTGATCCTGGACAACGGCATCACGGCCATGACCGGCCACCAGCCCAACCCCGGCGTGGATATGGGGCTGATGAACCTCCAAGGGTATGGACAGATCTCGATCGAGGCCGTAGTCCGGGCTTTGGGCGTTCCCCATGTTGCCGTCATTCAGCCCTATAAGGTGAAAAAGAGCATCGAAACCCTTCGCGAAGCCTTCAATTTCAAGGGGGTTTCGGTCGTGATCGCCCAGGAAATGTGTACCCTGTACGCCAAAGGGTTTAAAAAAACCAAATCCCGCGCTTATTATGTCAGCGATAAATGCCGGAATCACCGGGACTGTATCAGTCAACTGGCCTGCCCGGCCTTTTTTCTGGATGCGGAAAAGGTAAAGATCGATCCGGTCATGTGCGCCGGATGCGCGGTATGCGCCCAGATCTGTCCGGAAAACGCCATATTGCCCGTAAAAGCGTAAGCATTTTCATATAACTTTGACGTCAAGCTGTAAAGGAATGACCCATATGTCAGACATAACGCGATTGATTATCGTGGCGGTCGGAGGTCAGGGGAATCTGCTGGCTTCAAGTGTGCTGGGAGAAGCAGCCCTTCTGGCCGGAATTCCCCTTCGCATGAGCGAAATTCACGGAATGGCCCAGCGTGGTGGTGTGGTGGAATCCGCGCTGGTGTTTGGAAATGCCCAGAGCACCATCATCTCGGATGGCGAGGCAGATGTGCTGGTCGGGTTTGAACCTTCCGAGACCCTGCGCGCCCTGAACAAGTGTAATGCCCGGACCGTCGTCATTACCAACCTGTCCCCGCTGCCTCCCTTTACCGTGGCCATCGGCAAGGGGGTTTATCCGGATATCACGGAGCTTCAGCAATTGATCCGCGCCAAAACCGCCCGGCTCATTGCACTGAATGCCGTGGATCTGGCCAAAACCGCGGGAAACGTCCTGTCCGTGAATATGGTTTTGTTGGGCGCGCTGATCCAGACCGGAATCCTGCCGGTTACGGCCGATCATGTCAAAACGGCGATTCGCACCAAAACCAAAGCAGCATTTGTCGAAATCAACACCCGTGCCTTTGATCTGGGGGTTACCGCCGCTTCACAGCAATAACTTGGCGGTATCATTGACTGACAGGCAAGGATTCAGGTAAAGAACCGCTCAAGCCGATAAAGAAAACATTCAAAAAACCAGGGTGCGAAATCATCCTGGTTTTGTTTTTTTCAAAAATATGAACATAGTTCATCATATAACAAGCGCTTTTTTTATTGACATTCGTATGGTTAATTCATATGGATGAACAAGCTATAAAGTGATTATAATGTGATTGAGTTGATTCCATTTATCAATAACCGGAGGTTTCAAGTGAACTACTCGAAATACGCTGCGATACATGCCCGTCATCTTCCCGATAAAATCTGCCTTATCGAAAGAACGCCCTCTATAGGAGAAAGACGCACCCTCTCATGGAAGCAATTTAATGATGCAATAAATCGAACGGCCAATTACCTGTCCAAAGAATGCAATGTTAAAAATGGTGATTATGTCATGCATCTACAGAATAACTCTTTAGAATGGCTGATAACCTATTACGGCATTATTCGTCTTGGCGCCATCGTTGTACCACTGAATTTCAGATTTGAAGGTCCGGATATTTTGTTTGCCGCAAAGGTCTGCAATCCAGGAGTGTTCATTCTGGGATCTGAATTCCTGAAAGTGGTTCAACCCATTCAGAAAAATCTTAACACGGTTAAAACCTATATTAGTGTGGGACAGGAAGTGCCGCCGGATATGATAGATTATCAGAATATCGCAAAATATCCCGATATCTCGGATGCCATTGATGATGTTGATGACCATCATGACCTGACGATGATGTTCACCTCCGGCACAACCGGCAATCCCAAACCGCTTATCCACACGCATTTTTCCATGAAAAGCACGGCAGCCGGAAATGGAATGTCATATTTCGTTCAGAAAAATGACAATTATCTTTTTTTTCTGCCGCTGTATCACAGCGGGACCATGTTTTTATGGGCACCTTTTTATGCGACCGGAGCCACGGGCACCATCATTCGTGATTTTAAGGATCCGAAGTCGATTATTGAAGCAATTGCGGCGGAAAAGTGCACGGATACGCTGTTCGTTGTTCCCATTGCCATCGCCATTTTGAATGCAATCGCCAATAAGACGCTTTGTCTGTCTGACTACGATCTGTCCTCATGGAAATATCTGGAAATCGGAGCGCAGCCGGTTCCTTTTGACATTATGAAGAAACTTGTCGAGACGTTTCCAGCCAAGGTTTCAAATATTTATGGCATCACGGAAGGCGGTGGCGGCGGACTTTTCAACCTTTATTCTGAAGATGTTCTGAGAAAACCGGGTTCTATTGGAAAACCGACCTATGGGGTCGAGGCAAAGATCACCGATTTTGACGGAAAAGAACTGCCGCCGGGACAGGTCGGGGAACTCGTTTTTTCTACGGACCGGATGATGAAAGGCTATCACAATAATCCGGAAATGACGGCACAGACACTGAAAAATGGATGGCTGCATACCGGTGATTTATTAAAAACCGATGAAGAAGGTTTCTATTATATTGTCGATCGCATGAAGGATATGGTGACAAGCGGCGGAGAGAATATTTTTCCTGTTGAAATTGAAGATGCGCTGATGGATCACCCGGATATCGATGATGTTGCCTGCATCGGTTATCCGGATGACAGATTGGTTGAAATCGTATTGGCTGTTGTGCAATTGAAACCTGATAAAACCATGACTGAAGAAGAACTGATCGCTTTTGCAAAAACAAAACTTGCTCTCTATAAAGTACCCCGCAAAGTCATTTTCGATAAGGTTCTTCGCAGTCCGACAGGGAAAGTGATGAAACCCCAATTACGTCAAAAATATACAGGTCGCAAGGAGGCCTTCCGAAAGCTGGATTAAGACGGTCCAGCTTTCGGGCTGACTCCCGAAAGAGCCAGAAAAGGCCGGACCTGGAACATTTTGAAATCAGCTCATCATTATAACTAATGGAGGATATATATGCCCTGGAATGATACATTCGAATGCATGCCGTTGGCGGATCTTCAGAAATTTCAACTGGAAAAGCTGAAAGAGACCGTGGCATGGACTTATGAAAGAGTCCCTTTTTACCGCCGTAGACTGGACGAATTAAAAATCAGGCCAGACGATATTCAGTGCCTGGAAGACATTGCCAAACTTTCCTTCACAGTTAAAAATGATCTGCGGGACAATTACCCGTTCGGGCTCTGCGCGGTTCCCCTGAAGGAAGTGGTACGGGTGCACGCCTCTTCCGGAACCACCGGGAAACCCATCACCGGCCCGTATACCGCCGATGACCTGGAACAATGGACCGAATGCATGGCCAGAAGCCTGTGGTCCGCTGGATTGCGACCCGATGACATCATGCAGAACGCTTACGGCCATGGTTTGTTTACCGGGGGTTTGGGGTTTCACCAAGGCGCTACCCGTCTGGGTTGTACGGTTGTGCCAACCAGCTCCGGACTGACCGAACGCCAGATCATGCTGATGAAGGATTTCGGGTCCACGGCCCTGGCTTGTACCCCATCCTATGCCCTGACCATTGCCGAGCGGGCTGAAGAGCTCAAAGTTGATGTCCGGCAACTGCCGCTTCGGACCGGTTTGTTCGGAGCCGAACCCTGGACCGTAGCCATGCGCGAGGAAATCGAGCGCAGAATGGGCATCAAGGCCATGGAAAACTACGGTCTGACCGAACTCTGCGGACCTGGCGTTGCGTTTGACTGTGAAGCCCAGGATGGTCTGCATATCAACGAAGACCATTTTCTGGCAGAAATTGTGGATCCGATAACTTTCGAACCGCTTCCCATGGGCGAAAAAGGGGAATTGATCTTTACCTCCCTTCAGCGACGGGCCATGCCCATGCTGCGATACCGGACCAAGGATATTACCCGTCTTCGCCGCGAGACCTGTGCCTGTGGCAGGACCCTGCTCAAGATGGACAAACTGTCCGGAAGAACCGATGATATGCTGATCATCAGCGGCGTCAACGTATTTCCTTCCCAGATCGAAGCCCTGCTTCTGGAGATTCCCGAAGTGGAGCCCCAGTACCGCCTCGTGGTCCGTAAAAAAGGATATCTGGACCAGCTCATTGTCCAGGTCGAGGGGAAAAAGGAGATCTATGAAGCCGGCGCTGAAAAACGCCTGGAGATCGAATCCAAAGTCGCCGGTCACATCAAGGGGATGATGGGCGTCGGTGTTGAAGTCAATCTGGTCGAGCCCAAATTTATCGCCAGAAGTGAAGGAAAGGCCCTGCGGGTGGTGGATGAAAGACCCAGGCATCAACGTTAACGCCTCACGCTCGGGATTATCATTTTACGGCATGAACGGGTCCTCCCTTGGGAAAAGGGGGGGCCCGCAGGTTTTTCGAGTGCACCGACAGTCCTCTCCAATGTTCATTTTGATAGGGGCAGTCAAAGGAAGATATCGCTTTTCGTGAAAAACCAATCCAGTTCCCAGTCTCCCATATCGTGTCTCAGCGCTGAACAGCGCTATCGCGCATTCCTGAAATTTTTGCCGGATCCGGTGTTTGTCTTCAATCTGGACAATACCGTCTCGTATCTGAATCCTGCGTTTGAAAAAGTCTTTGGATGGTCTCTGGCTGAACTTGAAGGGGCAATCGTCCCATTTGTGCCGGAATCCGCAAAAGAGCAAACCCGGCTTGGGATCGAAAAGCTCTACAGTGAAAAAGTCATTCACGGGTTTGAAACCCAGCGCCTGACCCGAGATGGCAGGCTGCTGGATATCGTGGTGGACGGAGCTATTTTTTATGACGATCAAGACCGTCCCGCTGGTCAGGTGATTACCCTTCGGGATGTGACCCAGGAAAAACGGGTGACGCGGACCAATCAGGCCCTTTTTCGCATCGCCAATTCTCTGTATCAGTATCGCAAGCTGGAGGATCGTCTGGAGTTCATCATCAAGGAAGTGCAGGACCTGCTGGCGGTCAGGGGTGCATCGGTCATCCTGCTGGATGAGGAAAAACAGGAATTTTATTTTCCCGTTGCCAATTACGAGGATGCCGGTACCGGAAGCCGCATGCGGGAAATTCGTTTTCCGGCGGACAAGGGCGTGGCCGGACATGTGTATCGCACCGGAAAGCCCCTGATTGTTCCGGACTATCCCCTGAGCCCTTATTATTTTCCCGTCGTGGACATGAAGGCCGGTTACCAGACGCTCAATATGCTGGATGTTCCCATTCAGATTCCGGAGCGGATGATCGGCGTGCTGTGCGCGGTCAATAAAAAAGAAGGCGAATTCGATCAAACCGACGTCGAATTTTTAAGCGCCATTGCCAGTGCCGTCGCATTCCCCATTGAAAACGCCCGCATCAACGCGGAGCTCAGGCTTTCCTACGAAGAGGTTCAAACCCTGAGCCGCGCCAAAGATAGGGTGATTCATCATCTTTCTCATGAGCTGAAAACGCCGGTATCCGTCCTTTCCGCCTCACTGGGCCTTCTGGAAAAAAAACTATCCGGCAAAAATGAAGATCCGGGAATTTCAAGAATTCTGGAACGGGCGCAGCGCAGTCTCACACGAATATTGGACATGCAGTATCAGGTTCAGGATATTCTTCGGCAGCGGGACTACCGGGCTTACAACCTGCTTTCGGCGCTGATGGACAACTGTTCGGACGTGCTTGAAACCCTCGCGGATGAAACCTGCGGACAGGGGACGGCCTCGCAGAAAATCCGAAACCGGATTCATGAATTGTTCGGGCCGGTGGAATCCGTTTCCGAAGAGATCCAACTGGATGTTTTCACGGAAAACGTCATTCGTGAACTGGAACCCCGGTTCTCCCATCGCAGATGCCGAATTCGGCGTCATATCGCACCCACGCCCCCTGTTTTTATTCCGAAAGACGTGCTATATAAAATCATCGAAGGCCTGCTTCGAAACGCCATTGAAAACACCCCGGACTCCGGAGTGATCGAGATCGGCATTCGCGGCATGGCTTCCGGTTCCGAGCTTGAGGTCAGGGACTTCGGTATCGGCATTACCGCTGAAAACCAGAAATTGATTTTTGAAAGCCAGGTCACGACTGCCGAGCCTCTTCAGTATGCCACCCGCAAACCCTATGATTTTCATGCCGGCGGCAAGGGCTTTGATCTGCTGAGAATGAAGATTTTTTCGGAACGCTATCATTTTTCGATTCGAATGCGCTCCAACCGGTGCATTTATATTCCGGAAGATACGGATTTGTGCCCGGGGGATATCCATCAGTGCCGACACTGTAAAACCCTGGAGGACTGCATGCGTTCCGGTGGAACCACGATGACGGTCAATTTTATATGAAAACCGAAAACAAATTTTTTCGCGAAATCGAAATCGAATTTTTAATCCATGAGCTTAAAGATCCGGTTTCGGTGATTGAAACCGGTGTTCGAACGCTTCTGGAACGCAGGGAAACGCATGGGCCGCTTTCTCCGCGTCAGGAAAAAACGCTGAAGCGTGTGTTAAGAAACGCACAAAAAGCGCGCAGCATGATGTATGGGCTTCTGGAAATCGGACGATCTCAAGCAGGGTGCTTTACCTGCTCAAGCTTTCAACTGGTACCAACGGTTCAGGATACGTTGATGGAGGCCGTGGAATCGGTTTGCCCGCTGGTTTTTGAGCAGATCACTTTACTCGACAGTCCGGAAGAAACCCTTGCATTTTTATCCAGCCAATGTATTTATATGCATGTGGATTCGGGAACATCCCGAATTAAACTGAATCAGGACGAAGTCAAATTCCGTCAGATTGCCGGCAATCTGATCAAAAACGCCCTGCATCATCGCAAAAAACGCGTGGATATCGACCTGGGTTGCCGGAACAAAATGATGTGGCTGGAGGTTTCCGATGACGGGCCGGGAATCGATGCCGAATATCACGAAATGGTTTTTCGAAGATACACGCAGGTTATGGCCTGTAATGCGCTATCTCGAACCGGTCACGGGCTCGGGCTGGCCGGAGCATTGATTCTGGCGCAATCCATGGGCGGAACCATTGAAATCATCAGCCAGAAAGGCAAAGGCGCGACTTTTCGGCTGACGCTTCCCCTGGCGTTGAATCCTCAAGACGAAGACTTATTTTCATCCACACCGTAATCTTATTATTGGGAAGATTCCAAATCTTATATTAAAGGCAAACATATTGAAATTTGAAGCCATCAAAAAAGAAACCGTCATACTCAACCCCCAAAAGGATATGGCCGAGCGGCGCATCCCCAGTGAAATCCGCATCGACCCCCTGACCGGCCGGACCGCCAGGATTTGCCATTTCATGAAGCTTCAATGGGAAAAACCCGATTTCAACGCCCTTGTTTCGGGAACCGAAGCATGGTGCCCGTTCTGCGCGGACAAGGTTCAGGTCGTAACCCCCTGTTTCCCCAAAGACCTCATCCCCGAAGGCCGGCTGCAAAAAGACGACATGCTGATTTTCCCGAACATCGCCCCTTACGACAGCATCGGAGCCGTGGCAACTTTCGGCGCCCGCCACTACATCCCGATGACAGAATTTACGCCCGCGCTCATGGCCTCGGCTTTTGGCTTTGCATTGGACTTTTTCAGACGCATTGAAAGCACCGGCCATCCGGAATCCGTGTATCACATCATCAACTGGAACTACATGCCGCCGGCCGGAAGCTCTCTCATCCATCCCCATTTGCAGGTCTTCTCCACATCCACCGCGCCCAACCTCATGCGCCAGGAACTGGAGGCCTCAAGGCACTATCTGGACAGCCACGGCTCCTGTTTCTGGGAGGACCTGGTGGCAGCCGAGATAAAAACCGGCGAACGCTATCTGGGAAAAATCGGCCGCACCCACTGGATGACCACTTTTGCCCCCATGGGCGTTGCCGGAGATGTCCTGGCGGTTCTGGAAGGCGCCCGATCCACGCTGGATCTGAATGCCCAGGATCTTCAGGACATTGCCGCAGGTCTTGCAAAAGTCATTGCCGAATACGACAAAATGGGGATTTACAGCTTCAACATGAATTTTTTCACCGGGACGAGAACCGATGAGCATTTCCGCTTTCACCTGCTCTTTTCACCCCGTACTTTTTTCAACCAGAAACTGGGCACACCGGACGTCGGCGCCCTGCGCAACCTTTTCAACGAAACCCTTTGCATGGCCTACCCGGAGGAAATCAATGACATGCTGAAACAGGGCTTTTAGAGCTCCGACGTTCCCTTGTCAGTAACACCATCAATTAAGACTTCACACGGGGGCGCGTTATCGTTCGGGGGAAGACCGTTAAGCGCGGCGAAGCGAAAAAGGCCGACTACATCCTGTTCTACAAACCCAACATTCCCATCGCAGTTATCGAAGCAAAGGACAACAACCATACGGTAGGCGGCGGCATGCAGCAGGCACTTGAATACGCCGAGATACTGGATGTCCCTTTTGCCTACAGCTCCAACGGCGATGCGTTTCTTGAACATGATCGCACCGCCGGCTGCGGCGTTGTCGAAAGGCAAATCCCGCTTGACCAGTTCCCGACACCCGATGCTCTCTGGGCACGCTACAGCGCCGCCAAAGGTTACACCGCAAGGCAGGAGACCGTAATAACCCAGGACTACTATTATGATGGCTCCGGCAAGTCGCCGCGCTACTACCAATTGATCGCCATCAACCGCACGGTGGATGCCATCGCCCGCGGCGAGAGGCGTATTCTTCTGGTTATGGCCACCGGCACGGGCAAAACCTACACCGCGTTTCAGATCATCTGGCGGCTCTGGAAGTCGGGCGCCAGAAAGCGAATCCTCTTTCTCGTCGATCGAAACATCCTGGCCGACCAGACCAAGACCAACGACTTCAAGCCGTTTGGCCAGGCAATGACGAAGATCACCCATCGCACCGCCGATAAGGCATTTGAGATCTACCTCTCGCTCTACCAGGCCGTCACAGGCACCGAGGAAGAGCAGAATATCTACAAGCAGTTCTCCCCGGACTTTTTCGACCTGGTCGTCATAGACGAATGTCATCGCGGCAGTGCGGCGGACGATGCCGCCTGGCGCAAGATTCTCGAATACTTCTCTTCGGCCACCCAGATCGGCATGACCGCAACTCCCAAGGAAACCAAATCCGTTTCCAACATCGAGTACTTCGGCGACCCGATCTACACCTACTCGCTCAGACAGGGCATCTCCGACGGCTTTCTTGCGCCGTACAAAGTCATTCGCATCGGCATCGACAAAGACCTGGAAGGCTGGCGGCCCGAAAAGGGCAAAACCGACAAGTACGGCCGGGAGATCGAGGACCGCGAATACAACGATCTGGACTACGACCGAAGCCTCATCCTCGAGAAGCGGACCGAACTTGTCGCCGCCAGGATCACCGAGTTTTTGAAAGCCACCGACCGTTTCGCAAAGGCCATCGTCTTCTGCGAGAATATCGATCACGCCGAACGCATGCGGCAGGCATTGGTCAACGCCAATTTCGATCTGGCCGCCACCAACAGCAGATATGTCATGCGCATCACCGGCGACAACGACGAGGGAAAGGCCCAGCTTGACAATTTCATCGACCCGGAGTCCACGTTCCCGGTCATCGTAACGACCTCGCAACTGATGTCCACGGGCGTCGATGCCCAAACCTGTCATCTGATTGTACTGGACAAACGCATCCACTCCATGACCGAGTTCAAGCAGATCATCGGCCGCGGCACCCGCATCAACGAGGACTACAACAAGCTCTTCTTCACCATCATGGACTTTAAACGGGCCACGGCGCTCTTTGCCGACCCGGATTTCGACGGCGATCCGGTGCAGATCTACGAGCCGGGCGCATGGGATCCGGTTGTTCCTCCAGATGATGTACTCAATGCCGATTCCGTCCTCGAGGACCTGTCGGGATATGGCGACGATATCGACCCTTTGTCCGCGGAAGCGCCCCCAACCGGCAAACCCGTCAAGTACTACGTCGACGACGTCGAAGTCATCATTGCCACCGAGCGCGTGCAATATCTCGATGCCGACGGCAAGCTCATCACCGAATCGCTCAAGGACTACACCCGAAAAACCGTCCGCAAGGCTTACTCCTCACTGAACGCCTTTCTCAACGCGTGGAACGGTGCCGAGCGCAAACAGGCCATTATCGAAGCGCTTGCCGGTCAAGGGGTTTTTCTCGACGAACTTGCCGAGCAGGTGGGCCGCGACTATGACGCCTTCGATCTTGTCTGCCATGTCGCCTTCGACCAGCCGCCCTTGACCCGCCGTGAGCGGGCCGAGCGCGTGCAGAAGCGCCATGTCTTTGCCAGGTATGGCGATAAGGCGCGGGCCGTTCTCCAGGCCCTGCTGCAGAAGTACGCCGACAGCGGCATCCGGAGTGTCGAATCCCTTGATATTTTAAAAGTGGACCCGCTGACCACATTCGGCACGCCGATCGAAATCATTCATCTCTTCGGCGGCAAGCAGAACTACCTTGCCGCCATCCACGAACTTGAAACCGAACTTTACCTCGAGGCGGCCTGATCCATGCCCAATGTCTCCAATATCGTCAAAACCATCCAGGATATCATGCGAAAAGACGCCGGCACCTACGGCGACGCCCAGCGTCTGGAACAGCTTGGCTGGATGTTCTTTCTTAAAATCTTCGACGATCGTGAAAAGGAACTTGAACTCCTCCGCGACGGGTACCGATCGCCCCTTCCCGCACATCTGCGCTGGAGTGCCTGGGCCACCGATGATGAAGGCATCACCGGCGATGCCCTACTCGATTTCGTCAACAACACCCTTCTGCCCAAGCTGAAGACCCTTACCGGCGCCGCCGGGGACAAGCTCACCGCCCTGATCCGCGCCACCTTCAAGGATGCCAACAACTACATGAAGAACGGCACCCTCATG
>CAIVVZ010000139.1 GCA_903909505.1 uncultured Desulfobacteraceae bacterium
TGGTTTATTACGGGCTGCGCGACCGGCATTGGGCGCGCACGCAAGACTTCGTGTTGCGGTGGTCGCCGGATGCCGCTCAATCGTACCGGGAGATTATGCGTCAGCAATATAACTTCAGTCCGCCGGGCATGACGCGCGAGTTTGAAGATTACACGGTCGATCTCGTCGGGGTGACGGCACTGGAACTAAGAATCGTTCCGGACATTAGTGGAGGAGATGCCCGAGCATCGGTTGCGCAGTTACGAATCGCATAATCTCTAAGCTGCGTTGGGTGTTGCCAAATGGAGAGGAGACCCGAGAATGTCAAATCAGTATATCGTCGTTTCAGGTACTTTCTTCGGCGTGGTTCCCCCTTGCCTTTGGATTGTACTCTCTAAAAATCGATTGCAGGTTTTAGGGATCAAATTCTACTTTTTCCTCGTTTTTTCATGTTTGCATTAAAAGGAAGGCAATTAATGAAGGTTCTTAAGTTCTGGTTTATTTTAGCGCTGGCCAGCCTGTTCGTTATGGGTTGTGGCAAAAAATCCGGGTTAGAAGGTAAGGTTGTGGATGGCAGAGGGCAGCCCCTTGCAAACGTTAAAGTGGTTGCCAGTCAGTTGCAACCCATCCAGGGCTATGAACAGTTTGAGGCGACTACGGGCTCGGATGGAACGTTTCGTTTTGGAAAACTTTTCCCCACATCCGAATATGCCCTGTTACCCTGGAGCGATGCTTGGGCAAACATGCAGATGATGACGGTACAATACGATCCAACCAACCTGCGTGCCCAGTTTGATAAGGGGGGATGGACGACGGATC
This sequence comes from uncultured Desulfobacteraceae bacterium, assembly GCA_903909505.1. GTDB lineage: Bacteria > Desulfobacterota > Desulfobacteria > Desulfobacterales > Desulfatirhabdiaceae > RAAP-1. The sequence continues at coordinate 799 of CAIVVZ010000139.1, forward strand.
GGAATATGACGGTACAGAGCGGTTCGGAAGGGGAAGCGCTGATTCTTCCCGCTCCCATGATGGTAAAACCGGCAATCACCACCGTTGAAGGCAAGGTTGTTGATGACAAAGGACAACCGCTGGTCAACCTCAAGATAGTGGCCAAACAGGTCCAACCGATGAAAGGCTATGAACAGTTTGAGACGACAACGGGTGCGGATGGGATTTTTCGATTCGAGAAACTCTTTCCAGCTTCCCAGTATGTCTTGGCAGCGCAGACAGATGATTTCTTTTCCGAGGAAACAACGCTGCAAACCAGCCTGGAGGAACAGACCGTAAATCTTCCGTCTCAATGGGCGGTTCGTTTCATGTTTTCCAAAGGGGAGTTGATAGTGGATTTCCGAACGGGACTCATGTGGGTACCTGCGCCTGATCGGGATATAACTTGGGATCAGGCCAATAACTTTGCAAAAAATCTTCGGGCAGGCGGCTTCAGTGATTGGCGATTGCCGTCTCGTCAAGAACTGGGGAGTTTGTATAACCCATCGTCAAACAATAAAGTCCATCCTTCTTTTCATGTAAAGGACAAATGGGTTTGGACTGCGGAATTATCGGGTTCGTCGTATGCGTGGACCTACTGCTTTACCAGCAGCGGCATAGAGAGCCCGCAGATGCGTTCCCACTACGGCGACTACAAGGTTTTGGCGGTGCGGTTCCGAAAATGACGTGGGTATTGGTGTTCATTCATTTTTCATCCGTGTGCGCTCGCAAGCGTAAACCAGACATCCGAAGACAATAAATTCTCTGTTCTTATCATTTGCCACCCCTAACCCCAAAAAGATCGAAAAATGTCATATATGACCAATGGTTAAATATGACCTGTTTTATATGACTGCTAATGCCAGTCCTGTAAATGCATATTTACTAATTGTTCATAAAATTCAGAATGATGGATGGCATGACGCTGAGTGTTGGAACCCTGGCACAAAGAATGCAGATACAGAAAGCAGTTAAACAATTGCGTCAAAACCAAACTCTTCTAAGGAACCTGGCAGCATGAGCATGAAATCAA
>CAIVVZ010000140.1 GCA_903909505.1 uncultured Desulfobacteraceae bacterium
ATCGCAGGTCAGCTTCATAACTGAGAGTTATTCCCATATGTATAACGATGGGAATTCCCAGCCCCCTGGCTTCTTCATATATTGGGTAAAGTACAGGATCTGCCACAGAAAATCCAAGGGTCGTTGGGTACAGTTTCAGGCCATGATAGCCTTGATCTTTTATGCGATGTCTAAGCAACCCTATGGCATTTTTATTTCGAGGATCTACTGTTGCAAGCCCAAAGAAACGTTTTGGTTCAATAGAGAGGAAGTCCGTCAATTCATCCTCTTCTTCATCCTCAGCTATAAAACAAGCACTATCGACGCCGGCTTCATCCATTTCAGTACACCAGGCTGCAGCCAATCCTGCGCTCTCAAGTGATGATTTTTCCGCAAAAGGAGAATTGAAACGTTTTCTGAAGCCATCCTTCCATATTTGATACCCTTTTTTGAAAGAATCACTTTTCCCGGCCAATCGATTATCCTCGCGGACAGCACTCGCTGTAGACAAGAGATGCATGTGGCCATCGATGACTTTCATTCCATCAATCAAAACATTGACTCCTTTATGACTGCGCCAGATTCGATTATACCTCGGCAACGGCTGAGTGGAAACACAACGGCATTTTTTCCAATTACCGTGCCAGGGTTCAATACCGAGTTGCATCCTATTTGCGCACCATCACCAATAAAGGCACCCATTTTATACAATCCCGTCTCGGCGCTATATACTCCATCCTGAACAGGGATAGCCATCTTATCCAGGCGAACATTGGACAAGATGACACCCGCTCCGAGATGAGCCTTGAATCCCAATATGGAATCGCCGACGTAGTTGAAATGAGGCGTCTCGGCTTGATTAAAAAGAAAACAGTTCTTCAGTTCAGAAGCATGCCCCAGGAAAGAGCCTTTTCCCGCTATGACATTCCCCTTGATGAACAAACCTTGACGGAGAATACAGCCGTCACCAATCCAGGCCGGTCCCTTGATATAGACTCCGGGATCTATCTCACAGTCATACCCGATATAGACATCTTTGGAAATCATTGCTCCATCCGGAATCCGACTATTGATGGCATGGCAATGCAGTGATTTTAATAAACTTTCCAGGTATGGGCCAATAAGCGGCAATGCTTCCCAGACAAATCTGATTGAAGAAAATAGTGAAGCATGTTCAGTTTTTGTCATGTCAAACAGGATAGAGGGAAAAAACTGGGCAGATATTTCTTCCGGGAATGCTTTATGACTATACATTACCAGCCTCGACTTCATCAAGGTATTTTTCAGCTTGAATCAAATTATCCAAGACAAAATTTTTCCTCGATTCCTGTGTTACATGTTCGCCAGGAAGCCAATCGGAATGCCAATAACCGATCCTTCCATCGGAGTTATGAGAAAGAAGAAGATGGTCCCATGCTTTTGCCAAAGGCTGCTTTAGGCTCTCAACCGCGGAAAACCGCTTTTCAAGCCGGAAAAGCCTATCTCGAACCTTGCAGGTATAATCCCATGCGGTTTTGGAAATACCTTCCGTAAAAGTCTCTATCCTTGTGTTCCCTAGATATTCGGGAATGGACAACTCCTGGGAATAATGCTTTTCGTTCAAGTATTCATCGATGGTAGAAAACTTGGTGCCTGGCATCTGGGTAACAAGTTGGAGTAAGGATTCCAAAAAAGCATCGAGTCGTTTTTGAGTTCCGGAAATGCCAGAATTCAACTCATCGATATATATTGTTTCAGCATCTCGCTCGAGTATCAGAAAGACTTCATCATGGTTTTCAAGGAAATCCTTGATTCCCTCAATTGCTTCTTCTACTGATAGTGAACCTAGAAGCATTCGCTTGAAAAATCTCTTTCCCAAGCCTTCCAGGTCGAGCGCAATCGGAATTGCCCCAATAGGGGGGCCATTTGTCTGGATTGCAATATAGGGACGATGGGTTCCTGCGCGTTTGAGATATGGATAAACACTGTAGGCAAAATCACTCAATACGATTGTCCATTCAATGCCTGCATCAGAAAGCTCCCATGCCATAGCATGGGTAAAAGCAAACTCCGGTGGGAAAAAACCCTTGGGTACAATTCCATAATACTCTTTGTCGATCGATATTCCTCTTTCGATCTGGGCAGCCAATTCGCTTTGGACCAGGAGTTGCATTATTGGATGCGTATAGGTATACGTCCCCAGCGAAAAAATGCGGTTGTCCGGAGTTTGAGCAGGGAATCGCGGAAGGTTTTCACAGGGAACAAGATACGCGC
>CAIVVZ010000141.1 GCA_903909505.1 uncultured Desulfobacteraceae bacterium
AACCCCTCGTTGCTTTTTTTCTTCCGGCAACAACGCATATCTGCGCCCTTATCATCCCACAATGGCCACCTGGCATCCTTTCTCACCGGTCAAAATGGCTCCCTTTCTCACCGGCCCCGACACTTCCGGAGCAATGTTATTTCGAGCAAAGTCATCCTGCTCAAGGACCTGAAGCATGTGGCGAGCTGAGACATGTTCTTCGAGGTGGAAGAAAACCAGCATTTTGAGTTGATCTTCGAAGGTCATTTTAAGTGGTCTGTCTCCACGGGACTCAAGCACAGGTGTTTCGGGGATAGCATCCCAAACCGGTTGAAAAAATTGATTAAAAAAATGAGAGTTGAGCTTTATTCGGTACGGTTTAACTGATCGCGACATGAATGTATCTCCTTGTAATTATTATAATTTACAAGGAGCCGCGAAAAAATATTGACCTACTTGTCAAGAGATATTTGCAATTTTATTAATTTATTACAGATATTTATCGCATGCAAAGCATGCAAAAACCTAACCGGACATTACTGATATTGTATGGAATAATGGCTCTTTTACTGAATTGAGTTATTTGTCAATTTATAGCTGGAATGAAACAACCCCAGCCTGAATAACTTAGAGAAACTAGAAATCTTTAAAATCGTTCTCGTCCATGGGAATGATGTCATTGGGATGAACCTCTTTGGATCTGTTAATTGTCAGGGCTTGTCTTTTTGAAGGTTTTCTGACAACGGTCAACGCCTTATTTTGTGACGGTCTGGCATGTCCACCGATTTTTGGACGTTTGAGCGGGGCAGAGCCGCCCTGCAATGCCGTGGCATTTCCGCCCACCATTGCAGACAGCTCTCCTACAAATGATTTCATCTCTTCGGCCTGGGCGTTCAGCTCTTCAGAGGCTGCGGCTGATTCCTCGGCGGTTGCGGCATTCTGCTGGGTGACCTTATCCATTTCCGTGACCGCGATGTTCACCTGTTCGATGCCCTGGGCCTGCTCACTGGATGCGGCCGCGATCTCCCCGACTATCTCGCCCACTTCTGCGGCGCTGCCGGCTACTTCCTTGAAGGCATCGTTAGTGATCTTAACCAGGGCGGTTCCGTCTGAGACTTTTTTCACGGTACCCTCGATCAATGCCGCAGTGTTTTTTGCAGCATCCGCCGCGCGCATCGCCAGATTACGGACTTCGTCTGCCACAACCGCAAACCCTGCGCCAGCTTCCCCGGCTCTTGCAGCTTCCACGGCCGCGTTTAGAGCCAGTAGATTGGTTTGAAAAGCAATTTCATCGATGGTCTTGATGATCTTGGAGGTTTCTTCGCTGGCTTTTGAGATTTCTTGCATGGATGTGGTTAACTGGCTCATCGACATATTGGCAGTATTCACAACCTGATTGACCTTTTTCATGAGGGAGTCGGCCTGCCCGGCGTTGCTGGCGTTCTGCTTGATCATGGAGGACATTTCTTCCAAAGACGATGAGGTTTCTTCCACGGATGCCGCCTGCTGGGAAGAGCCTTCAGCCAAGGACTGGGATGCGGAGGAAACCTCTCCAGCCGCAGAGGATACCTGCTCCGAGGCTTCGGTGAGCCCGCTGATGACCCGGTTAATGGGACGGGTAATAGAACGACTTAAAAACAAACCCAGAAAGAGCGCAACGATAAATCCAACCAGCATCCCCACAATGGTATATATTCTGGCAAAGCCAGCTTGGGCTAAAGCGGGAGCACTATTTTCATTCGATATTTTGATATTCAGCTCCACAAGTTGCCCTAGAAGCTCGACTGATTTGCGGAAAGTTGCTCTTCCTTTATCTGTGCTATAAAGAACTGCATCCTCACGCTTTCCCTGTTTCAGTAGATCCATCACCTGCTGATGGTCCTTTTTCCACATCTCCCAAACCGGTTTAAATTGATTCCAGATAATTTCTTCATCTTTGCTCTGAGGCAGGGGTTCATAAAGCTTCCATCCCTTTTCAGCTTGTTGCCAGGCTGATTCAAACTGCTTGGATACCCATTCCACCTGCTTGGGATCATTCAATATTTCAGGAATAAGTAAGGTGCGCTCTCTTCCCTGAATGTCTTTCTGTGCCAAAGTCAACATCTGAAGACACATTATCGAGGGCAAGCGAACCTCAGAAACCTCAATCAGGGCATCATCAGTTTGTGATACCCCCCTGTATCCTAAAAATCCAACTATTAGGGTGATCAATGCAACCGCCATGAAACCGCCGATTAATTTGGTGCTTAATTTGATGTTTTTCAATGCGAATATCTCCTTTTTGAGGCAAAAGCTATTATCTGACGTCTATCTGCTACATTCCCTTTTCCTAATCTCTTGCACATGTCTTGGCCATTCCATGATCATGCAGTCCCCAATGTTTGGAAGAATTCGTTTAAAATGATTTCGTTAAAGGGAATATTTCGTTCCACTGGGCCTTGCTTCATCATGAACAATAATCTGCTTCTTTCGAGCGAATAAGCGAGATTGAAAAGATGGCGACCACTTCTATTGTATACCCTCTGCTTGCATGAAAACAACCGATGTGAATACTGATTGCCTTTTTCATGACATATTCGCCAGTACTGTATTGATCGTTTCTCTAAGCTCCTTAAGTTGATAAGGCTTTCCCAGGAAAGCATTGGGCTGTTCGGTATGCTCTCCAGCCATAACCTGAGCTTCATCATAGCCACTGGACAGAATCACCGGTAACTCTGGCGAAAGCTTGCGAAGAGCAGCCAGTGTCTTCCATCCGTTCATACGTGGCATCGTCAAATCGGAGAGAACACAGCGAATCTCATCCTGTTGCTGTTGGAATATTTCTACAGCAACAACACCATCTTTTGCTTCAATTACCTTATATCATAGACGAGTCAACATAATTCTGGCCATGTTGCGCACCTGCTCCTCATCTTCGACCAGAAGGATCGAGCCACTACCTTTAATCTCTGGTGCATTCTCTACTTTTACCGGACTGATGAGGACTTTCTCTGTCGTTACCGGTATGAAGACCCGAAAGATACTGCCTCGGCCCAGCTTGCTCTCTACAGTGATGCCCCCACAATGTGCGCCTGCAATTCCCAGTACAACGGATAGACCCATACCTCGGCCGATGAACTTTGTGGTAAAAAATGGATCGAAGATTTTATCAATATCCTTGTCCGCAAACCCGATGCCCGCGTCTCTCACTTCCAGACAGGCATAGTCGCTTTCTTTCGGCTGCCAGTCGATGGGGAAGCGCTTTGAGGATGGGATATCCGCATGAGAAACGGTTTTTAAGATCAGGTCTATCGCTCCCTGTTTTTCACCGGCAGCTTCCCAGGCATTTGAGAGAAGATTGGTCAGAACCTGCTGCATCTGGACTGCATTGCCACAGATGATCGGTCCGGAAGCGGGGAAATCGGTCCTCAGGGCCACGTCTTTCGGAGCTGCGGCCTGAAGCAGTGACAGGTTTTGGCGACAGATCTCGCTCAGGTCCAGAGATGTTTGTTTGCCGGGTGCTTGTCCCCGGTAGGTAAGCATCAGCCCACTTACTTCTGCGGCCTTTCGGGCCGCTTTCAATGCTTCAGTCAGGGGTAACAAAGAGTTCGAACCCTGAGGCTGGTCATCGATCGCCATTTCCAGATTCCCCATTACGACCTGAAGCTGGTTGTTGAAATGGTGGGCGACGGCGCCTGCCATGCGGTTCAGGCTTTCAACCTTTTGAAGTTGCTGCCGCAGCAGTTCCCATTGTCTTTTTTCCTCTTCAATCTTCTTTCGTCTGGTAAGGTCGGTGTTTGTCCCGGAAACACGCACTGACTTACCGCTGCCATCACGCAGGATGAAGCCCCGTGTAAGGACCGGCACGTAATGGCCGTCCTTGTGCAGCAGGCGGCTTTCCACTTCGAATGATGTTCCTCCGGTTATTGCT
>CAIVVZ010000142.1 GCA_903909505.1 uncultured Desulfobacteraceae bacterium
CCGGTAAGACCCATCTGCTTTGCGCATGGCATTCATCAGCATGTCGCAGCCGTTTTTAATGGCGTTACCGGTCATCACCTGCTGACGGCTACCGCCCGAAGGCCCGCTGTTGGGAACCGTGGCCATATCGTTCATCACCAGCTTAATCTTTTCCGGCACGATGCCAAGGGGCCGCAAGGCTTCATGACAGGTGCCCAGGGCACCCATATCCGCACCCTGCCCGTGATCCTCCCAGGACGAGCTGAGCACCACCCCGTCCGGCGTCAATTCCACGGCGATTTCAGAGCCGTCCGGCCCGTCCAGACCGCAACCGTAGATGCCGATGGAAACCCCCACACCCTTTTTCTTTTCCGGGGTGGAGTCTGATTTGGCGCGATTCAGCGCCGCTTTGTAGAGGGGACGCAACCCATCGATCATTTCGGTCAGGCTGAACGCATCCGGAACCTGGCCGGTCGGCGTGGTGTCTCCCGGACGGTATACATTCAGATAACGAAGCTCCAGGGGATCCATGCCCAGTTTGGCGGCCAGATCATCCATCAGACTTTCGGACGCCAGAAAGCTCTGGGGCGATCCATAAGACCGGAACGCCGATCCCCAGGCATGGTTCGTACACACGGTCTTTCCCACCCCCCGGATGTTGGCAATGCCATAACCCGCACCGATGAACTGCGCGCCCCGGAGCGTCAGCAGGTCTCCGAATTCGGAATAAGGCCCGTGATCCACGATCCAGTCGCCTTCCATGGCCAGGATTTTACCGTTTTTGTCCGCACCGTACTTCAGATTCACGAAGAAAGGCGAGCGTTTCCCGGTGTAGGTGATGTGCTGGAAATAATCATATTTCAGCGTCACCGGCTTGCCGGTGGCCATGGCCGCAACCCCCAGAAGCGCTTCCATGGTGGGGCTGAACTTATATCCGAAGGTTCCGCCCGACGGGTTCTGGACCAGGCGCAGTTTTTCCGGCTCGATCCCCAGACCCGGGCAAATCATGGCATGATGCAGATAAATGGCAATGCTCTTGGAATGAATGGCAAGCCGCCCTTCATCGTCAAAATAGGCCAGGCCCACATCCGGCTCCATGGTCAGGTGGGGTTGCCTCTGCAGATAATAGTCGTTTTCCACCGTAACGGCCGCGGCAGCCATGATCGGGCCCGTTTCCTGACCCTTGGCGCGTTTTTGCTCGAAATACACGTTGGGCGTTCCGGGGTGGATCTCGATGGCGTCTTCCGCCATGGCGGCGGGCGCACTCATGTAAGCCGGAAGCTCATCCAGCACGACCTTGACCTGGTCCGCCGCAGCCCGTGCGTTGGCTTCCGTATCCGCGGCCACAATGGCAATCGCATCCCCGAACTGGAAAACTTTTTCATCGCAGAGAATCGGACGGTCCCAGCCATCCCCCTTGTTCGTCGGAAAGGTGATCAGCCCGGTAATCCGGTTCTTGCCCTTGACGTCCTTGTGGGTAATGACTTTGAACACGCCCGGCATTTTTTCCGCTGCCGACGTATCGATCGAGAGTATATTGGCATGAGATGTTTTGGCCTGAACCAGGGCAAGCCGAAGGGTTCCGGCCGGCATCTTCAGGCCCACGTCCGCCCCGAAATCCGTGACGCCGGTCACCTTGGCAATGGCGCTGGGCCGTGGGTATTTGCTTCCCCAGATGCGGTTGTCCGCCGGCATCTTGAATGCCAGCTCATCTTCGGTCATCTCGCCGCGCAGGACCCTGGCCGCATCCATCACCGCATCCACCAGGGGTTTGTATCCGGTGCAGCGGCAGGCGTTCCGATGTTTTTGAAACCAGTCCCGGACATCCTGTCGGGAGGGGCTGGGATTGGCATCCAGCAGGGCCTTGGCCGAAACAATGAAGCCCGGACTACAGAACCCGCACTGGGCCGCGCCATGAACCGTCCAGGCAAGCTGGATGGGGTGAAGCTTGTCCGGCCCGCCGATGCCCTCGATGGTCGTGATGCAGGCTTCATCCGGAACCCGGCTCATTTTGGTGATACAGGAGCGAACCACCTTTCCGTCCAGGATCACCGAACAGCCCCCGCACTGTCCCTGACCGCATCCGACCTTTGTTCCCGTTAGTTTGAGCTGTTCACGCAACGTATCGGACAGAAACGAATCCGGGTTCACCACCATCATCTGCATTTTACCATTGATATTCAAATTTTTTCGAATCATGCCGTTCCTCCTCTTTATGGGATGAATACGAACACAATCCGTCCGGCGTCTGCCGGACGGCACAACCTTTACCAGAGCCGCTGGATAGCGGTGCAATCAATTATTTTAATTATTACAGACTATTGCAACTTAAATTCCGTAAGGTCTATGTCAATATTGACATATCGCAACTTATAAGATAGGAAATCACAGAAGTCAAATAAAGAAATCGGCCTGTCGGCGCAACATCAAAAATTCCATTTATATTGGGGAGCAAACGGAGATACGGGATGAAAAGAGCATCGCATGCCAATACCGCGGACATTTTCCAGGAAGACGCAAAACATGAGGAACCCGCAGAACATCTCTTGAAATTGAATGCATTGCTGGATGAGACGATTATCCCCTATGAAGTCAATGAAGGGCAAATTGAAAGCTGGGTAAACGCGCTGGAAACGGTCGGCGAAATGGCCGGCCCGATATACTGGCTGCTCCGAATCCGATTGCACGAAGCCGCGCTTCTGTGCGCCGGAAACTATGTGGACAACTGCGAATTTTCCGCTGCCGGGGATCTGCTGGTAAACCCGCGTGAAATACAGGTCCACTCGAAAGATGCCCGGCCCCCGGCGCGCAAATGGGTTCGCAAATGGCGACATGGGCGTCTGAGCGATCAATTCCGGGAAAACGGTCACTCGCGAAAACACACGATCGAATCATTCAAAAATGAATACCGGCTTGAAATCACCCGTCCGCCGCTTTTGCCGTATCTGCTTGGCAGCTTGAAAGATTCGGGCCGAATCTCCGGCGCTTACCTGGCCCATGCGGACCGGCGGATGCGTCGGATAACGGATGCGCTCGGTTTTCTGACAAGCTGGCAGATATTCGGAGCCGCCGATCTGCATCGCCGGACCCTTCGCGCAACCCCCGAAACACGATCCTTTATCGCATCGCATCTGTGCCGGTTCGACAATCGGATTTTTCTCCAGGCGGGAAGTGCCGTTCATCGCATGGCCAACGACCCCGCCTGCACTTGCGACCTGTTGGTGCCCATCCGGTAAGCCCTGTCTATCGCGAGCTCTTTACGAAGCCATCAATTTGCGGTTGACGGAAGACCTTTTACCGGTTATGGAATGGCCGATGATCCGGAATGCAAATCAACATTCAGAGGCCCTGCCCCCCTTCGTGTCGGTCCATGGCGGCCATAGCGGCGACTATTGCCAGCACGCCCGGGATTCCCTGAATGATATCGTCAAAGCCTACCATGACCAGAAATTTGCGTGGGTCGGCATTACCGAGCATATGCCGCCTGCCGGCGACAACTTTCTCTATCCGGATGAGCGCGCGGCCGGTCTGACCGCAAGCGCCATGCTGGCGCGTTTTGCCCGGTATATGACGCACTGCCGGAACTTGCAGTCGGCATACCAGGGCCGGCTGACGATTTTTGTCGGCATGGAAACCGAGGCGTATTCAGGGGCCGTGGACTTTGCCATCCAGCTTCGGGACCGGTTTCATCCGGATTATGTCGTGGGGTCGGTTCATCATGTGGCGGATATTCCCATCGACATGAATCCATCCGAATATGCCATGGCCGCAACGGCATGCGGCGGCATCGCGGATCTGTACGCGGCTTATTTCGATTTGCAGCATGACATGATTCAGGCACTGAAACCGTCCGTGGTGGGGCATTTTGATCTGATCCGGATATTTGATCCGGATTATTCTACCCGCATAAAAACGCCGGCCATCTGGAAGCGCATCTGCCGCAATCTGGAGGCAATCGCATCACTGGGGCTGATGCTGGATTTAAATGTCCGGGCCCTGCTTAAAGGCGCCAGCGAGCCCTATATCTGCCGCCCCATTCTGGAAAAAGTCCGCCAGATGAATATTGCCGTTGCTCCGGGGGATGATTCCCACGGCGTGGACACGGTTGGCCGATATGTTGCGGACGGCATCCGATACCTTCAATCTCTGGGAATTTCCACTATCTGGACCAGGCCCGGTATCGGGGCCTCAGGTTCATCCGGCCTTTGAAGCAAGTTCCACGGCCGAGGGTGTCGCGATGATTAGGGCAGGCTTCCGGCGGGACGGTCTGCCCAAGTCGGGCAGAAACACCGTCAGCAATCCGAACAGCGGCAGGAAGGCGCACACGTGATAGACATATTCGATGCCCCGCGCATCGGCCAGTTTCCCCAGTACCGCCGCCCCAATTCCGGCCATGCCGAATGCCAGTCCGAAAAACAGCCCGGCGACCATCCCCACCTTACCCGGTAAAAGCTCCTGCGCATAAACCAGAATCGCGGGGAAAGCCGATGCCAGGATCAGACCGATGATGAATGTCAACGGTCCGGTCCATGCCAGACTGGCATAGGGCAATATCAGCGTGAAGGGAGCAACCCCCAGAATGGATACCCAGATCACACGCTTGCGGCCGATGAGATCGCCGACATGCCCGCCCAGAATGGTTCCGATGGCCACGGCGGATAGAAACACGAAAAGGTGAAGCTGGGCGGATTTCACCGATAGATGGAATTTACTGATCAGAAAAAATATATAATAGCTGTTGATGCTTGCCAGGTAGAAAAATTTTGAAAAAATCAGTACCAGCAGGACCAGCATCGATCTTGTCACCATGCGGGCGGGAAGCACCGCCTGCGGTTGCTCGGATGATCTGCCGGGCCGGTTCACAAGCGACTGCTTGCGTTTGTACCAACCGCCGACCTGCCACAGCACTAGCATGGCGAGGAGCGCAGCCATGGAGAACCAGGCGATGCTGTGTCGTCCCTGCGGAATGACGATCAAGGCGGCCAGTAGCGGACCCGTCGCACTGCCGGCATTTCCACCCACCTGAAAAATCGACTGCGCCAGTCCATATCGACCGCCGGAGGCCATCCGCGCAACCCGGGAAGATTCCGGATGGAAGATGGATGAGCCCGTGCCAACCATTGCGGCGGCAATCAGCAGGACTGCGTAACTTGGCGCATAGGCCAGAATGATCAGGCCTATCAGCGTGCACCCCATGCCGATGGACAATGAATAGGGCTTCGGGTGGTGATCCGTGTATAGTCCGACCACCGGTTGCAACAATGACGCGGTAATCTGAAAAGTCAATGTGATCAGGCCGATCTGTGTGAAACTGAGGACAAACGAGCTTTTCAGCAAAGGATAAATTGCCGGAAGCAGGGACTGGATCATATCGTTTAGAAGGTGCGAAAAGCCGATGGCTCCCAGCACCTTGAAGGCCGTACTTTCCTTGCTCGAAGTACTGACGTCAAGCGTGGCAAGGGGGGTTGTCATGATGATTTCCTTAAGTGATCAAATGGGGATAATGGTTCAAGGCCGGAGAACAATTCCGGTTTCCGGAACAATAGAACCATAAGTTTATCGTTTTCTCAAGGAATTTATAACACAGATATCATTGACCCGGTTGATTCCAGACGATCTTACCAGCCACGACCTTAATGTCGCAAACCCCCGTCTTTTATGTCGCATGACATTTTAACGAATTATATCAATTTGATCTGAACCAATTTTTTCCGTTTATAGCCCCTGTTCAGAAAAAGCAGCGACTTTAATGTCGCTGCTTCGTCCATTTCGCCACAAGCCCACCGAAAATATTTCTATATTTATTTCACATTATTATCAACTTAAATACATAAATTATCGATACGGCATGAATTCTGCTTATATCGTTGCTGTCGGGTGAACTTCCGGGAAGTGCCGCCCATTATGTGGCAAATCAGTCCCGCAATGCAGACAAAGATCGCAAACTACGGATTGCCGATAGCAGGGACCCCGGGTCAATAAATAAAATGCGTCTTTTCCTGGGGTTTAACGGGTAACAGAGCTTGTTAGTAGAGAAGGAGGCAGGACATGAGGAATTCGTTATTTGGAAAGGTCATCGGCTTGATTGTGATTACGGCTGTCCTGGTTGGGGGCGTCGTTTATGGGACGAGCTTTATCATGCTCAGTCGCGGCCTGCATGAACAAGGTCAGTCAGAGATAAAAAAACTGGCGGGGCTGGTTCAGGGGTATATTGACGATCTGAAGGATAAAGCAGTTATTACCGCCGTTGTCCTGGCTGAAAGACAGGATCTAATCATGGCAGTGGAGAAGGGGGACAAGGCCGCCGTGCAGAATCTGGGTAAAGGCTACGTGAAAGCCCGCCAAGTCTCCGTTCTCACCATTGCCGATAAGGACGGCAATGTGGTGGGCAGGGGACACTCCGACAAGACCGGAGACAGTATTCTGAAGCAGGTCAATGTAAAGAAGTCCCTTGCCGGTCAGGCATCGACAGGTGTCGAGGAAGGGACCGTGGTCAAATTTTCCATGCGGGCGGGAAATCCCATCCGTAACGGAAACCTTGTAATCGGCTCCGTGACTACGGGATTTGATCTCTCGTCGGAAGCCTTTGTGGACGAAGTGAAGAACAAGTACGGTGTGGAATGCACGGTATTCCACGGCGATACGCGAACCTCTACCACCATTATGAAGGATGGCAAACGGGCCGTAGGGACGAAGATGGAAAACCCGCAGGTGATTGAAACGGTTCTTAATAAAGGGGAAATGTACTTGAACGTCAACAAGATCCTGGGAAGGACTTATGACACGGGCTACTGGCCCCTCAAGGATGTCGACGGCAAGATCGTCGGTATGTTCTTTATCGGGAAGGATCGTGAGCTTTTAGAACAGACGATGAAAGGCACGATTCTACCCACCCTTTTTGCCACTTTGGTCATCGGATCCCTCATGGTTGCCCTTAGCTTTTTTCTGGTCCGCTCCCTCGTCCGAACCCTGAACCGGGCGATCCGTGGGCTCACTGCTTCACACGAGCAGGTATCTTCCGCGGCCGGAGAGGTTTCCGCCGCATCGCAGTCCCTGGCCGAAGGCTCTTCCCAGCAGGCGGCATCCGTGGAAGAGACTTCATCGTCTCTGGAGGAAATGTCCTCCATGACCAAGCAGAACGCCAGCAACGCCGGACAGGCCGATTCCCTGATGAAACAGGCCAACCAGGTGGTGAACAAGGCCAATACATCCATGAGCCAGTTGAGCACCTCCATGCAGGAAATTTCCAAAGCCAGCGAGGATACCTCCAAAATCATCAAGACCATCGATGAAATCGCTTTCCAGACCAATCTTCTGGCTTTAAACGCCGCCGTGGAAGCCGCCAGAGCCGGGGAAGCCGGCGCAGGGTTTGCCGTTGTGGCGGATGAGGTTCGGAATCTGGCCATGCGCGCGGCGGAGGCGGCCAAAAATACCGCGGCATTGATTGAAGGCACCGTGAAAAAAGTCATTGAAGGAACCGCGCTGGTAAAGACCACCAACGACGCCTTTAAGGAAGTGGCCGGCAGCACCGTAAAGGTGGGCGAGTTGGTCGGCGAGATCGCGGCCGCATCCAGTGAACAGGCCCTGGGCATCGAGCAGGTGAACATCGCGGTCACGGAAATGGATAAGGTCACCCAGCAGAATGCCGCAACCGCCGAGGAATCGGCATCAGCCTCTGAAGAACTGAACGCCCAGGCCGAAGAGATGAAAGGCTATGTCACCGATCTGGCTGCAATGGTAGGCGGAAAAGCCGCCGTGTCGACCGGCAATCCCCGCACGGCCAGTCGCCCGAGAGCCGCTATGCATACCAGGCAAGCATCCCAAAAAGCGCAGGCCATCACCATTGCCCGTTTTCATATTAAGGAAAGTTCATGACATTGTCCCGAAATCCCCGCATTCTTATCGTGCAGATCGTTTTCGTGGCAAATGGTGAATCCCAGCAGCATTTCAAGGACATCGCCCAGCACCAGGCATTCAAAAACGCATTGCTGTCTGCGATTTCAGTGAAGACCTCGAACACCTGGTGTATGGGGCTTCCAATTTCATATTGATGCCGTCGCTCTTTGAACCCTGCGGCCTGCCGCAGATGATCGCCCCGATCTATGGATCGCTGCCGGTTGTCCATGACACCGGAGGCATTCACGATACCATCAGCCATCTGGATACGTCAAAACATACCGGAAACGGCTTTTTGTTTGAACACCACAATGCAGCCGGTCTTTCCTGGGCCATCGATCAGGCCATGGATTTTTATCGGCTTTCCGAGAAAAGAAAGCAGACCGAGATCCGGCGCATCATGAAAGAGAGTCTTGCCCATTTCAATCATTCGGTAACCGCCAGACAGTATATTGATCTTTATGAAAAAATGCTTCAGCGGCCGCTGATAAATTAAGTGCGCGAGCACTGACAACCTTTGCGGAAAACGGTACGTTGATATCCCAGCGTTACGAGTTTATCAGAATATATTACTCAAGTTTTTCTTCAGACTGCCGATAAAATCAAGCAGTCTATGTACTTCTTTGACAAAACAGCAATTCCCCACTTATCGATAGATTTTAACAGCTCAATTGCATGTTTTAAGTGATATCAACAGATTATATAAGGTAACTCATGAAGTTATTAAAAACCATCAAGAACAATTATATTGAAATTCTCCCGCCGACGATTTTTTTCTTTATTGCCTTCAGCCTTATCTTGATAACCAAACGGATGATTCTGCGCGAGTATGGCATCTCCTGGACAGGATTTGGCGCGGCGATCATCGGGGCTTTACTGGTCGGCAAAGTGGTGCTGATCGTCGACAAACTGCCCTTTGTGAACAAATTTCCCGACCGGCCGCTGATCTATAACGCGTCCTGGAAAAGCCTCATTTATTTTCTGGCAGCGCTTCTTGTCCGCTACCTGGAGCATGTCGTTTCGTTGCTGATGAAACACGAAAGCCTCATGGAAGCGAACCGGCATTTAGCGGATGAGATCGTATGGCCTCAATTCTGGCTGATTCAGATGTGGCTTGCCGTGCTATTCTTTATCTACTGCGCCATGCGGGAACTGGTCCGCGTCATCGGCAGAGATAAGGTTATCCACATGTTTTTCGCCGGTCGAAACGCCCTATGAACTTCATGAAAATAGTCTTTCACGAAAAGTTCTACGAATCAGACTATGCCAATGACGGGGCATCAGTTCCAGGCAGGCTTGAATCCATCATGAGCGTCCTGGACAGCGGAAACGGTTTTGAGATGGTGCGCCCCGATCGCGCCCGGGAAGTAGATGTCCTGCTTGCTCATGATCCCGCATATGTCCAGGCTGTGAAATCGAACGCCAAGCGATACAACATGGCAATGCTTTCCGCCGGGGCGGCGATTCTGGCCGCGGAGATTGGCATGGCCGGGGACCCGGCATTTGCCTGTTTGAGACCGCCGGGCCACCACGCTTCTTGCGAGTCCTCTTGGGGATACTGCGTCTTCTGCAACATGGCAATCGCTCTGTTGAAATTGAAGGCAAACAAAATGATCAATTCCGCCTTTGTTCTGGATTTCGATGCCCACACCGGTGATGGTACCAAGGCGGTTCTTTCGAATTGGAACGAGTGCCGGATCGTAAATCCCTACGCGGAGAACGGCAAATTGTATATGACGGAGATTGATGGCATCACCAAGAACATTTCATCAGTGGATATTATTGGAGTGTGCGCAGGTTTCGATTCGTACGAAAAGGACGTGGGCAAGAAATTGTCGACATTCGAGTTTTACGTGATAGGAGACCTTATGAAGCGGTTTGCCAAACGAGTAGCCAACGGTCGACGGTTTGCGATTCTTGAGGGAGGTTATTACCTGCCGGATCTCGGGAAGAACGTGCTATCGTTTTGCCAGGGTTTTCAGTAGAAAATGGCGAGTGTGGAAACATGAAAATCGAGTTTGTGCCAAGAGACAAGCAACACTCGGAGTACGATTGGGCTGATATCTCAAACGAGGGTCAGCGCATTGGCAAGGCCCGCTGTAAGATTGAAAACGTTACGATAATCATCTGTTCGATCAACATATACCCCGAGTGGGCAGGGCATGGGTTTGGCAGAGATTTTGTTGACTACTGTAAGGGTCATTTCAAAGTTGTCATTGCCGATCGGGTCAGGCCCACAGCAGTCGGATTCTGGGAAACAATGGGGTTTCACGACAATCATGACGGGGCATGGACATTCCGGTCAAATCTTATAAGGGGATAATCATCCCACACGACAGGCTGAGCCAGACCGCTTTACGGGGATGTTTTCATTGTCTATGATGAGGCCACCCAAACCGTCAATATTGTACCTAAGGAATACTCCAAATCTATAACACCAAGGAGAACGGCATGAAATTGAAATATTATTTTTTTGTAACGGCATGTGCATTTATGATTTTGATATCGGGCACGGCAATGGCCCAGCCACAGCCCCCGTTGTTAAGCGTCACGAATGGGAGTTGGGTGTACCTCTCCTGGACCGAAGTCGCGGGAGCAACGGGTTATACCCTGTCGTATACCCCAATGCCCTATACGGGCCTGGCGTCCATCGTGAACGTGGATATGGGAACTCAAAAAAGCCTGTCAGGCGGGCTTCCGGCAGGCTCCGCCTATTATGTGGCGGTCCAGTCCCGCGATAATACCGGTGTGAGCCGATACTCCAACATTGTATCGGTTATCATCGGGTCGTACCCGATTGCTTCAGATGTTTTCACAACAGCTCAGAAAACGGTTTCCCCCATTGCATTGTCTTTGATTACAACGCAAATTTCCCCAGCGGATCTTCCTCTATACGATGTTTTCGGCTACAGTGCGTGGCAGGAAGGGCCCGGCCTGTCTTTGGTCAAGCGAACCGACATCATGCCGGCCGGCTACACGGGTGCATCGGCAACGAATGCGGGTCGGCTTTTGAATTTCTTCACTATGACCGACGTCCATATAGCCGATAAAGAATCTCCGGCTCAGGGGAACTACTACGGCTGGACCGCAACGTTTGGCGTGGATGCATCAGGCGCTAACCATTCTTCGGCATATTCACCGGTAATATGCTATACGACCCAGGTCCTTGATGCCGCCGTTCAGACGGTCAACGCCATCCACAATCAGAGGCCGTTTGATTTCGGTATTTTTCTCGGCGATGCGGTCAACAACACTCAGTACAACGAACTCAGATGGTATATCGATGTCCTGGACGGCAAGGAAATTACCCCCAGTTCCGGCGATCACATCGGATCAAGCAATATTGATTATCAAAAACCCTACAAAGCGGCCGGAATCAACAAAAGCATTCCTTGGTATCAGGTCGTCGGCAACCACGATCAGTTTTATATGGGCACCTTCCTTGTGAACGATTTTATCCGAAATCTCTATATCGGCGATACGATTCAAAACTGCAGCAGTGATAGTAAGCAACCCCCAAGCATACTTAACCATGGTTTTTATATGGGCGTGGTCGACGGATCGACACCCGATGGGATCATCAGGGGCGTGGGGCCGGAAGCGAACTTTGCGACCCCGCCGAAAGTTGCCGCAGACCCGGACCGTCATTCCCTCAGCACAACAAACATCTCGAACAACATGACATCGGGCTCATCGACCTTGAATTGGATGAAAGAATTCTTTAATACCACCTCGATCCCGGTGGGCCACGGATTCACACAGAACAACATCGACGGCGACTTTGCCTGCTATACCTTCGAGCCGAAGACGAATATGCCGATACGGGTTATTGCGCTCGACGATACCTGCAAGGCAAATGCCAATACGAATCCTCCTTATTATGCAAGGGGTTGTATCGACCAGGCCCGGTACGACTGGCTTATAAGTGAACTGGATAGAGGCCAGGCCGACGGCATGCTCATGATCATCGCCGCACATATACCGATCGGAATGCAAACAAGTCCCACGAACCCGGTGATAGAAAACATATTCTACGTTCCTCCCACCCCCGACCCCCATTCCATTAAAACCGATAATCAATTACTCGCCACCCTCCACAACTATCCGAATCTCATCCTGTGGATCGCGGGACATCGTCACCTGAACACCATTACGCCACAACCGTCATCCGATCCCGCCCATCCCGAATCCGGTTTCTGGGAAGTCGAGACCGCATCGCTCAGGGACTTTCCCCAGCAGTTTCGTACTTTCGATATCGTCCGCAACAGCGACAACACCATTTCAATAATTGCGGTGGATATTGATCCAGCGGTCAGGGACGGATCGATCGCGGAGCTGTCGCGTTCGAAGGCAATCGGGATTGAAAGGATACTGGATGGCCTCTCCGTCTTCGAAGACACCACGTCCCATGCCTCCAATGCGGAGCTCGTCAAACAATTGGCTCCCGCAATGCAGGCGAAGATCGCAAATTACGGGTTGCCGGTAGCGGGGATCCCGGGTCAATAAAATCGTCCATCGCATTGCAGGTATTTCTACATCAGCCAAAGGAGTGATGTTCTCCGGGCTATTCTGATTCGAATAACTGCGGTTAAAGGGCAGCCACCCCGTTCGTTCCGGCAGCCCCGAAACGAAGGAAAAGGAAAAAAATGAAAAGATATCTTTTTGTAATGACCTGTGCATTGATGATTTTGATATCAGGCACGGCGAATGCTCAGCCACAGCCCCCGGAGTTAAGCGTCACGAATGGAAGTTGGGTATACCTCTCCTGGACCGAAGTCGCGGGAGCAACGGGTTATACCCTGTCTTATGCCCCAATGCCCTATACGGGCCCGGCGTCCATCGTGAACGTGGATATGGGAACTCAAAAAAGCCTGTCAGGCGGACTTCCGGCAGGCAGCGCCTTCTATGTGGCTGCCCAGTCCCGTGATAATACCGGCTTAAGCCAATTCTCCAATGTTGTATCGGTTATCGTGGGGTCATACCCGATCGCAGCGGATGTGTTCACCACACTGCAGAAGACGGTTTCACCCGTTGCATTGTCTTTGATCACGACGCAGATTCCCGTGGCGGATCTGACGCTTTACGAAGTCTTCGGCTACAGTGCGTGGCAGGAAGGGCCCGGCCTGTCTTTGGTCAAACGGACCGACATCATGCCGGCCGGCTACTCGGGTGCCTCTGTAACAAATACGGGGCGTCTTTTGAATTTCTTCTCAATGTCCGACGTCCATCTGGCCGATAAAGAATCTCCGGCTCAGGGGAACTACTACGGCTGGACCGCGGCGTTTGGTTCAGGTGCTTCAGGTAGTTACGCAATTGCGGCATATTCACCGATTATTTGCTATATGACCCAGGTCCTTGATGCCGCCGTCCAAACGGTCAACGCCATCCACAATCAGAGGCCGTTTGATTTCGGTATTTTTCTCGGCGATGCG
>CAIVVZ010000143.1 GCA_903909505.1 uncultured Desulfobacteraceae bacterium
CAGGCCGGTAAACTCCGGATCCGTCTGCGGTGCCGGAAAAGTATTCGAGCTGACGCCGTACCAGCGAATGCGCCCCTGCGCGACCTCCGACTCCAGGTGGACAAACGCCTGCCGAATACGGCGATGATATTCCCGGCGGGCTGCAGCCGGTTCCATGCCGCTCTGATGGGCCCAGCCCAGATAGTATTCCGGATTGTGAAGCAGGTACGCATCGATCGTCGCAAGGCCCAGCCGGTTCAGGCTCTCGGTAAGCTGGGAAGCGATGAATTCCGGATGAATGCAGTGTTCCAGTCCTTCCGAAACCGTCACGAGTTCGGGGAACGGCTGGTTTGCCGATCGGCGGGCCTGGCTGTTGGAATAGTTTTTGCCCTGAAGATACCCGACCTTGGAGACCACCACGAGTTCTTCCCGCCTCATTCCGCCGGCTTCGATCACCTCGGCCAGCACGCTGCCGACCAGGGCCTCGGAGTCGCCATCGGTATAGTTGGTGCTGGTATCGATCAGATTGATTCCGGAAAGCAGCGCCTGCCGAAGGCTCCGGCCGTGATGGGCAACTTCCGGCGAGATGCGGTAACACCCAAAGCCGGCCTGACTGGTCATCAGGCCGGTCTTTCCAAAAGGCACATAAGTCATCGTTGCCTGCTTGCCGGCCAGTGCGGCGGTTGCCTCAGACGTGGCATATCCTTGAATCATATCCCCTCCGTAAAAAAATATCGGTTGACCGGCAACCGGTTGAAATAACGGTCAGCGGCTTCGATTCACATCTTCTATCTTGACACACAACGCAATTTTTGTGAAGGTCAAACACATCAAGGAGAAATCGCATGCAAACTTACAGCCCGGAGCAAGATGGTGAAAGGAAAGATGATGATGAAAGATAACGCCAAAGCCATGGTCCTGGCCTCTTTTGCAGCCGATGCACTGGCCCTGGGAGCCCACTGGATCTACGACACGGATCAGATCGCCGCCACATTCAAAAGGGTGGAGACATTTCAAAAGCCTGGCGCAAACTCCTACCACTCCACCAAAAACGCGGGAGAAATCACCCATTACGGCGACCAGATGCTGGTTTTGCTGGAATCCCTTGCGGCCTGCCGCGGATTCGATCTGAAGCATTTTGCCGCGCAGTGGCAGACGCAGCAGCAGCACTATACCGGCTACGTCGACCATGCCACCCGATCGACGCTGAACAATTTCAAAGACGGAAAGACTCCGGAGTCCGCCGGATCGGAATCCACCGATCTGGGTGGAGCGGCAAGAATGGCTCCACTGGCCTACACATATCGTAGCACCTGCGATGAACTGGTAAATACCGCCAGAATCCAGACCGCCATGACCCACAATCACATTTTGGTAACCGACAGCGCGGCTTTTTTCGGAGCAGTTGTTTTCCGTATTCTGCGGGGAGAATCCCCGGTGGCTGCCATCGAGGCAACAACCGCAATGCAGTTCAACCGTGAACCGTTTCAGACATGGGTGAAAAATGGCATCGAAAGCCGCAATTCAGACACGATTGCCGCAGTGAAGCGTTTCGGGCAGATGTGCGAGATTGGCGCCGCCTTTCCGGGCGTGATTCATCTGGTTGCCAGATACGAGGACAATCTCCAGAAAGCCCTCATCGAAAACGTGATGGCCGGCGGCGATTCAGCCGCCCGGGGCATGATCACGGGCATGCTGCTCGGGGCGTTTCAGGGATTTGCGGCCATCCCCGAATCCTGGTTGACGGAACTGGCGGCCCGCGAGAAAATCATCTCCTTGCTTGCGGAAATCGACTTGTAGGCGTCAGGAACCAGAGGACAGGGATCAAAAATCAGGAATCAGGCGAAAGATCCCGGTTTACCGGGAAGGAGGCCAGTATGGGAATGGGTCAGGACATGGACGGCGTTCAAACGCTGTATACCGACGAGGTTCAAAGCTTTATCCGGGAACATTCAGAAGGCGATTACATGCTCCTGGATGTACGTCAGCCCGGAGAATACGCGCAGGCCCACCTTCCGGGAGCCAGATTGATACCGCTCCCCCAACTGGCCGATTCGCTGGAAAAGCTGGATGCCGCCAAACCCATCATTGTTTACTGCGCGGTGGGCGGCCGCAGCCGTATGGCCACCCAGCTTCTTTCGAACCTGGGATTCAGGAATGTTTTTCATCTTCAGGGCGGCATTCAGGCATGGGAAGACCGGACCGCAACCGGCCCCAGAGAGTTTCACCTGGAGTTTATCAAAGGGGATGAATCTCCCGAGGAAATCATCCTACTGGCCTATCGCATGGAGGAAGGCCTTAAAAAATTTCACGAAGCCATCCGGGCCAAAACAGACGCCCCTGCCCTCTCCGCTCTTCTGAACGGCCTCATCAAGGCCGAGGAAAGCCACGAAAAGACCCTGCTGGAG
>CAIVVZ010000144.1 GCA_903909505.1 uncultured Desulfobacteraceae bacterium
AACCACAGATAACCTTCCGCGTCCATCCGGCCCAGATCGCCGGTGTGATGACGGTCATTGCGGAAAATGTTTTGGTTGTACTCCCCCTGATTCCAGAAACCCTGAAACACGAGCGGCCCCTGGACCACAATTTCGCCGGTCTGCCCGACGGCAACGGGATGGTCCTTCTCATCCACGATTTGCATGCGAATCAGAAATCCCTGTTTCCCGGCTGAACCGGGTTTTTCCAGAGCCGGCGAAAACGTGACCATTCCGGAAGTTTCGGTCTGCCCGTAAAGGATCCAGAAGACGCTTTGGGTTTTGGCCTCAAACGCCTGGATGGTATCGGGATGATCAAGGCCAAGTACATGTCGAAGCGTTGAAAGTGAATACGGGCGCTTCTCCATTTCAGCCTGAAGATTGGATAATATCGGCGGAAACGACCCGATAATGGAAACGCCTTCCTTATCGATCCACTCCAGGGCTCTCTGAGGATCAAACCGGTCCATGACAACATTTTTACCGCCGGCATGCATCACCGACAGGGCCAGATTCATCCCGGTAATATGAAACAGCGGCAGCATGTTCAAATGGGTATCCGAAGGGGCCAACCCCATCGTTGCCATGGTCTGAAGATTTCCCAGGGTGATGTTGGCATGGGTCAGAACCGCACCCCGGGATTTACCCCCTATCGCCGCGGTATAGATGATACAAAACGGGTCCTCCGAAGACGACTGACAACCGCTGAAAGCATCATCACTGCAAAACAGCCGA
Source organism: uncultured Desulfobacteraceae bacterium (assembly GCA_903909505.1). Taxonomy (GTDB): domain Bacteria; phylum Desulfobacterota; class Desulfobacteria; order Desulfobacterales; family Desulfatirhabdiaceae; genus RAAP-1. The sequence goes on from CAIVVZ010000144.1 coordinate 754, forward strand.
TTCAGCGGGATTCCGACGGGGCCTGAATCTTCAAGGCAGTAAATCCGACCCGAATATCCGTTGTTGGCGGTTATTTGATTGACTGTTTCAGCGCAATTATGGTCATAACACAGGGCAACCGGCGCTGAATCCGTCAGAATATGCCGAATTTCCTCCGGGGAAAGCCGCCAGTTGATGGCGACCACAATGGCCCCGCAAGCGGCTGCCGCCCCCAGAATCAGGAAATATGAATGGCAGTTATATGACAGGATCGCAATACGGTCCCCTTTTCCGATTCCCTGCTGTTGCATTCCCCCTGCCAGGGCATTGACCTGCAGCAGAAGATCTGAAAAAGTGATACGGTTCTCATTACAGACCAGTGCGATCCGACTGCCATGGATAGTCGCGTTTCGCTGAAAAATATCATATACAGTAAAACTTCGCATAAATTTTACGACCTCCTTTATTGAACGGTTTGGAAAGAAAAACTCTGAATGCGATTGTTACGATTGTCCAGCAAATTCATACTTGACAGATGGTTCTGTTTTGAATCATATATAAAAAATGCGGTCAAGAGGTTCTGTATTTAATGCATCATTGGCATCAAAATCATTCCTTTTATCGTGTAAAAATGGCGCAGCCCACACTAACCAACTCGCTTTCATGCAGACATTTTTCATGAGACAATCAGGCATGCGCACAACCATATTACGGTTTATCATGGAGATATCAAATGGTTAAAAAACATTATCGCATGTTTTGTTTTTTTTCTCTGATGATCGTTGCCATTGCCGGCTGCGATTCCACAAAAAACAACAATGATGCAAATAACTTTCAACTGACCATTACAGCCGTCCCAACGACGCTGCGCATCGGTGAATTCAGTGCGATTACCGCCACCTTGAACAACGTGGACACATCCGTAGCCACTGGAACGAGTACAACCACCACAACCCCTGTTGTCGGTTATCCCGTGACTTTTACGATTACCCAAAATACCTCCAAGTGCGCGCTTACGGTTGTCAACGGCATCACGGATTCTTTTGGAAAAGCCGTGGCCATATATCAGGCCGGTTCCATTGCCGGTATCGATACCCTCCAGGCCAGTATTGATAGGGGTCAAGCCGCACAAGCATCGATTATTGTGAGTTTGTCGCCGACTCCGACTCCAACGCCTTAATGACTACAGAAGGTAAGGGATTAGAGATCTTCAACTTGATCCTTTACGCATTGATGGGCCTTTGGTCCGGTTAGTAATACCCATTAAGCGAAACCAAATCATTTTTCAGCCTTTTTTATACAGGTCGATATCAACATGAGCTCCATGGATGAACATATTCTGAAAACGACTAAGGAAATTGTTGTCAAATTCATCGAAACCGGGCGGATTTCTCCCAGTGGGTTTTCTGAATCTTTTAAATCCATTTATCAAACCATCGACGAAACCGTAAAAGGGTCAACAGACAAAACCCGAAAAGAAGAACTTCAAGATGACTGACACTTCCGAAAACATCTCCGGCAGCCAGGAAACCGATTTGGACTGGGAAAACCGGAGGCTTTGCAGTGACGACAGTTGTATCGGCATTATTGGCGCGGATGGCCGGTGCAGGGTTTGTGGGCTTTTGGACCCGAACTCCCCAAGGGACCCGGACCTATCCACCAGCAGTAGTGCAGGTAAGGTTGAACCCTGGGAGCCACCTTCAGAAGAACCCGTTCCTGAATCCCAGGACTCGAGATGGGAAGATCGAAAGCTCTGCGGCGATGACAGTTGCATCGGCACCATTGGCACGGATGGCCGGTGCAATATCTGCGGCCTGACGGAATAGAGGCCTAAGATTTTCACTACTGGTTTCCATAGCCGTTTTGTCCTCCGCAATCCGGGCACTGCCAGGTAATGCCGTTACAGGACATCCCCCAGAAATTTTTCTCCATGCAGTTCTGGCAGATGGAGAATCCGCACCGGCATCTCCAACAGAATGGCGGATGCTTGCCGCAGCAGGCGCAGGGACTTTCTTTTGCCATTCGGCGTTTTTCTTTATATGAAGACAGGATGGGTCGTTGATTCATCGGATCTTTTCGGCCTGTCCGGTCCATGCCCCCCAGGCTCGCCTCTGTATGCTCAATGTGTGGGCTGTATTGGGATTAATTAATATAGGAGCACGATGATGTCAACCCATACCGAACCGGGTATTTCCCGGGAAGATGCTTTTCTGCTGCTGGCAACGCATCTGAAAAATGAAAAACTGGTATCCCACTGCCTGGCGACTGAAGCCATCATGCGGGAACTGGCCCCAAGATTTGATGAAAATCCGGAAATGTGGGCCATAGCAGGGCTGCTTCATGACATTGATTATGAAATCACCGATGGGGATCCTTCCCGTCACGGTAGGGAAGGCGCGGAACTGCTTCTGAATCATGGTGTATCTCCGGCCATTGCCGATGCCATTCTAAAACACAATGCCGAAGGACTTGGTCTGGAACGCACCACGGTTTTTGACCATGCTCTGGCCTGTGCTGAAACCATTACCGGAATGATTGCGGCAACTGCCCTGGTGTATCCGGACAAAAAAATCGCCAGCGTCAAGCCGCAATCCGTTACCAAGCGCATGAAAACCCCGCATTTTGCCCGGTCTGTCAGCCGTAACATCATTATGGAATGTGAAACCATCGGCATTCCCCTTTCGGACTTTGTGGTCATCAGCCTCAAAGCCATGACCGGCGTCGCGGAAAGCATCGGACTGTAATTTTTTTGCATCGAAACCGGCTCACGACTTTTTTTGTCGCCATCAGACTTCTATGATTGGAAACCTGTCATGCCCGCCAAACCCGTTCTGTATCTGATTGACGCCACCGCCACCATTCACCGGGCCTATCATGCCATTCGGGGGCTGTCCACATCCACGGGCCTTCCCACAAATGCCGTATTCGGATTCACCCGGATGCTGATCAAACTCCTTCAGGACTGGTCCCCGGAATACATTGCCCTGTGTTTTGACAGCAAGGGAAAAACCTTCAGACACGAAATGTACCCGGACTATAAAGCCACCCGCCCGCCCATGCCGGAAGACATGCGGGTTCAGCTTCCCTATATCCGGGAAGTGTCGGAAGGCTTCCGGCTTCCGATCATCGAACTGCCGGGTTTTGAGGCCGATGATCTGATCGGAACCCTGGCGGCCCGAGCCGAGAAGGCCGGATTTTCGGTGGTCATGGTCACCGGCGACAAGGATTTTATCCAACTGGTGACAGAGACCGTTTCGATATGGGACCCCATGAAGGACAAGATCACGAACCTGGAGGAAGTCCGCAAAACGTTTGAATTGGAACCCGGCCAGATCATCGATGTGATGGGGTTTTCGGGAGATACCAGCGACAATGTTCCCGGCGTGCCGGGAATCGGCCCCAAAACCGCTCTTTCCCTGATTCAAACTTTTGGAAGCATGGCCCAGGTCTACGAGAAAATCGATGAAGTAGCTTCAAAATCCGTTCGCCAGAAACTGTCCGACCATAAGGACCAGGCCTTTCTGAGCCGGTCCCTGGTGACCATTCAGACCGATGTTCCCCTGTCAATTCACCTGGAAGATTTCAAGGCAACCCCCCCGGACACGGCAGCGCTGGCAAAGCTGTTCAAGACCCTGGAATTCCGGCAGCTTCAGCAGGAGTATCCGGTTCCGGCCGATTTAACCCGGAAACACTACGCCGCCGTGATGACCCGGGAAGCGCTGAATCAACTGATTTCAGCCCTGTCCGGCGCAAAAATCCTTTCCCTGGATACCGAAACCACCTCCACAGACCCCATGAAGGCTGAGCTGGTCGGCCTGTCTTTTTCCATCACAGCCGGCCAGGCCTTTTATGTTCCGGTGGGTCATGTGTATCCGGAAGCCCTGGTCCAACTGGATCTTGACCTTGTCCTGAACGCCATCAAGCCCATCCTGGAAAATCCCGAAATACCCAAAGTCGGTCAGAATATCAAATATGACGCCATCGTACTGACCCGCTATGGCATTCACCTGCAGGGGGTCGTCTTTGACGATATGGTCGCCTCTTATCTCATCAACCCCTCGCTTCGGGCACACAGCCTGGATCAGATTGCCCTGGATCATCTCAACCACAAAACCATCACCTATCAGGAAGTCACCGGAAAAGGCGCACATGCCGGATTTCAGTCGGTCCCCATCGAATCGGCGACTCCATATGCCTGTGAGGATGCGGACATTGCCCTGATGGCAAGAGAGGTGCTTCTTCCCAAACTGGAATCCCTGGGTCTGATGGATCTGCTGGAACGCGTGGAAATCCCCTTGATCGGGGTGCTGATGCGGATGGAAATGCGCGGGGTCTGTGTGGACTGCGACCGGCTGAGGCTTCTGTCCAAATCCTTTGAGAGCCAGATATCGGAGATGGAAATCCGGATTTATGGGGCGGCCGGGGAAACCTTTAATATCCAGTCCCACCAGCAGCTCGGACAGATCCTGTTTGAAAAGCTCAAGCTCCCGACTCAAAAAAAGACCAAGAAGAAAACCGGCTATTCAACGGATGTGGAGGTTTTAACGCAGCTTGCCATCCACCATGAGCTGCCGGATCTGGTTTTAAGGCATCGCACCCTCTCCAAGCTGAAATCCACCTATACCGACGCGCTTCTGGATCTGGTCCACCCGGAAACGGGCCGAATTCATACTTCTTATAACCAGACCGTTGCCGCCACCGGCAGACTCAGCAGCTCGGACCCGAATCTTCAGAACATCCCCATTCGCACCGAAGAAGGCCGACAAATCCGCAGCGCCTTTATCCCGCAGGAGGGCTGGGTCATGGTGTCCGCGGATTATTCCCAGATCGAACTCCGGATTCTGGCGCACTGTTCGGAAGATCCCCTGCTGATCGATGCATTTATCAAGGATGAAGATATTCATTCCCGAACCGCCTCGGAAGTCTTCGGGGGACTTCCCGGCATGTTGACGCCCGAACTTCGCCGGCAAGCCAAGATCATCAATTTCGGTATCCTCTACGGCATGGGGGCATTCAGCCTGTCTCGGGAGCTGGGAATCAGCCAGAAAATGGCCAAAGCCTATATTGATCAGTATTTCAAGAGATATCGGGGTGTTCGGGACTATACCGAACAAACCATTGCACTGGCCAGGCAGACGCAGAAAACCAGCACGCTTCTGGGAAGAATCCGCCTGCTTCCGGATATCAACAGCCAGAACAGCAATGTCCGCAGCTTTGCCGAACGGATTGCCGTCAACACCCCGATTCAGGGAACCGCCGCGGATCTGATCAAACTGGCCATGATTCAAATGGATGCGGATTTTTCCGAAAAAGGCTTCCAGGCCGCCATGCTGATGACGGTTCACGACGAGCTGGTATTTGAAGTCCCGGAGCACGAGATGGAAGCGGTGGCAACCCGAATCCGGGACATCATGGAAGGCGTGTGGCAACTGAAAGTACCGCTAAAAGTCAATATCGCCTCCGGAAAGAACTGGGCCGAAGCGCATTAAATCTTTTCCAGCGTATATTCGCGCGAACCCAGCCCGATCTTTTCCGCATATTCAAGTTGATAGGGCCAGTCAATTTCCGGATAGACGCCCCGGAACTTGTCTTCGCCGGAGCCGGTATTCCGAGTCAGACAGGACCCCGGCATGGCTGTCTCCTGATTCACCAGATCCGCGGATGCCTGATCAATGGCGACCGGATCCAGGGACGCCGTAAAACCGATGTCTCTGACGATGGGCGCGTCATTATAGGGATAGCAATCACAGGCAGGAGAAACATTGGTGATAAAATTGACAAACAGCGTTTTTCCCGCTTTTCCATTCAAAACCCCCATCGTGTATTCCACCATCTTTTCCATAAAAACCGGAACCGCCTGATTCCACTGAATCTGGATCGCCTCCTGGGCGCAGATCAGGATGCATTCGCCGCATCCGATACATTTTTGGGTATCCATGACCGCCTTCTTCTCCACCACGGACAGTGCTTTCTGAGAGCAGTGGACCACGCAGTCCCCGCAGCCGATACATTTTTTCCGCTTGATAGCCGGCGACAGATTGGAATGCTGGGCCAATTTGCCTTTTCGGGAGGCGCACCCCATGCCCAGGTTTTTAATGGTTCCGCCAAAACCCGACAGTTCGTGGCCTTTAAAATGGGCCATTGAAATGATGGCGTCTGCCTGCGCAATTTCAGCCCCGATATAGACATGCTGAAAATTTTTCTGTCCAATTTCGACCGCAACTTCGCTTTTTCCCCGAAGTCCGTCCGCAATAATGATCGGCGCATCCACGGATGCGTAGGAAAAACCGTTTTGAAGGGCGGTCAGCAGATGGGCCGGCGCATCGCTTCGGGTTCCGGCATACAGGGTATTGGCGTCGGTCAGAAAGGGAAATGCCCCTTCGGTCTGGATCAATTGAACCATTTTCCGGACAAAAACAGATCGGATGAATGCGGTATTGCCGGCTTCTCCAAAATGCAGCTTCACCGCGACCAGATCCCTGGGTTTCACGGCTGTGGCAAGTCCCGCGGTTTGAACCAGCCGCCCGACCTTGTTCACCAGGTTTTCCTTGTGAGTGGACCGAAGATCTGCAAAATAGACAATGCTTTTCATAATTCCCCCCTGCAATAAAAGATGACGGATGACAGATAACGGAAATCGAGCGATATCATTTAAAAAGAGGAAGGCAAGGAAATCCCCTTTTTCAGAATGGATACTCTTGATCCAACCTCAGCGGGTTGCTTGAATATTCTGGATAAAAAATACTCAGTTCTGATGTCACCGATAGCCGGTGTTTCAGCGGCAAATAACCAATGGTGTTTGATATGAATAGGTTATACATTAAATATATCTTTGGCACAAAGATTGCTCTATACTGGGTCGTATCGTTAGTTAACCAGTATTTACCAAAAACAAGGGAGGTTGTCATGAAAAAACATTTATTTTCCAGAATGGTTGTGGTAGGGGCTGTAGTTATGCTGATGGGCTTTGGCGTGAACGCATTTGCTGGAATGGGCCCAGGTAGTGGAATGGGCGCCGCCAGCGCCAACTTGACCGATGATCAGATCAAACAAATGAATTCCGAACGGAATGAATTCCAGACGGCCACACAGGGTATCCACCAGCAGCTCAATGAAAAGAGGCAAGCGCTCAATACGGAACTTACCAAACAGACACCGGATGCCGCAACAGCGGCATCCCTTCAAAAGGACATCTCCGATCTGCAGGCTCAATTTGACCAGAAGCGCCTGACACACATTCTGAAAATGAAAAAAATCGACCCCAATTTCACTGAAGGCAGAGGCATGGGACATGGAATGGGACCTGGAATGGGACCTGGAATGGGACCTGGAATGGGACCTGGCATGGGCAACAGTCCCTTCGGCGGCGGAAAGACCAATTAAAGCATTGCCTGACCCGGACGTCGTAATTACAGGCTGTTGTTCCCCATATTCCGATATGAGGGAAACAACAGTCACTGCCGCTTATCCGCCCGCCGAATCTGGAGAAACACGGAAATGACAACGATATTATCTTTGGCGCAGAAGGCCGGGCAGCGGCTGATGGCAGGTTTTGATGGAAAGTCCTTTAACACGGACCTGGAATTTCTGATCGGGACATTGAAGGTCGGCGGCATCATCTTGTTTTCCAGAAACCTGGGCGCCCCGAATGAGATCCGGCAATTGTGCAGCGACACTCAGGATTACGCCAGAAGCTTGGGCCAGCCGCTGCTTATTATTGCCATTGACCAGGAAGGCGGGCAGGTGGCCCGGCTGAAAGCCCCTTTTTTTTCGGAATTCCCTGGAAATCCGGCCATTAAAACCCGGGATGATGCCCTCAATTTTGCCCGTGTGACCGCTTCGGAACTCCGGTCCATCGGCGTCAACATGAATTACGCCCCGGTCCTGGATGTGACGCGTCCCGACATCCCGGGCATCATGGCAGGCAGGTCCTTTGGAAGCGACCCGCATCAAGTGGCTGCGCTGGGAACAGCCATCATCGAAACGCTTGAAGCAAACAGCATTCTGTCCGTGGCCAAACATTTTCCCGGTATCGGACGCACCGTTCTGGATTCGCACCTGGATCTGCCGGTGGTAAAAGAGGACCTGGACGCACTGGATGCCTGCGATCTGATCCCCTTTCAGGCAGCCATACAAAGTGGGGTCAGCGGCGTCATGCTGTCTCATATTCTCTACGAAAAACTGGACCCGCTCTGGCCGGCCAGCCTTTCCGTTTTTATCGCAAGAGACCTGCTGCGCGCCCGAATGCGCTACACGGGTCTGGTGATGACCGATGATCTGGACATGGGGGCCATTACCCGCCACTATGCGCTGGATACCGCCATAGATCAGGCCCTTTTATCCGAAATCGACCAGATCCTGATCTGCCACAAAAGTCCTGCCATCGAAGCTGCCTTTGAGCAGATTGAGAAACGCATCCGGGATGATGCATCCCTCGATGCCCTCTGCGACCGCTCCGTTCAGCGGATCATGGCTGCAAAAGACAGGATCAGACCCAACGATAGACTTTGAGCAGTTCCAAGGATTTTCTTCGACTGGTCAGGGGTTATTCGAAGAACAATCTGATAAAATTGAGGGTTCCAATACCCTTTATCGCGTAGAACGATGGCTGACGCCCGATGGCAAAACGATATCGGGAAAGCTTCCTGTAGATATCTCCGAATCTCATTTTGGCCCCAACCTTCAAGCCTTTATCCTCTATCAATACTATCATGCCATTGTCACACAGCCTCTTTTGTTGAAACAGCTTCATGAATTCGGAGTTGATATTTCATCCGGCCATCTCAGCCATATTATCACGGAAGGTAAAGTTCATGGTCAGATTCTTATTCTTATCGAATAATAATGTTCAGTGAAATAATTCGCACCGAATAATATATTTTCGCTATGGATAATTATGGATAAAAACCAAAAAATATTTATCCAATTTTTTAAAAAATGGGTAGTGTGTAGAGTCGAGATGTGGCGCGGTAACAACAGGTCAGGCATCTCCGTTTCCGTCAGTTTCGCTTTGACGGTGCCTGATTCCTCATCTTGCCATTTCCCGTTTCCACACCCCGCTCATCGAACCAGGACTTGCGGATTTCCCGCATCCGGCTCTC
>CAIVVZ010000145.1 GCA_903909505.1 uncultured Desulfobacteraceae bacterium
ACTTCCGGATCATACAGCATCACCTGTTCGATGGTAATTTTTTCCATCCCGTAGCCGTCCTTGGGAACACACTGGTAAACGTTCTTTCCCCCGGCAAGCGGGATCAGTTCCGTATGGGTTGACTGATCGCATTCGGTGTTGAGCCCGTCCATGCCTTCGGCATAATAAACACTTATCTTTTTTGAATCGGGAATTCCGGACACAACGGACACAACGGACTTCAGTGCCTGTTCCGTATAGTCACTCAGCATCCGGCCCCGCGTTTCCCGGTTCAACAATGTTCCCATGAACCTGAAAGCCTCGGCATAGTCGCTCAGATGATCGATCCGGATATAAACCAATGGCAGTCCCAATTGCTTTGCAGTCTGTTCAATTTTGTCGTTTGCCGCAGATACCCCCCACATCCAGGCAATCATGATATCGGGATTGATCTGCAGCAGGGTCTCCTGATTGGGAGTTCTTCCTTGGCCGAACCAGCCGCCGATCACCGGAAGATTTTTCACATCGGCGCTCATAAATTGCCCTTCCTGTTGGGTAAAGGGATAGTTGAGTCCGGCGATGAGTCTCGGGTCAATGGCATAGATCATATATGTCACGGGCGGGGATGTGCCATACACCTTGGTGATGGTATCCGGTATGGTTATGCTACGTCCGGACATGTCCACGATGTCTCGCGCATGGACCGGCCCGGATAAAATGGCAACAAATGCAAGAAAACAAAAAACCGTCAGGAGGCGTCTCCACGATAGATTCAGCATAATCCTTTCCTTCCCCAAATAGACTTCATTCTTTATCCCACCACAGAACGGCCCAGCGGATCACCCGGGAATACGGCAGTTTCCATCCTTCGGAGTTCCGGACAAGGTTTGCCTGAAGATGACCGGTGAGCCGTACTTCTTCTTCCGGCGTCATGTCCTGGATCATCCATCGCAGGGAATTTACGGCATCCGCCACATCCTTGAACAATTTTTCTTCCTTGTTGACGGTAAAAGCGACATTGGCATAACGTCCCATCTGGCGAAGAAGATTGTAAACAACGATATAATCGGCACGCGGCCCGAACTCCCGCCCTACGGCTTCGACAATCCGGCGGTCATGGGGACCGTCATCCACCATGGCCGATAGATACACCCGTTTTCCGGCATGGCTTTCCAGTTTCAGGATGGCGGCACTCAGATCATCGGTGATCAGCGACCGGGAAGCAATGGCGGCGTCATGCACGCCGATATCCAACGCATCCCAGTCATCCTCCCACCTTCCGTTGATCCTGCGGATGTTGGTGATGCCCTGCTTCAGGCAGCGTTCATCGAGCAGGGAAAGCATGGCCATCGATGGATCGAGAGCGGTAATCGAGCCAACAAGAGAAGATAACGGCACAGCCAGGGTACCGGCTGCACACCCAACATCCAGGACACTCCAGGCAGGACCGGGGTTCATAATATCGATAAACTGTTGGACATAATCGCTTCCCGATGCATGCCGGGAAAATGACGAGGCACGCTTGTTCCAGAATTCGGGATCCTGCGTCGAATCCCGCCGGTTGCTGCGGAATTGCTTCCACACATCGTTCCAGTCAATGGAAGGCATGCTCATAAATTTTCCTTTATTTCTTCATAATACGCTTTATTTTCGGCACATGGTCGGCACAACGCCTTACCTTCACGATAGATTTCCCGCATGTCTCTGACCGTCTCACCACAGGATGTACAGATCGTTGAGTTCAAAGACTCTCCGGGAAGGTCCTGGGGCCTGATTTCGACACGGACCTGCCGAGTCATCAGAAGTTCTTTTTCGGGTATAGCGGTCAATGCTTCAATAGTAGCCGAATTTTCATCTTTTTCCGGCATATGGGACTGCTTCATTTCCGCGATCTTTTGATTGGAATCCGGACGAATGCTGACCCTTACGGCTCTGTCGGTTCCGGTATCAACAAAGGTCGCCGCCATTTTGCCGTAGTCCATAATTTTAATGCTGCGCTTGCCGGGAGTTCGTCCGGTAACAGATATGATCGCATCCGCCGCGCACCGGTCAATCTCGATAAATATGACCAGATCCCGGCCTTCATTACTTCTGGAATCCACTATACCCAATTCCCTTAAGCCAGCCATGGCCATTCTGACTCCCACTACCTGTCCGCCGCACAGATGCCCGTGGAACTTTACGGCGTGATCCAGATGCCGGTTAAACGTCGTACTTGTAAGCTCATTCATCTTGGTCTCCCCAATTCCGTTATCGATATAATAACACCTCGATATGCCGCAGATCTCTCACGTACCTTGAACCCGCGTAATAATCCTGAGC
>CAIVVZ010000146.1 GCA_903909505.1 uncultured Desulfobacteraceae bacterium
ACGGCATGTGCGGTCTCTGGGGCGCCCTGGCAACCGGCATTTTTGCCAATCCGGCAGTTAATCCCAACGGAGTCGGCCTTCTTTACGGCAACCCCAAGCAGCTTTTGATCCAGATCATTTCCATCGCTGCAACTGCCGCATTTACCGCGGTCGGCACACTGATCGTCATCTCCATTACCCGTCTGGCGACCCATGGGTTGCGGGTCGAGAAAGATGATGAAATCTCCGGCCTGGACTACTCCCAGCATGGAGAAAGAGCATTTGAAATTCCGAGTTCATAGGGAAATTGATTTATATCGAAACAAATCATTTAAGATAATATTTTTTTGCAATAATGCTTTATGCCAACAAGGGGGGAGGACGTAATGAAGAAAATCGAAGCAATCATCAAACCATTCAAGCTGGATGATGTCAAAGAAGCGTTAAACGACCTGGGCATTCAGGGAATGACCATATCCGAAGTCAAAGGATATGGCCGCCAGAAAGGACATAAGGAAATTTACCGGGGCGCTGAATATGTTGTTGATTTTATACCGAAGATAAAAATTGAAGTTATCGTGGCTGCTTCGATGGTGGATCAGGTCATTGACAAGATTCGCAATTCAGCTAATTCTGGGAAAATCGGCGATGGAAAAATCTTCGTAATTCCCATTGAACAGGTGGTTCGTGTCAGAACCGGCGAAAAAGGTGTGGACGCCCTATAGCCCCCCTGAACCCCTGCAGCCGCCGACTCAAAGGCGACTGCAGGGATTTCCTGCTGATTTTCATTTCCCGTTTCTTCCTCAAAAAGCCATGATCAACGTTTCCACCATAACCATCTACCCGCGAATTCGGCACGGATATTCAAAACAACAGCCTTTGCTGATGAATTAATTCTAACGGGCTGTCGCCGGCAATTGCCTTTCCGGCCGGTGGTGTGGTAAAATGGGATAAAAAATATAATCGCCAGAATAAACATAAGAAGTGAGGTGTCAAAATGAACACGAACTCCTTGCTCATCAGTCGAAGACAGTTCATCCGCCTGGCCGGCGGCGCAGTCCTTTACAGCCTGGTCCCAACGCCTTTTTCAGGAATCGCCGCCGAAGCGGGAAACGGGTTTATCGCGGAAGCGTCTTCCAGTAAAAATCCCTGTGACGTCAGAGCATTAACTCGAAAACTTTTTGAATCCGCCGGCGGTATGTCCCGATTCATTTCCAAGGGCGATGTGGTGGTGATCAAACCCAACTTCTCCTGGGCCAGATCCCCGGATTTGGGCGCGACCACACATCCGGACGTTCTTGAAACCGTTATTTTTCTCTGCCAGGAAGCCGGGGCCAAAAAAGTCAGGATCGCCGACAACACCATTCATGAAGCCAGAAACTGCTTTGCGGTTACCGGTGCCGACCAGGTGGCAAAAAAAACAGGGGCTGATCTGGTATATCCCCTGTCCAACCTCATGCGGGACATGAACCTTCAGGGACACCGCCTGAATGTCTGGCCGGTGTTTACGCCGTTTAAGGAAGCCGATAAAATCATCAACCTTCCGGTTGCCAAGGTCCATGGCCTCAGCGGGGTCACCTTGGGGATGAAAAGCTGGATCGGCGCGGTCGGCGGCAGGCGAAACGCGCTTCATCAGGACATCCATCAAAGCATCGTGGACCTGGCCCAGTTTTTCAGGCCCACGATCACCCTGATTGACGCCATCCGCATCATGACGGCAAACGGCCCTTCCGGCGGAAGCGCATCCGATGTTGCGGTCGCCAACCGCCTGATCCTGAGCGATGACCCGGTCGCGGCCGATGCCAGGGCTTGTGACCTGTTTCAGATTCAACCGTCCGCAATCGCCCATATTCAACTTGCTCAGAAATGGGGGCTGGGAACCACGGATTTCAGCAAGCTGAATCGCTTCCAGGTGACGCTATGAAAAATATTCGGAGCCTTGTTTATTTCAGAAGGGTATCCCAGATCCTGTTCCTGCTGTTATTTTTGTTTTTGCTGATGGAGACCCGCCTTCCCCAGAACGTCTTTCTGGACTATTCCCAGGAAATCGCCGGCTCCAAGGACATCCGCCTGAATTACCCGGTCACGTTCTTCTTTGACATGGATCCGCTGATATGGCTGTCCACGACGTTTTCAACGCACAAGTGGTTGGCTGGCGCCGGGTGGGCGCTGGCCATTATCGGCCTGACTCTTTTTCTGGGCCGGTTTTTCTGCAGCTTTGTCTGTCCGTTCGGAACCCTTCACCATGCAATCGGCTCCATCCACCCCGCTGTCAAGGGAAAGCAAGCTGTATCCCGAAACGAAAAAACACCCGCTCAGCGGTTGAAATATGGGCTGCTTTTGATGGTTCTGGCGTCCGCCCTGTTCGGGCTGAACCTGGCGGGATTTCTGGACCCGATCGCGCTGCTGTTTCGATCACTTGCGGTTTCCATTCTGCCGGCCGTAAACATCGGCGTCAAGGAAGTGTTTGATGCCATGGCGGCCAGCGATATCAAGATCCTGAATCTGTTCAGCTACACCGCGGAAATCATCGTATCGCCGGTTCTTGGCTTTGGGTATCCAACCTATCAAACCGGATTTGTGATCGGCCTGATCGTTTTGGCACTCTTGTTTCTGAACCGGATCCGTCCCCGGTTCTGGTGCCGCGTGCTGTGTCCTCTGGGAGCGCTGCTGGGACTCTTATCTTTTAAAAGCCCGCTGAGTCTTGAAAAGGACCAAAGCCGGTGCACAAACTGCAATAAATGCATGGCAGCCTGTCAGGGTGCGGCATCTCCCCGGCCGGGCCTGAAATGGGAACCTGCCGAGTGCGTCCGCTGTTTCAACTGCCAGAATGTCTGTCCCGAGGATGCCCTCTCGTTCCGGTTCATTCGGCAGCAAGCGCTGAAACAGACGCCGGATATGGGAAGGCGCGCGGTGCTGACCGGACTTAGCGCCGGCATTGCTTTTCCGCTTCTCAGCCGACTGGACGGCCAGATTCACCAGGCATCCGACCCCCGGCTGATCCGGCCACCGGGATCATTGACGGAAACCCGGTTTCTGGAACGCTGCCAGCGATGCGGCCTTTGCATGAAAGCCTGCCCGACAAACGTCATTCAGCCGGCCCTTGGGGAAGCCGGCATCGCCGGTATCTGGACCCCTGTGTTAAGCATGTCAACCGGCTACTGCGAATATTCCTGTACCCTCTGCGGCAGCGTCTGCCCGACGGGCGCCATTCAATTGATTACGGGAAAGGAAAAGATCGCCGGCCCCATCCGGATCGGATCGGCGTTTGTGGATCGGGGAAGATGCCTGCCCTGGACGGAAAATGGGGCATGCATTGTCTGCGAGGAAGTCTGTCCGACCTCCCCCAAAGCTGTGGTTTTTCGTGAAGCCGATGTCGCGGGCTTCGGCACTGAGCGGCTTCGCATGAAACAGCCCTATGTCAACCTGCGGCAATGCGTGGGGTGCGGGATCTGCCAAAACAAATGTCCGGTCAAGGGAACGCCGGCCATTCGTGTGATTGCCTCCGGCGAGAGCCGCTCTCCCAAAAACCAGATCTTACTGATCTCATAAGCAATATCACACAACCGAGCTGATAAAAATTTTTCCATCTCCAATTTTCCCGGTATTGGCCGAATTCCGAATTTTTTCTATGACCAGGTTTACCAGGTTGGGGTTGACAATGACTTCAACCCTGATTTTGGGGGTAAAATCCACGATATATTTTGCGCCCCGGTGGATTTCCTTATGACCTTTTTGGCGACCATGCCCATTTATCCGGGATGTGGATATTTCGTGAATCCCCATATCGTTCAGCGCTTTTTTGACATCATCCAATTTGAATGGCTTTATAATGGCCTCTACTTTTTTCATTAAATTCTCCTTTGACTTTTGCGGATGGCAAACCCGCAGATCAATGCCCGCATTCGCATCCTTTGAGCAAGAAGCAGAATTTCGAAGAATTTTTTCTTCCTCTCTGATTTTTATGATTCTTATAGTCATACAACTAGGCAACAAACATGCCACATGCAAATAATATAATAACATATTGTAAATATAT
>CAIVVZ010000147.1 GCA_903909505.1 uncultured Desulfobacteraceae bacterium
CCCATCCTTCAGGGACTCTTACCCGCACATCCGCGCAATCACCAAGTATACTATGGAATGGGCGTCTACCACGCCCTTCAAGGAAATTATGATGAAGCGCTCACTTACTTGAATCGGGCCACTGATATCTTTCCATACTTTGTCGAAGCCCATTTTAATAAGGGAACGGTCTTTCAGAAAAAACTGGATATCAAAAACATGCTTAAAGCCTATCAGACGGTCATTGAAATAGGCGACCCCCAAGATGATACTGTCAAACAAGCTCATGACGTCCTCCAGCATTTTGAACAGCATCTTCGAGAGGATAGCAACACCACATTGGATTCGTATCTAAAAGGACAGGATGTTTTCGAACAGGCATTCGAGGCTATGAACAAAAACAAATGGGAGCAGGCCATATCCCTTTTTCAGCAGTGCACCGGGTATTGTCCGCGGCATCCCCAATCATATGGCAATATGGGAATTTGTTATGGGAAATTAGGACAAAAAGCACTGGCTTTACATGCGCTTGATAAGGCGCTTGAACTTGATCCGAACTATGAACCCGCCATCGTCAATCGTGCCATTGTTGTATCCTTAAAGGAAGGAGAAAAATTCTCCCCAGACAAAGTTGAAACGGTTGAATATTACAAAGACTACACGCGAAACAAGAAATCCTATATTCAAACGCTGATTCAACCATGATCGACGGGAACGGTTATCTGGTATTTCGTGTCAAACCGGCCGTTCGGAATGATCATCCGCTTCCCTTTCACTTGTTTATTTCTGTTGGTAATATTATTAATTTCAGCCACTGATTACCCAATAACTCTGTGTCCCCTGTTATTTATCTAAATGCCATAGCCTTATGTTTGGGTCTAATTCAGGCCCCTATTTAGGGGTTGCTTTCGGATCTTTCATGCGTTATTCTGATATCAAGACTTGTAACTCGGGGGTAGATTCATGAGCACTATGGTACAAAAAAAAATTACTATCAAACGGGAACAGGAAGCCTTCCTGGCAGCCTGCAAAACATTCGGCTTTGCGGACCAGAGCAGTTTAATCAGGGCGGCATTGGATGATTTTATAAAAGAAACAAAAAGAAAACAACGTCGCTCCCAAATCGCACGAAAGGCAGGGGAACTTGCTGCACTATATGGTCAAAATGCCGATCTGACCGCATTTACTGCAATCGATGGAGATGATTTTTATGAAGCAGGCGGACATCTGGGAAATTGACCTGAGTCCCACAATTGGAGCAGAGATTCAGAAAGTGCGCCCGGCAGTGATCATAAATGATGATGCAATCGGTGTTTTACCCCTGCGTGTCATCGTCCCGATAACGGGGTGGAAAGATCAATTTCAAGACGCCCCATGGATGGTAAAACTGGAACCGGAACCGAACAACAATCTTAAGAAAATATCGGTGGCAGACTGTTTTCAAATCAGGTCCGTATCAACTCGACGATTTGTCAGAAGGGTCGGTACGGTTTCCATTGAAAAACTGGAACAGATAAAAGAGGCTGTTAAGACCGTCATCGACGCTGATTAGTTTTGATCCAAACCCGATAAATCCCTTTTCATGGCTATCCTTGAGTGCGTCAGCCAGCAGGCATCCTCAGTCTTGGGGGTAAAATAAAGACTTTCCGAAGACCTTCTTCAAGGACGATCGCCTCTTCCGGACAGAAACGGGCGCAGACGCCGCACCCAAAACAGGCACCGGCATCTCGGATGGCTTTGCCCATATCGTCCAGGCTGATAGCCTCGGTGGGACACCATTCGACACATGTGCCACATCCCGTGCAGGTTTCCCGGTCGATTTGGGAGAGATGGAAGGTGGAATTGACAAGCGGGAAGACCCCTTCCTTCCAGGTGCGAAGGGTATCACAGCAGTCTTTGCAGCAGTTGCAGATACTGGTCTCGGGTCTTGCCACATTGCTGTTCGGATGAAAGGCCTTATGCACCAGGCCGGCCGCTTCCGCCTCACGCATGATCTTGAATGCCTCTTCTTTGGTGATCATGCGTGCAAAACCCTGAGAAGCCGTATGGCGGGCGGACTTTCCAAAGGTAAAACAGTTTTCCAAAGGGGCATCCGTGGCGCAGGGTTCTCCGAGCAGCGCCCGACGCTGACGACAGAAACAATGTCCCACGGCGATCTCATCGAATTTTTCAATGATTTCATCTATGGACTGGCTGGGAAGAACGAATTCCCCGGCAGAATCCAGGTTTTTGTTTACCGGGATGACCCGGATGGTCTTTCCGTCGTCAGTGGTGCGAGCAGGAACGGTCCGGTCAATTGGCGGGGACATGTTGAACAGAGGCACGAAGGAATCGTAGTTTTCCTGAACCCGGTCCCTTACCTCATCGATCAGACGCTGGAAAAGGATTGCCAGTTCCTTTTCTTTTTCGTTCCACTGGAGCGGCCCCATAAAGGTATATTCCATAAGACCTACCATCATCAGGGGAAGGAGTCTGTAAACCATCATGCCGGTCGTATTGGGCTGATTGAAGAGCAGTCCCTTTCTGGCAAGGCTGTTGGCCAGCTCGATAATGGCTTCTTCCGGCATCCCACTGGAAACGTTAAGTTCGGCAAGGGTTTGAGATGCCTTTTTGTCGAATGCCGCTATCAGATCGAGTTCCGCTTCCACATCACCGACCGCTCGTTTGAGAATCGTCAGGGTGGTCTCATTGACAGAGAAAGGGAACATTCCCTGCTTGCAGATGACACTTGCCGCTTTTTCGTACTTTGATTGCAGTGAATCACCAATCACGGTTTTCTCCTTTTAATATTTTTTTCACGCCTCTTACTATACGGCTTTCTCAACCGATGAATTCGTCTGCTGCCAATCCTTTTTGATGACAGACAGGAGATTTTTGGCAAAATCGGAAAAAAGATGTATGGAATCAAAATCGGGCGGGCAAAGAAGTTTTTGCATCAGCAAACCGTCTCCGTCAAACCAGCGGGGCAGCGCTCCGCCGAAGAAATAACCCCTGTCCCGGAGGACGTCCACCGCTTTTCCCACCCAGGGTGTGGCCAAGTTAACCCAGGCCTGCAAGACCACGGCATTTTGCGCCAGGGCACGGGCCTCCAAATCCGAAAAAAAGACATTAAAATCAGTTCCGATTTCTTGAACAGCCATTCGAGCGACCTGGGCGAATTCAAAAACTTTCAGATTCCCTTTGGAGTTTGATGCGTCCGGCACATCTCTGCTGGAAAGATCGATTTGCCGGTCATCGTCAAGCTGCGCATAAATCCATCGGAGCGGCCCTTCATAAGCTATCGGCAGATAAACCCTGTGCGGTTTGGAATGATAGCAGCGGAAAGCATCCAGGGTCGCCACGCGTCCGGGTGCACTTTTTTCCTTGCTGTAGGCTTCCGCGGGCATGAGGGCGACCTCCAAGGCGGTTTCCACAAATTGATGAACCGGAAAGACTTTCTGCTGAAAAATATGGTTACAGACCGCCTCTCCAAAGACTTCTTCGATATGGGGTTTTTGCGGAACAAACGTTTCATATAAGAACCGCAAGACCCGGCCGTTCACTCCCAACTTACGGTATTCCTTGAGAACCAGGCCGACGCCTGTCTCGTACAGGGAGGGATTGGGCGCCGAGGGAAACAGATGACTCACGCCGATGACCTCCCCGGAAGAACTGCGAGCGACAATGGAAAAATAACGGCCGTCCTGGTTTGCCGCGACAATTGCGGCCGGATCATAAAAAAGACGGATTGGATAGTTTTCGCCGTAGACGGATTGGAAAAGCCGGACAATGCCTTCGGCATCTTCCGGACAAAAATTTCCGACTGTAAATTCCTGTTTTGTTTCATTTTCTGTTTTATTCGAGTCATTTTCCATAGTTAGACAATTCCTTTTTCTTATGTAAATGCAACTGACTCTGCCAGGCCGAATTCATCCAGTCAGCCGCCTATCGAATCAGGCCGGTGCCAGGCGGATCGGCTTTTCTGATCCACCGGAGCAAGAGGCGAAGCGTTGCCGTGGATGCCAGACTGGCGAAGCACAGACCGGTGCCGCCAATCAGATTTCCATCGATACCCAGTGTCAACAACACGCTACCGGTCAACAAGATGGTGGCCATAAACATTGCCTGACCTGCAATGACAGTCATCGGTTTTCCAGCCAGACTTGCAAGACCTTCACCCTGAGCCCGAACCGCCACGCACACCGGATACAGGGCAAGGGCAAGGGCCGCGACTTTGACTATTGGCAAATTGACTGGATCGAGATTCTGAAGCCTGACATAATACAGATCGGACAGCCCCGGCAGAATGAACAGCAAGGGAAGCAGGCCCAGGACGGCTCCCGCAGCCACAGCAAATTTAAAAGTCCGGCGATCCGCCTCAAACGCCGGCGGAAATGCGATCACCACTTCCAAAACACGGGTGGCGCCATAGGCAACCGGGGTGGCAAGCCCAAGGGCCAGGTAATAGGCCGGCAGCATGCGTTCCGGACTTGCGGCACGCGCGATGAAGGCTCCCAGCAGAATGGATGACAGGGAAAGCAGACAGCCCCCGATGGACAGGGGAAGGTTGAACAGGAAAATCTCTTTTTTTGTTGGCACTGTTGCTAAAGCCGCCAGGCGGGCCAGATACGGCCTGGCCAGCCAGGCGGAAGCCGCAACCTCCAGGCCCACGGGAAAAGTCAGACAGACCACCGCCCAGAGGGGCCCGACCGCATCCGCCAAACAGAACAAGGGAGAGAGGATCGCCGTTAAAAGTATCCGCAGGAGGGTTGCCAGGCTGGCCTTACCCGTTGCACGGGCGTTATACATGGCCACCTGGAAGGGGATCCGGGTGAAAAACAGGAACTGAAGCGGGATGGTCGCCAGAAAGGTCATCGCGGCCGGATGTTCGATGGAAGGCGGCAGACCGATCAACCGCCCGAAAAGCAGATAAGCCACCTGGGGCATGCACAGCAACCCCTGAAACAATGTGACCAGCAGGCCGAGACCCAGAGTAACGGTCCGAAACTGGCGATACCCCTCCCGAGTCCTGCCGAACACCATACCGGCGGTAACCAGCCCGAATCCGAAGGTCCCCAGCATGTACATCAACGTGTTGGACTGGGCCAGACCTGCCAGGTTCAGCGGTCCGCCGGGCCCTCGGGAGGCCACCATGGCAACCAGAGGATAGGTCAGCCCCTGCGATGCGGCCTGAAGCGCCAGGGGCGCAAAAAACCGCGTATAATTCGGCCTGTCCGGGGTTTTCGCGGAAACCATTTTCATATCTTTAGGGGGGAATTTGAACAGGAGAATAAAGGAATTATCGCCCCATCGTCAAAAAATAGCGATGGAAGCGATCGTCTCCGGTTAGCTCGGGATGAAAAGAAGTTGCCAGAAGATTGCGCTCCCGTGCGGCAACAATGCGTCCGTCCGGAAGCGTCGCCAGCACTTTGACATCCGCGCCCACGCGTTCGATGAGCGGGGCCCGGATAAAGACGGCATGAACTTTTCGGCTGTTTTCCGCAGTGACGATCTCCGGCACCTCAAGATCGGTCTCAAAGCTCTCCGCCTGACGGCCAAAGGCGTTTCGCCTGACGCCAATGTCCATCAGTCCCAGCATGGGTTGTGAATGCCGGGAATCCCTTGCAAGGAAGATGGCGCCGGCGCAGGTCCCCCATACAGGTTTTGTTGAGGCCAGTCGGCGGATCGGCTCCATCAGGCCAAAGCGGACAGCGAGCTTGCCGATGGTTGTCGACTCGCCGCCGGGGATAATGAGGCCGTCGATGTCCACCAGATCCTGCGGCAGGCGGACTTCAACGGCAGAGACGCCGATCTTTTCAAGAATCCGAACATGTTCGGCAAAATCGCCCTGCAATGCAAGAACACCCATTTTCATAAAAAACTCAGCTCCCGGTAATGCGCCTACCAACCCCGCACAGCCAGATGCTCACTTTCCGGCATGGAACTGACGGAACGGCCGACCATGGGTTCGCCGAGATTGCGGCTGATTTCAGCAATAATTTTCGGGTCACGAAAGTGGGTTGTGGCCTCGACAATGGCCTTGGCGCGACGTTCAGGGTTTCCGGATTTGAAGATGCCGGAGCCGACAAACACGCCATCCACGCCCAGTTGCATCATGAGCGCCGCATCCGCGGGCGTGGCGATGCCGCCTGCCGCAAAGTTGACGACCGGCAGATGCCCCAGCTCCTTGGTCTCTTTGAGCAATTCATATGGTGCGCCGATTTCCTTGGCAAAGGCCATGAGTTCTTCATTTCCCATGGAAATGAGGCGGCGGATTTCGCCGAATACGGTGCGTGCATGGTACACGGCTTCCACAACGTCGCCGGTACCTGCTTCACCCTTGGTGCGGATCATGGCCGCGCCCTCTCCGATGCGCCGTAGTGCTTCACCGAGATTGCGGCAACCGCAAACAAACGGGATCTTGAAGACATGTTTGTCAACATGGTGATGCTGGTCGGCGGGCGTCAGGACTTCGGACTCATCGATATAGTCCACCCCGATGGCCTCCAGGATCTGGGCCTCGACAAAATGCCCGATACGGCATTTTGCCATCACGGGAATGGTCACCGTCTCCATGATTTTATAAATGATATCCGGGTCACTCATGCGCGCCACGCCGCCGTGTACGCGAATATCCGCGGGAACCCGTTCCAGGGCCATTACCGCACACGCACCGGCTTGTTCAGCAATCTTGGCCTGATCGGCTGTAACCACATCCATAATGACGCCGCCCTTCAACATCTGCGCCAACCCGCGTTTTAAACCCATAGTTCCGACAGTTTGATTCATAACGCCTCCTTACCTGCTTTCAAAAATATACTGTTCAAATATCGTTGAGGGCCATTCCCAGCCGATGCAGATTGCAGCCTCAGACCCCGACATTCACAATAACAATTGTTTGATGATTTCCTGTGATGAAGAATTAGTTCTTTAATCCGCTTCTGCCCAACCGGAGCAGCATGACTGCGGCAACACCTGCCAGAGAGATTCCAATGATCTGAGAGATTGAAAAGATGTGAAAATAAGTCTGCCCCCGGAAATCCCCTCGGTAAATTTCAATAATGGGCCGGGTAATTCCATAAAGCAGGACATACAGCCAGAAGAGCTGGCCGTGAAACCGTATTTTTTTTCGGAACAGCCAGAGAACGACAAAAATCGAAAAATCACTGAACACCGAATAGAGCTGGGTGGGATGCAGGGGAAGCCCCTGAGGCGCCAGGCTCTCGGGATGATTAAACGTGATGGCCCAGGGCAGATCGCAAACCTTGCCGTAGCAGCAACCGGCAAAGAAACACCCGACCCGGCCAATGGCCTGCCCCACCGCCAGCCCCGGAGACATGATGTCAGCGGTCTGCCAGAGGGGCATTCCGGTTTTCCTCACATAGATCATGGCCACGATCACCGCCATGATAAATCCCCCGTAAAACACCAGACCACCGTTCCAGATTCGAAAAATCTCGATGGGATCGGAAAGGAAAGTCCTCGGGTCCGTGAACACATAAAAGAGCCGTGATCCGATGACCGCGCCGATCAGAATATAAAAAGACAGGTCCATGATTTTCTCCGGGTCCTGTCCGACCCTCTCCGCTTCTTTCCGGGCAAGGGTGATTCCGACAAAAAAAGCAATGGCCATCATCAGGCCATAGGTATAAATTGCAAAGTTTCCGAACTTGATAAGTATGGGATGCATACGCTCCATCATTCCGGCATTTTATTAAAAAGAAGGTGAACCACCAGAATCGTCATTCCCACGGTGATGCCGCTGTCAGCCATATTAAACGCCGGCCAGTGATAACCGCCTGCGTAAAAATCCAAAAAATCCACCACTTCGCCGAATCGAAACCGGTCGATCATATTGCCGATGGCGCCGCCAAAAATCAGTAGAAGCGCTGTGGACAGCCATGAATAGGCGGCTGGGGTTCTAAGATAAAAATAAACAATGGTCACAGCCGCCAGGGATGACATGGCCAGAAACAGAAGGCTTCTGATCTCCGGCCCTTGACCGGCCATAAACCCGAACGCGCCGCCGGGATTATGAATGTGGGTAATATTGAAAAAGCCGGGAATGACCGGAAAGATTTCAAACATGGGCATAGATCGCAAAATGATCATCTTGCTGATTTGATCCAGCACGATTACGCTTCCGGACACCATCAGCAGTTTTACCACCTTGGCAATGGCCATGGAACGGGAAAAACCCGGCAGAAGGTTAAGGTTCATGCGGGTACCGTAGCATCAATTGCAGTCAGACACCGGGGACAGAGGGTCGCATGTTCGGGGTGGGACCCGACACCAGTATCATAGACCCAGCAGCGCTCGCATTTTGCCCCTTCCGCGGGCGACACCTGAATGCTGAGGCCGGCGATCTCCTGGCTGATATAGGCCGGAGAAAGGGGCACGGACTCCAGCAGGACAACCTGGGATACGATAAACAGGGGCTTGAGGTCTTCCTGATAGGACAGGAGCAGGCTATATAGCACATCGCCTGCCGAAATCATGACCCGCGCATCCAGGGGGTGACCGATCTGTTTTTGAGCCCTGGCTTCCTCAAGCGCCCGGGTGACCTCGCCGCGGACCGCCAGAAGGCTCTGCCATTCCTCTGCAAGGGCGGAATCCATCCACTCTGGCTTGACAGCCGGATAAAGGGCCAGATGGATGCTGGCCTCTTTTTCTTTAACCGCCGGCATATAGCGCCAGATTTCTTCTGCGGTAAACGGCAGAATGGGCGCCATGATGCGGACCAGTGCATCCAGCACCGCGTACATCACGGTCTGGGCGCTTCTTCGCTCCGGAGATCCGGCAGGCGACGTGTAGAGCCGGTCTTTCAGGACATCCAGATAAAAGGCGGAAAGATCCACGGTGCAGAAATTGTACAGGGCATGGTGGACAATATGAAAATCATACGTGGCATAGGCTTTCTGAGTCTTATCCACCAGCTTCTGAAGCCGGTGCAGGATGTAGCGATCCATTCGCGACATGGCGTCAAAAGGCGCCGCATCTCTTTCAGGATCAAAATCATGAAGGTTTCCCAGTATGAACCGGCAGGTGTTCCGGATTCGGCGGTAGGCATCGCTCAACTGATTCAGAATATTGTCTGAAATTCGAATATCATCCCGGTAATCGGATGCCGATACCCAGAGCCGGAGAATTTCCGCCCCGTATTTATCCACGACTTTTTTGGGAGCAATGACGTTGCCGATGGATTTGGACATTTTCTTGCCGCTGGCATCCACAACAAACCCGTGTGTCAGTACCGCCTGATAAGGGGCCCGTCCCCGGGTCCCGACCGCGGTCAGCAGCGCGCTATGGAACCATCCGCGATGCTGGTCGCTGCCTTCCAGATACAAATCCGCCGGCCATCTCAGATACGGGCGATGCTCCAGAACCGCCGCATGGCTGACCCCGGAATCAAACCAGACATCCAGAATGTCGGTTTCCTTGATGAATGTGGCATTCCCGCAGGCCTTGCATACCGAGCCTTTCGGAAGCAGCTCTTCAACGGTTTTCTCAAACCAGACATCGGCCCCATGCGCCTGGAACAGCTCGAAAATATGATCCATGATTTCCGGGCTGATCAGAATCTGATCGCAGCTCTCACAGCAGAACACGGCGATTGGAACGCCCCATGCCCGCTGCCGGGAGACGCACCAGTCCGGCCGGTTTTCGATCATGCCGTAAATACGATCCCGTCCCCAACCGGGGATCCATTTCACCCGGTCGATTTCTTCCAGGGCCTGTTTTCTGAGCCCGGTCTTATCCATGGAAATAAACCACTGGGGCGTTGCTCTGAAAATAACGGGTTTTTTACATCGCCAGCAGTGGGGATAGGAATGCTGCAACGTTTCCTGTTCCACCAGGCTTCCCGTTTCCCGCAGTTTTTCAATGATCGGGGCATTGGCTTTAAACACGAACTGTCCGGAAAAAAACGCCACGTCCGAGGTAAAACATCCGTGGTCGTTGACCGGGGAATAAGTCTCCAGCCCGTACTGCATGCCGACCTCGTAGTCTTCACGGCCATGCCCGGGAGCCGTATGCACGCACCCGGTACCGGCCTCAAGGGTCACATGACTTCCCAGAATCACCAGCGAATCCCTCTCATAGAAAGGGTGACGGCATTTCAGGTTTTCCAGTTTGCGGGAAGGGATTTCACCCAAAATCGTGTAGGCGGACATGTCGAAGGTTTTCATGCAGGACGCCACCATGTCCCGCGCCAGAATGAACACTTCCTTGTCCGAGACCTTGACGGCTGCGTAAACAAAGTCCGGATGCAGGGCAATGGCCAGGTTTGCCGGAAGGGTCCAGGGCGTGGTAGTCCAGATCACAATATAAATGGTTTCACCGGAAAGACCCGGAACATCAAGGCTCAAGTCCGCCTGAAGCTCA
>CAIVVZ010000148.1 GCA_903909505.1 uncultured Desulfobacteraceae bacterium
GCGGACCACGGCCACCGCGTTGTGCAGCGGACGGCCCGCCGACGAAAGATTACGCTCCGGATACCCCACCATCACCGCGATCCCCCGCGCCGCCCCTGCAATTTCCTGCACCGCCTCGCTGCAAAGATTGATGACATTCGGCTTGAGCAGCAGGTCCTTCGGTGGGTATCCGATGATGGAAAGCTCCGGAAAAACCACCAGATCGGCGCGCTGCTCTTTAGCCCTGGCCACAAAATCCAGATGCTTCCGGAGATTGCCAGCCAGGTCGCCAACGGTCGGATTAATCTGTGCAAGTGCTATACGCATAGTGAAAAGATTGTACATGCCCCGGCATGTCAGGGGAACGGTGCTCGAAATGGGATGGGCGCCCTATTGGGTATCGAAACCCTCTCACATCTGTGCGCACGTCTATCACCCTCCATCCGCCCCAAGAGAAAAATAGTTTAATCACTAACTCCCACCCCTGCACGCCGCGAAGAATCTGGCGGGGCCGTACTAGACCTGCACCCCATTTTTCGCCATAATTCAGCCCAAGCGCCGATGATAAGCGCTCACGCACACAGTTCACCGCTTCTTTCTGCCAAGGATGGTCCCATGAAAGCTCGCCTTTTTGCGTTCCTTCTAGTGGCCTTTGCGGCCTTCTCCTTCGCCGGCTGCCACACCCACAACGCTACCTTCATCGATCCCTTCGCCGATCAGGATGTCGATACCCCTCTCGCCCCCGGCGAGTTCGGCCTGGTCAAGCTCGATCCCAAGGATTATCCCGACATGCGCATGGCCTGGTCCGATCGTGCCGGGCTCGAGCGGGCCATCGACAAATCCATCCAGTACCTGAACGCCCCCTCGAGCATTCACGGTTTCCCTTCCGGACCCAATGATCCGATCACGCACGATCAGGTGCTGGCGACGCTGCTGGACATCAAGCGCATGCTTCACGACCCGGCCATCACTGCCGACCGCTTCCAGCAGGAAGTCCTCGCCCGCTACGAAGTCTGGACCTCCAAAGGCTACAACCACAAGGGCGACGTCTGGTTCACCGGCTACTACACACCGATCTATCAGGGCAGTCCCACACCTACGAGTGAATTCAAGTATCCGATCTACGGCCGGCCAGCAGACCTGGTATCCGATCCTTTCACCGGTGACGTGCAAGGCACCTATCCCACCCGGCGCGAGCTTCTGCAATCTGGCAAACTCAACGGCCTCGAGATCATGTATTTCCGCAAGCCCATTGAGCCATTCATCATTCAAGTGCAGGGCTCAGCAAAGGTGATCTTGCCGAATGGTCAGGAAATGCTCCTCGGATTTGCCGGCACCAACGGACGTGAACATCGCGGTCTTGGGTCTGAACTGGTCAAGGAAGGCAAGATCGATAAGAAGCATCTGTCGCTTCCCACCGTGCTGGCGTACTTCGATGCCCATCCCGGCGAGCTCGATGAATATGTGATGCGTGATGATCGCTTTACGTTCCTGAAGCCGTACGGTGCTGGCGAATGGCCGTCGGGTTCGCTCGGCGTTCAGGTAACGGAGCACCGTTCTCTGGCCACGGACAAGAAAATTTTCCCCCGCGCCTCGTTCACGTTCATCGATGTGCCCAAGCCCACAGC
>CAIVVZ010000149.1 GCA_903909505.1 uncultured Desulfobacteraceae bacterium
ATCGAGCGGCTCAAAGGCCTTTGCCGGTCATTGGCGGCAATACCGGAGGGATTCGGCGCCCATCCCAAGATTTCGGCGCTTTTGAAAAAGCGCCTGGAGGCTGTTGAAACCGGGCAAGGAATTGACTGGGCCAATGCCGAGTCTCTGGCCTTTGCCACGCTTCTTGACGAGGGAACGCCTATCCGGCTGAGTGGCCAGGACGTCCGACGGGGAACTTTCAGCCAGCGGCATGCGTTTCTGGTGGACATCAAAACCGGTGATCACCATGTTCCCCTGAACGGCCTGGGAGAATCCCAGGCCGTGTTTTCAGCCTGGGACAGCCTGCTGGCCGAGGCAAGCGTTCTGGGATTCGAATATGGGTACTCCCTGGTTCAGCCGCGGCAGTTGGTCATCTGGGAAGCCCAGTTCGGGGATTTTATCAACAATGCCCAGTCCGTGATCGATCTTTATCTGGCCAGCGCGGAGAGCAAGTGGCAGCGGCTGAGCGGCCTGGTGCTGCTCCTGCCCCATGGCCTTGAAGGCCAGGGCCCGGAGCATTCAAGTGCCAGACCGGAAAGATTCTTGCAGCTTTGCGCGGACGAGAACATGCAGGTCTGTAATCCGACGACGCCGGCCCAGTATTTTCACTTGCTCCGGCGGCAGATGCACCGAAGCGTTAGAAAACCCCTGGTGATTCTGACGCCCAAGAGCCTGCTGAGGAACCCTCTGGCGGTGTCCCGTACCGAAGAACTGACCGATGGCGGGTTTCAGGAGGTGCTGGATGATCCTGAAAAAACAGAAGCGGTTCAGAGCATCATTTTTTGCAGTGGCAAGATCTATTACGAATTGATTCAGAAAAGAGATGCCTTGCAAAGGCCCGATGTGGCCATCGTGCGGATCGAGCAGTATTACCCGTTTCCGGAGGAACGCCTTCGGCAGGTGGTGCTGCGGTATTCACAGGCCGGTACATGGAAATGGGTTCAGGAAGAGCCGGAAAACATGGGCGCATGGTGGTTTGTTCGCCCGCTGCTGGAAGACATTCTTCAGCAGCCGCTGAATTATGTGGGCAGAAAACCCGCTGCCAGTCCCGCCACGGGATTTCCCAAAATTTATCGCAAGGATCAGGACGCGATTCTGGATCACGCTTTTAAAGATAAACAGTCATTAGCCAGCAAGTGATTAACCCTCATGAATTGATTGTTGATGCCGGATCTGCCTGCAGGATTAAGTCCTGCGCCTTGCGGGTAGTAGTGTCAAATTGGCCCAAGGTGCCAATCCAGCGATGAACGGTGGATTGATCCAGTTGCCATTCCGCAGCATTGCCTATTTGGGGTGAACCGATGGGGTTTTGTTGAATCAGCTTGCGGTATGTTATCGAATCGTTTTCCGCATACCGCCGGCTGAAAGCACAGATGGTCGGCAGGGTATATTGTTTGTAAGGCAATGCGAAGGGGGGATATCCCGTAAAGCACGTGCTGCATCCCGGGCACTTCCAGCAGGTCAAAAGCCCGATCACCATATGAGCAACCTGCTCGACGATCACCAGAATTTTTCGTTGCCTTTTGCCATGGCGCTTAAAATGATCAGGAGTTACATGACATAGTGGGCAAAACGGCAGATGGCAGGGGGTTTCCCCCTTCCGGACCTGATCGCTGTACTGATTGATTTGCTCAGATGTTGCCGTATCGTTCAATAAATGCTTGCAAGGATCGCTGGCTCCAGTATAAGGCATGAATGGTCTCCTTTCCTTGATTATGGGTTACGGGAATGGGAAGCCTTCCATAATCAATGTCAGGGGACCTTTTCAAACTATTTTCAAAGTGGCGGGGTAAGCGGGGTAGCGGGATAAGCGAGCAACTTATTTCAGACCAGATGGGTCAAAAAGTTCCGGAGTTAGGAGGTTCGGTATGTGGAGGATCTATGAAAGAGAAGAAGAAAATTGAATTGAGCAGGCAATAATCAATTGTCGTTGTAGTGATAATATGTGTTACCATGCCCCCAGAAACACAAATAGGGGTTATACCAATCAAAAACACTTGGTATAACCCCTTGTTTTAATTAGAGTGCCGGAGGTCGGAATCGAACCGACATGCCCTTGCGAGCGGAGGATTTTGAGTCCTCTGCGTCTACCAGTTTCACCACTCCGGCTTGTTGAAGGCATATATGCAACTTTCAGGGTATTGTCAACAGAATTAC